>NZ_JBKAGV010000012.1:0-126766 GCF_046290545.1 Pikeienuella sp. | reverse complement strand
ATCGCCCCGATCGCGATGGAGGAGCGCCTCCGCTTCGCCATCCGCGAGGGCGGCCGCACCGTCGGCGCCGGCGTCGTCGGCACCATCATCGAGTAATCGGGGGAGAGGGGCGCGGTAGGCCGCGCCCCGACCCATCAGTCCCGGAAGGGCGAGAGAGATGCAGAGTCAGAACATCCGGATCCGGCTGAAGGCCTTCGACCACCGCGTGCTCGATTCGAGCACGCAGGAGATCGTGGACACGGCCAAGCGCACCGGCGCCGAGGTCCGCGGCCCGATCCCGCTGCCGACCAAGATCGAGAAGTACACGGTTCTCCGCGGGCCGCATATCGACAAGAAGTCCCGCGAGCAGTTCGAGATCCGGACGCACAAGCGGCTTCTCGACATCGTGGACCCGACGCCGCAGACGGTGGACGCGCTGATGAAGCTCGACCTCGCCGCCGGCGTCGACGTCGAAATCAAGCTCTGAGGAGACGCGGATCATGCGCTCAGGGGTAATCGCCAAAAAGCTGGGCATGACCCGGCTGTTCATGGACGACGGACGGCAGGTGCCGGTCACCGTCCTGCAGATGGACAATGTCCAGGTCGTCGCGCAGAAGACCGCGGAGAAGGACGGCTACACCGCCGTCCAGCTCGGCGCCGGCGCGGCCAAGCCGAAGAACGTGACGCAGCCGATGCGCGGCCACTTCGCCAAGGCGAATGTCGCGCCGAAACGGAAGCTGACCGAGTTCCGCGTCGCGCCCGAGAACCTCATCGCGATCGGCGAGGAGCTGACGGCGGATCACTATTTCGCGGGCCAGTTCGTCGACGTCTCCGGCACCTCGACCGGCAAGGGCTTCGCGGGCGCGATGAAGCGGCACAATTTCGGCGGGCTTCGCGCTTCGCACGGCGTGTCGATCTCGCACCGCTCCCACGGCTCCACGGGCCAGTGCCAGGATCCGGGCAAGGTCTTCAAGGGCAAGAAGATGGCCGGCCATATGGGCGACGTCCGCGTCACCACGCAGAACCTTCAGGTGGTGAAGACGGACGCCGAGCGCGGCCTCATCATGGTCAAGGGCGCGGTTCCCGGTTCGAAGGGCGGCTGGGTCACGATCAAGGACGCGGTCAAGAAGCCGACGCCCGACAACGTGATCCTGCCCGCCGCGCTCCGCTCCGCCGCCGAGGAAGCCGCCGCCGCTGCGGCAGCCGCCGCAGCCGCCGCCGAGGCCGAGGCCGCCGCAGCCGCCGCGGCAGCCGCTGCGGAGCAGGCCGCCGCCGAGGAGGCTGCGCTCAAGGCCTCCGAAGCCGAGCTCAAGGCGGGCCCGGAAGGCGATGCCCCCGCTCCCGAGGGAGGTGACCAGAAATGAAGACCGCAGTGACCATGCTCGACGGCGGCGCCGCGGGCGAGATCGAGCTTGCGGACGAGGTCTTCGGCCTCGAGCCGCGAGCCGACATCCTGCAGCGCGTCGTGCGCTGGCAGCTCGCGAAGCGGCAGGCCGGTACGCACAAGACGCTGACCCGCGGCGAGACGAGCTATTCGACGAAGAAGATCGTCCGCCAGAAGGGTTCCGGCGGCGCCCGCCACGGCGACCGCGGCGTGACGCAGTTCCGCCACGGCGGCAACGCCAAGGGCCCGGTGCCCCGGAGCCATGCGCATGACCTGCAGAAGAAGGTCCGCGCCCTCGGCCTCCGCCATGCGCTTTCAGCGAAGGCGAAGGCGGGCGAGCTGATCGTGCTCGATTCGGCGACGCTCGAGAGCGGGAAGACGAAGGACCTGAAGGCGGCGATGGAGAAGCTCGGCCTTGGCAAGACGCTCGTCATCGACGGCGCGGTCGTGGACGCCGGCTTCGCCCGCGCGGCCCGCAACATCCAGGGCCTCGACGTGCTGCCGAGCCAGGGCGCGAATGTCTATGACATCCTGCGCCGGGACCGGCTGGTTCTGACCAAAGCGGCCGTCGCCGCGCTTGAGGAGCGGCTGAAATGAGCGCGAAGGCAGAACAGTACGACGTGATCCGCCGCCCGATCATCACCGAGAAGGCGACGTTGGCCTCCGAGGCGAATGCGGTGGTCTTCGAGGTGGCGATCGACGCCTCCAAGCCGGAGATCAAGGCGGCGGTCGAATCGCTCTTCAACGTCAAGGTGAAGGCGGTCAACACCGCCATTTCCAAGGGCAAGGTGAAGCGGTTCCGCGGCCGTCCCGGCAAGCGGAACGACGTGAAGAAAGCCTATGTGACGCTCGAGGCGGGCAACGCCATCGACGTGACGACGGGCCTCTGAGAAAGAAGCGGGAGACAGCAAGATGGCGTTGAAGTCGTACAAGCCGACGACGCCGGGCCAGCGCGGGCTGGTTCTGATCGACCGTTCGGAGCTGTGGAAAGGCCGCCCCGTCAAGTCCCTCACCGAGGGTCTGACGAAATCGGGTGGACGGAACAACTACGGGCGGATCACGGCGCGGCGGATGGGCGGCGGGGCCAAGCGGCTCTACCGTATCGTGGATTTCAAGAGACGGAAGTTCGACGTGACGGCGAAGGTGGAGCGGATCGAATACGACCCGAACCGCACCGCTTTCATTGCGCTCATCCGCTATGAGGACGGCGAGCAGGCGTATATCCTTGCGCCGCAGCGCCTCGCGGTGGGCGACAGCGTCGTCTCCGGCGCGAAGGTGGACGTGAAGCCGGGCAACGCGATGCCCTTCTCCGGTATGCCGGTCGGCTCGATCGTCCACAACATCGAGCTGAAGCCTGGCAAGGGCGGGCAGGTCGCCCGCTCCGCCGGCGCCTACGCCCAGTTCGTCGGCCGCGGCGGCGGCTATGCGCAGCTTCGCCTCTCTTCCGGCGAGCTTCGCACCGTGCGGCAGGAATGCATGGCCACGATCGGCGCTGTCTCGAACCCCGACAATTCGAACCAGAACTTCGGCAAGGCCGGCCGGATGCGGCATCTCGGCAAGCGCCCCTCGGTTCGCGGCGTCGCGATGAACCCGATCGACCACCCGCATGGCGGCGGCGAAGGCCGCACCTCGGGCGGCCGTCATCCGGTCACACCCTGGGGCAAGCCCACGAAGGGCGCGAAGACCCGCCGCAACAAGGCGACCGACAAGTACATTCTGCGGAGCCGTCACGCCCGCAAGAACAAGCGATAAGAGAGGACGGGGAAAATGCCACGTTCCGTCTGGAAGGGCCCGTTCGTCGACGCCCACGTTCTGAAGAAGGCCGAGAAGGCGCAGGGGTCCGGCAAGAACCAGGTCATCAAGATCTGGTCCCGCCGCTCCACCATCCTGCCGCAATTCGTCGGGCTGACTTTCGGCGTCTACAACGGCAAGAAGCACATTCCGGTCTCCGTCTCGGAAGACATGATCGGCCACAAGTTCGGCGAGTTCTCGCCGACGCGCACCTATTACGGCCACCAGGCCGACAAGAAAGCGAAGCGGAGATAAGCGATGGGACAGGAAAAGAACCCCCGTCGCGCGGCTGAGACCGAGGCGCTGGCGACGAGCCGGATGCTGAAGGTCAGCCCGCAGAAGCTGAACCTCGTCGCGCAGCTGATCCGGCGCAAGCCGGTCGGCAAGGCGCTGGCCGATCTCACCTTCTCCAAGAAGCGGATCGCCGGCGACGTGAAGAAGACGCTGCAGAGCGCGATCGCGAACGCGGAGAACAACCACGGGCTCGACGTTGACGACCTCGTCGTCGCGGAGGCCTGGGTCGGCAAGAACCTGACGCTCAAGCGCGGCTCCCCCCGCGCCCGTGGCCGCTATGGCAAGATCCTGAAACCCTTCGCGCAGATCACGATCAAGGTTCGGCAAGTCGAGGAGCAGGCCTGATGGGTCATAAAGTCAATCCGATCGGCCTTCGCCTTCAGGTCAACCGCACGTGGGACAGCCGCTGGTTCGCCAACACGAAGGATTATGGCCCGCTCCTGCATGAAGACCTGAAGATCAGGGCCTTCATCAAGAAGCGCTGCGCCGCCGCGGGCATCTCCCGCGTCGTGATCGAGCGCCCGCACCGCAAGTGCCGGGTGACGATCCACACCGCGCGGCCGGGCGTGATCATCGGCAAGAAGGGCGCCGATATCGAGGGGCTCCGCAAGGAGGTCGCGAAGCTCACGAAGTCCGAGCTTCACCTCAACATCGTCGAGATCCGGAAGCCCGAGGTCGATGCGCAGCTCCTCGCCGAGAACGTGGCGCAGCAGCTCGAGCGCCGCGTCGCGTTCCGGCGGGCCATGAAGCGCGCGGTGCAGAACGCCATGCGCATGGGCGCGCAGGGCATCCGGATGAACCTCGCCGGCCGCCTCGGCGGCGCCGAGATCGCCCGGACGGAATGGTACCGGGAAGGCCGGGTGCCGCTCCACACGCTCCGCGCCGACATCGACTACGCCACCGCCGAGGCGAAGACGGCCTACGGCATCTGCGGCGTCAAGGTCTGGATCTTCAAGGGCGAGGTGCTGGAGCACGACCCGCAGGCCCATGACCGCCGCCAGGCCGAATCTCAGGAAGGCGGGTCGCGCCCGGCCCGCTGAGCCGCCGCGCCGACTGAAAGGATAAAGAGATGCTCTCTCCGAAGCGCACCAAGTTCCGCAAGCAGTTCAAGGGGCGGATCCATGGCGAGGCCAAGGGCGGCTCCGACCTCAATTTTGGCCATTTCGGGCTGAAGGCGGTCGAGCCGGAGCGCGTGACCGCGCGCCAGATCGAGGCCGCGCGCCGCGCGCTCACGCGCCACATGAAGCGGCAGGGCCGGGTCTGGATCCGGATTTTCCCCGACGTGCCGGTGACGCAGAAGCCGACCGAGGTCCGCATGGGCAAGGGCAAGGGCTCCGTCGAATACTGGGCGGCGAAGGTGAAGCCGGGCCGGATCATGTTCGAGATCGACGGCGTCGCCGAGCCGATCGCCAAGGAGGCCCTGCGCCTTGCGGCGATGAAGCTGCCGATCAAGTGCCGCTTCGTCACGCGCGAAGACTGGTGATTGCGCGGCCCCGGTTCGCCGGGGCCGGAATGAATCGGGCGCGCCCCTTGTCACGCCGGAGCGGCTGGCGTATAGGGCGCGTCTCCAAGCGATACCCGCCGGAATCAGGGTAACCCCCAGAGGGCCCTCCGGCGATGTGGAAAGGAATGGGGCATGAAGGCCTCCGAACTGCGCGAAAAGACTCCGGACCAGCTCCGCGAGGAGCTGACGCAGCTGAAGAAGCAGAGCTTCAACCTCCGCTTCCAGCAGGCGACCGGCCAGCTCGACAACACCGCCGCCTTCCGCAAGGCGCGCCGCGACGCGGCGCGCGTGAAGACGATCCTGAACGAGAAGGCCGCCGCCGCGGCGCGGGAGGCGTAAGAGATGCCCAAGCGTATCCTCCAGGGCTCCGTGGTGAGCCATGCCAACGACAAGACCGTGACCGTGCTCGTCGAGCGCCGGATCACGCATCCGGTTCTCAAGAAGACGATCCGGAAGTCGAAGAAGTACCGCGCCCATGACGCGGCGAACCAGTTCAAGACCGGCGACGTCGTCCGCATCCGCGAATGCGCGCCGATCTCGAAGACCAAGCGCTGGGAGGTTGTGATCGACGCCTGAGGGCGCCCCTCACATCCAACCGGTTCATCGAAACCGCAGGGCTGACGTCCCTGCAGGTCGGGAGAAACCAGCATGATCCAGATGCAGACCAATCTGGCGGTGGCCGACAATTCGGGCGCGCGACGGGTCCAGTGCATCAAGGTGCTCGGCGGCTCGAAGCGGAAATACGCTTCGGTCGGCGATGTCATCGTGGTCTCCGTGAAGGAGGCGATCCCCCGCGGCCGCGTGAAGAAGGGCGAGGTCCGCAAGGCCGTCGTCGTCCGCACCGCGAAGGAAGTGCGCCGCGAGGACGGCACCGCGATCCGCTTCGACGGCAACGCCGCCGTGATTCTCAACAACAACATGGAGCCGATCGGCACCCGCATCTTCGGGCCGGTCGTGCGCGAGCTGCGCGCCAAGAACTTCATGAAGATCATCAGCCTTGCGCCGGAGGTGCTCTGATGGCCGCGAAACTCAAGAAGGGCGACAAGGTCGTCGTGCTTTCGGGCCGTGACAAGGGCAAGGAAGGCGAGATCGAGAAGGTTATGCCGAAGGAGGGCCGCGCGGTCGTCACCGGCGTCAACATCGTGATCCGCCACACCAAGCAGTCCGCCCAGAGCCAGGGCGGCCGTATTCCGCAGCCCGCGTCGATCGACCTTTCCAACCTCGCCATCGTCGATCCGAAGGAGGGCGGGCCGACCCGCGTCGGCTTCAAGATGGTCGACGGCAAGAAGGTCCGCTTCGCTAAGAAGTCCGGGGAGGTCATCGATGCTTGACGCCGCCAGCTACACGCCGCGCCTCAAGGCGTTCTATGCGGAGAAGGTCCGCGCCGCGCTCAAGGAAGAGTTCGGCTATAAGAACGACATGATGATCCCGCGGCTCGACAAGATCGTCCTGAACATGGGCGTCGGCGAGGCCGTGTCGGACTCGAAGAAGATCAAGGCCGCGCACGACGATCTCGCGAAGATCGCCGGGCAGAAGCCGGTCATCACCAAGGCGAAGAACTCCATCGCCGGCTTCAAGGTCCGCGAGGGGATGCCGCTCGGCGTCAAGGTCACGCTCCGCGGCGACCGGATGTTCGAGTTCCTCGACCGCCTTGTGACCATCGCGATGCCGCGTATCCGCGACTTCCGCGGCGTGAAGGGCACGGCCTTCGACGGCCGGGGCAACTTCGCCATGGGCATCAAGGAACACATCATTTTCCCCGAGATCGACTACGACAAGATCGACCAGGTCTGGGGGATGGACATCGTGATCGGCACCACGGCGCGGACAGACGCCGAGGCGAAGGCGCTGCTGCGCCACTTCAACCTGCCCTTCACGAACTGAGCGGGAGAGAACACATGGCGAAGAAAAGCATGGTGGCCCGCGAAGTGAAGCGGCAGGCGCTTGTCGACCGGTACGCGGCGAAGCGCGCGAAGCTGAAGGCGATCGCGAAGGACGAGAGCCTGACGATGGAGGAGCGGTTCAAGGCGCGGCTGAAGCTCGCCGAGCTGCCGCGCAACTCCTCCGAAACGCGGCTCCACAACCGCTGCAAGGTATCCGGCCGGCCCAAGGCCTATTACCGGAAGCTCCAGATGTCTCGCATCGCGCTCCGCGATCTCGCCTCCGCAGGGCAGATCCCGGGCATGGTGAAATCGAGCTGGTGAGGGACAGGACATGAACGATCCTCTCGGCGATATGCTCACCCGCATCCGCAACGCGCTGATGCGCCACAAGTCCGAAGTCCGCACGCCGGCCTCCAAGCTGCGCGGCTGGGTTCTCGACGTTCTGGTCGAGGAAGGCTACATCCGCTCCTACGAGCGGGTGGAGACGACCCCCGGCAAACCGGAATTCGTGATTGCGCTCAAGTATTTCGAGGGCGCCCCGGCGATCCGCGAACTCAAGCGCATCTCCAAGCCCGGCCGTCGCGTCTATGCCGGAGTGAAGGACGTGCCGGAGGTCCGCCAGGGCCTCGGCGTCTCGATCGTCTCGACGCCGCGCGGCGTGATGTCCGACGCGCAGGCGCGCGCCGCCAATGTCGGCGGCGAAGTGCTCTGCACCGTGTTCTGAGGAGGGCGAGATGTCACGTATCGGCAAGAAGCCCGTGGAGATGCCTTCCGGCGTTTCCGCCACCCTCTCCGGCCAGACCATCGAGGTGAAGGGCCCCAAGGGCGCCCGCCGCTTCACGGCGACCGACGATGTGGACATCACGGTCGACGGCAATGTCGTCACCGTGAAGCCGCGGGGCGACTCGAAGCGCGCGCGCCAGCAATGGGGCATGACGCGGACGCAGGTGCAGAACCTCGTCACCGGCGTCACCACCGGGTTCCGCAAGGACCTCGAGATCCTGGGCGTCGGCTATCGCGCCGCCGTCCAGGGCAAGACTCTGAAGCTCGCGCTCGGCTACAGCCATGACGTCGATTTCCAGATCCCCGACGGGATCGAGATCAAGACGCCGAAGCCGACCGAGATCGAGATCAGCGGGATCGACCAGCAGCAGATCGGCGAGGTCGCGGCGAAGATCCGCAAGTGGCGCAAGCCCGAGCCCTACAAGGGCAAGGGCATTCGCTACAAGGGCGAGTTCGTCTTCCGCAAGGAAGGCAAGAAGAAGTAAGGACCGGCGAAATGGCGAACAGCAAGCGAGACTTGTTTCAGCGGCGCCGGATGCGCGTCCGCTCGAAACTCCGGAAGATCGGCTACGGCAAGCCCCGGCTTTCCGTCCACCGGTCCTCGAAGAACATTTCGGCGCAGATCATCGACGATGCGCGGGGCGTGACCCTCGCCGCCGCCTCGTCGCTCGAATCCGCGCTCGGGGTGGTGGGGAAGAACAACGTCGAGGCGGCGGCGAAGATCGGCGCGGCGATCGCGGAGCGGGCGAAGGCGGCCGGCGTCGAGAGCGTGGTGTTCGACCGCGGCGGCTACCTCTTTCACGGGAAGGTCAAGTCGCTCGCCGACGCCGCCCGTGAAGGCGGCCTGAAGTTCTGAGGAGGCGAGAATGGCCAGAGAAGACAATCGCGGCGGCGGCGACCGCGGCCGTGGGCGGGGCCCGCGCCGCGAGCGCGAGGAGGAGCCGGAGTTTCAGGATCGCCTCGTCGCCATCAACCGCGTCTCCAAGACGGTGAAGGGCGGCAAGCGGTTCGGCTTCGCGGCGCTTGTCGTCGTCGGGGACCAGAAGGGCCGCGTCGGCTTCGGCACGGGCAAGGCCCGCGAAGTGCCCGAGGCGATCCGCAAGGCGACCGAGGACGCGAAGCGCTCCATGATCCGCGTCGCGCTCCGCGAGGGCCGGACGCTCCATCACGACATGAACGGCCGCCACGGCGCCGGCAAGGTCGTGATGCGGCAGGCGCCGGCCGGCACCGGGATCATCGCGGGCGGCCCGATGCGCGCCGTCTTCGAGATGCTGGGCGTTCAGGACGTGGTGGCGAAGTCCATCGGCTCCCAGAACCCCTACAACATGATCCGGGCGACCTTCGACGGGCTCCTGAAGGAGAACTCGCCGCGCATGGTCGCCGCGCGCCGCGGCAAGAAGGTGGCGGAGATCGCGCGTCGCGGCTCCGAGGCGCCTGTCGACGCCGAACCGGCGGAAGCGTGAGGAGCGGAGACATGGCCAAGACCATCGTCGTCAAGCAGATCGGCAGCCCGATCCGCCGCCCGGCCAAGCAGCGCGCGACGCTGATCGGCCTCGGCCTCAACAAGATGCACAAGACGCGCGAGCTGGAGGACACGCCCTCCGTTCGCGGGATGGTCGAATCCATCCCGCATCTCGCCGTGATCATCGAGGAGCGCGGCTGAGCGATCGGCCGCCTCTCATCGTTCAACCGTGGCCGGGGGGTTCTGACGCCTCCGCCCCCCGCGTCCGGCTCAAGGAGACAGCGTCATGAAACTCTATGAACTCGCGGACAATCCGGGCGCGACGAAGAAGCGCAAGCGCGTCGGCCGCGGCCCGGGCTCCGGCATCGGCAAGACCGGCGGGCGCGGCATCAAGGGCCAGACCTCCCGCTCCGGCGTCGCCATCAACGGCTTCGAGGGCGGCCAGATGCCGATCCATCGTCGCCTCCCGAAGCGCGGCTTCCACAATATCAACAGGAAGTCTTTCGCCATCGTGAACCTGAAGACGCTTCAGGACGCGCTGGACCGTGGCGCGATCCAGGCCGGCGCGGCGCTGGACGAGGCGACGCTCGTCGCCGCCGGCGTGATCCGCCGCCCGCTCGACGGGATCCGGCTCCTCGCCAAGGGCGAGCTTTCGACGGCGCTGACCCTCACGGTCGCCGGCGCGTCGAAAGCTGCGGTCGAGGCGGTTGAAAAGGCGGGCGGGAAGGTCGAGATCATCGATGTCGTCGCCGCGCGCCGCGAGGCGGCCCGCGCCGCCAAGGCCGCCGCAGCCGAATAACCGGGCGCCAGCCCCGCCAAGGCGGGGTCGGCTCCACCGCCGAAGAGGTTTCGAGCATGGCGTCAGCCGCCGAACAACTCGCCGCGAATTTGAGCTGGAGCGCCTTCGGCCGCGCCAAGGAGCTCAAGCAGCGCATCCTCTTCGCGATCGCGCTGCTCATCATCTACCGCATCGGGACATATATCCCGATGCCGGGGATCGACCCGGTGCAGCTCGCGCGGTTCATCGAGCAAACGCAATCCGGCATTCTCGGCGTCTTCAACATGTTCTCGGGCGGCGCAGTCAGCCGCATGGCGATCTTCTCGCTCGGGATCATGCCCTACATCTCCGCCTCGATCATCATGCAGCTGATGACTTCGATGGTGCCTTCGCTGGAGGCGCTGAAGAAGGAGGGCGAGGCCGGACGGAAGAAGATCAACCAGTACACCCGCTACGGCACGGTGCTGCTGGCGACGGTGCAGGCCTACGGCGTCGCCATCGGCCTGCAGGGGCAGGGGCTTGCGGTCAATCCCGGTCCGTTCTTCATCGCCTCGGCCGTCATCACGCTCGTCGGCGGAACGATGTTCCTGATGTGGCTCGGCGAGCAGATCACCGCGCGGGGCATCGGCAACGGCATCTCGCTCATCATCTATGTCGGCATCATCGCCGAGCTGCCGACCGCGCTGGCGCAGTTCTTCGAGCTTGGCCGGACCGGGCAGCTCGCCGCCTGGCTCATCATCGCGATCCTCGTCGGCGCGATAGCCGTGATCGCCTTCGTCGTGTTCCTGGAGCGGGCGCAGCGACGCATCCTCGTCCAGTACCCGAAGCGGCAGGTCGGGCAGAAGGTCTATGGCGGGGATTCGAGCCATCTGCCGCTGAAGGTGAACACGGCCGGCGTTATCCCGCCGATCTTCGCCTCCTCCCTGCTCCTTATGCCGGCGACGGTGGCGGGCTTCGCGGGCGAGGGCGGCTCTGAATGGCTGCAGGTCGTCACCGCGATGCTCGGGCGCGGGCAGCCGCTCTTTCTCGGCATCTTCGTGGCGCTGATCGTCTTCTTCTGCTTCTTCTACACCGCCGTCGTCTTCAACCCGGACGATGTGGCCGAGAACCTCAAGAAGCAGGGCGGCTTCGTGCCTGGCATCCGTCCCGGAAAGAACACCGCGGCCTATCTCGACTATGTGCTGACGCGGCTGACGGTTGTGGGCGCGATCTATCTTTCGGCGATCTGCGTCCTGCCGGAACTGCTCATATCGCGCTTCGCCGTGCCGTTCTACTTCGGCGGCACCTCGGTCCTGATCGTGGTCTCGGTGACGATGGACACGATCTCCCAGGTGCAGAGCCATCTGCTCGCGCATCAATATGAAGGTCTGATCGAAAAATCGCGGCTCGGCGGCAAGAACCGGGCGAAAGCGAGACAAGGGCGGAAACCGGAGAGGCGGCGCTGATGAACGTGATTTTGCTCGGCCCTCCGGGCGCCGGGAAGGGGACGCAGTCGCGGCTACTGTCGGAGCGGCGCGGCATGGTGCAGCTGTCGACCGGAGACATGCTGCGCGCGGCCGTCGCGGCGCAGACCGAGATTGGCAAGGCCGCCGACGCGGTGATGAAAGCCGGCGGCCTCGTCTCCGACGAGATCGTGGTGGGCGTGGTCGGCGAGCGGCTGGACCATCCTGATGTCGCCGGCGGCGTCGTCTTCGACGGCTTCCCGCGCACGACGGCGCAGGCCGCGGCGCTCGATGCGCTGCTCGCGAAGAAGGGCCTGAGGATCGAGGCCGTCGTCAACATGGCGGTGAACGACGAGGCGATGATCGGGCGCATATCCGGCCGTTACACCTGCGCCGCCTGCGGCGAGGGGTATCACGACACGGAGAAAGTCCCGTCGAAGCCCGGCGTCTGCGACAAGTGCGGCGGAACCGCGTTCACCCGGCGCAAGGATGACAACGCCGATACGGTCCGTGCGCGACTGAAGGAATATCACGCGGCGACCGCGCCGCTGATCTCCTACTACAGCGCGGCGGGGAAGCTTTCGAACGTGAACGGCATGGCCTCGATCCCCGAGGTGACGGCGGCGATCGACGCCGCCCTGAACGGAAAGGAATGACCCCTCGCGGGGTTGACCGGGATGCGCGTGTTCCTATAATTCGCGCTTCCTTCGGCAAGTGAGCCGGGCGTTGCGATAACGCCTTGCCCGGCAAGGAGATTTCGGGGCGTTCCGCGAATCGCGCGGAGCGACCGGCAAGAGGACGGCCCGAAGGGCGGAGAGACGGAGCTGGATCGTGGCGCGCATCGCAGGCGTAAACATTCCGACGAACAAGCGAGTGCACATCGCGCTCACCTATATCCATGGCATCGGCGAGGCCGCCGCGCGCACGATCTGCGATGCGACGGGGATCGACGTTTCCCGCCGCGTCAACGAACTGAGCGACAGCGAGGTTCTCTCGATCCGCGAGCATATCGACGCGAATATCAGCGTTGAGGGCGACCTCCGGCGCGAAAACGCGATGAACATCAAGCGGCTGATGGATCTCGGCTGCTATCGGGGCCTGCGGCATCGCCGCGGGCTGCCGGTGCGCGGCCAGCGCACGCACACCAACGCCCGCACCCGCAAGGGCCCGGCGAAGCCGATCGCCGGCAAGAAGAAGTAAGAGGGTTCGACAGATGGCGCGCGAGAAGGTCCGCACGAAGCGGAAAGAACGGAAGAATATCAGCACGGGCGTCGCCCATGTGAATTCCTCCTTCAACAACACGATGATCACGATCTCCGACGCCCAGGGGAACGTCATCTCCTGGTCCTCGGCCGGGACGATGGGCTTCAAGGGCTCCCGCAAGTCCACGCCCTACGCCGCGCAGGTCGCGGCGGAGGACGCGGGCAAGAAGGCGCAGGAGCACGGGATGCGGACGCTCGACGTCGAGGTTCAGGGCCCCGGCTCGGGCCGCGAGAGCGCGCTGCGCGCGCTGCAGGCGCAGGGCTTCGTCGTCACCTCGATCCGCGACGTGACCCCGATCGCGCATAACGGCTGCCGCCCGCCGAAGCGCCGCCGCGTCTGACCGACAGAATTTTCGCGCAGCGGCCCGCCTTTCCGAGGTGGGCCGCGCGTATTGAAGCATGACGTTTCCTCGGGCGCGCCCTGGCCACGGATCCGGCGGGGAGCAGGAATGGAGGACCATATGACGATCCACAAGAACTGGCAGGATCTGATCCGGCCGACGGGCCTCGTGATCACCCCCGGAGCGGACCCGCGCCGCTTCGCGACCGCGGTGGCGGAGCCGCTGGAGCGCGGTTTCGGCCTCACGCTCGGCAACGCGCTTCGCCGCGTTCTGATGTCCTCCCTCCAGGGCGCCGCGATCACCTCGATCCAGATCGACGGGGTGCTGCACGAGTTCTCCTCGATCCCCGGCGTGCGCGAGGATGTGACGGATATCGTGCTCAACATGAAGGGCGTCGCGATCCGCATGGATGTGGAGGGGCCGAAGCGCCTCACGCTCCGCGGCAAGGGCCCCGGCGCGCTGACCGCCGGCGACATCCAGGAGACGAACGGGATCGAGATCCTGAACCGCGACCATGTGATCTGCCAGCTCGACGAGGGCGCGGACCTGCATGTCGAGCTCACGGTGCAGAACGGCAAGGGCTATGTCTCGGCGGACAAGAACCGCCCGGAGGACGCGCCCATCGGCCTCATCCCGATCGATGCGCTCTACAGCCCCGTCCGCAAGGTCTCCTACAAGGTGGAGCCGACCCGCGAGGGGCAGGTGCTCGACTATGACAAGCTCACGCTCAACGTCGAGACGGACGGTTCCTTGACCCCTGAGGACGCGATCGCCTACGCGGCGCGCATCCTGCAGGACCAGCTCCGCACCTTCATCAATTTCGACGAGCCGAAGGACAGCGTGGCGGTCGAGCCGGAGACCGACCTCGAGTTCAACCCGCTTCTCCTCAAGAAGGTGGACGAGCTCGAGCTTTCCGTCCGCTCCGCCAACTGCCTGAAGAACGACAACATTGTCTATATCGGCGACCTCATTCAGAAGACGGAGGCGGAGATGCTCCGCACCCCGAATTTCGGGCGGAAATCGCTGAATGAAATCAAGGAAGTGCTCACCGGCATGGGCCTCCATCTCGGCATGGACATCGTGGACTGGCCGCCGGACAACATCGAGGACCTCGCCAAGAAGTTCGAGGACCAGTTCTGAGAGACGCCGCCCCGGTCCGCCGGGGCGGGAGACGACCGGGCATGACGCCCCAAGGAGGCGGTTCCCACGCAGGGCCGCCGGACAAAGGATAAACCGAAAGGACAACGACCATGCGTCACGGACACGGATACCGGAAGCTCAACCGGACCCATGAGCACAGGAAGGCGATGTTCGCCAACATGGCCGCCTCGCTGATCGAGCACGAGCAGATCAAGACGACGCTGCCGAAGGCGAAGGAGCTGAAGCGGGTGATCGACAAGATCATCACGCTCGGCAAGCGCGGCGATCTTCACGCCCGCCGCCTCGCGCTCGCCGAGATCAAGCAGGAGGAGCAGGTGAAGAAGCTCTTCTCCGTGCTCGGCCCCCGCTACAAGGAGCGCGCCGGCGGCTATTCCCGCGTGCTGAAGGCGGGCTTCCGCTATGGCGACATGGCGCCGATGGCGATCATCGAGCTGGTGGACCGGGATCCGGCCGCCAAGGGCGCGGGCGACAAGGCCCGGCTCGCCGCCGAAGAGGCCGCTGTCGCCGACGACGAGTGAGCCGGCGCCGGCCGGCGTGACGAGGGCCGCCCGGAGGGGCGGCCCTTTTCGTTTTCGCGCCGCCCGCCTATCTTGGCCGGGACAAGGAGCGAACGGACATGAAGTCGAAGCCGAGCGCCGCCGCGGCGAGCATCGTGGACCGGATGGTGGAGGCCGCGCTCGGCTCCGCGCCGATCGAGGCGACCTTCGTCGAATTCCTCACCGCGCTTCGGAACGAGGGCGTGCGCGTCGACCGCGCCTATCTCGCCCATCCGACGCTGCATCCGCTTCATAGCGGCTCCGCCCTGAAATGGAGCGCCGAGGCGGGGCTGGCGCGCGAGAATTTCGTCGCCGACGACCGGGACGAGGAGAATTCGGCGGACTGGCTGCAAAGCCCGATCCGCCATGTGATCGTGACCGGCGCGGAACGGCTTCGCCGCCGGCTGGCCGGCCCGGGCGAGATGCTGGACTTTCCGGTGCTCGAAAGCCTCCGGCGGGAGGGGCTGACGGATTACCTCCTGCTCGCCACGAGGTTCGAATCCTTCGGCTCGCGCGTCGAGGAGATGGCCTCTTCGGAGGAAGGCAGGGAATCCGGCATGATCGTCTCCTTCGCCACCCGCCGCCCCGGGGGCTTCTCCGACGAGGAGGTGGAGACGCTGGAATGGCTCAAGCGGCCGCTCGCCATACTGGTGAAGGTGGCGGACCAGCGGGCCGTCGCCCATGCGCTGGCGGAATGCTATATCGGACGCGCAGCGGGCCCGCGCGTTCTCGGCGGCGCGATCCGCCGCGGCGATTTCGCGACGACGGAGGCGGTCGTCTGGCTCTCCGATCTCCGCGGATCGACCGAACTTGCGCTCTCGATGCCGCGGGAAGGGTTCGTCGCCGCGATCAACGACTTCTTCGAGGCGACTGCCGGTGCGGTCGAGGCGGAGGGCGGGGAGACCCTGACCTTCATCGGAGACGGCGCGCTCGCGATCTTTCCAGTCGAGGCGATGGGGGCGGAGGGTGCGCGCCGGGCCGCGCTCCGCGCCGCCGCCCGCGCCGCCGAGGCGATCCGCGCCCTCAACGCAGGGCGGGAGGGCCTCGCGCCGCTCCGCTGGGGCCTCGCGCTCCATGCCGGCGCGATCGACTACGGCAATATCGGCACGACCTCGCGCCACGCCTGGTCCGTCGTCGGGCCTGTGGTGAACGAGACGGCGCGGCTCGAGGGGGTGACGAAGCTCTCCGGCGAGCCGGTGGTGGCGAGCCGCGCCTTCGTCTCCGCGCTGCCGGAGGCCGCGCGCTGGCGCGCCCTCGGCGCCTTCCCGCTCGCCGGAGTTCCGCAGCCTTTCGAGGCCTTTGCGCCGCCTCATGCCGGCGCGCTGAAGGAGAAAGCCGCATGATCGACCGCCGCGCCGCCCTTCTCGGCCTCGCCGCCTTCGCCCTCGCCGCCCCCGCCGTCGCGCAGACCGTGCCGCGGACGCAGGAGGAGATCACGCTCTCCTTCTCCCCCGTGGTGAAGAAGGCGGCGCCGGCGGTGGTGAACGTCTACACCCGCAAGATCGTTCAGCGCCGCAACCCGTTCATGGGGGACCCGTTCTTCCAGCGCTTCTTCGAGGAATTCGGCGGCGCGCAGACCGGGCGGCGGATGCAGAACTCGCTCGGCTCCGGCGTGATCCTGACGCAGGACGGCTATGTGGTGACGAACAACCACGTCGTCTTCGGCGCGGACGAGGTGCGCGTGGTGCTGGCGGACAAGCGGGAGTTCGACGCGGACATCGTTTTCGCGGACGAGCCCTCCGACATTGCGATCCTGAAGCTGAGGGGAACCTCCGGCCTGCCGATCCTCGACTTCCGGGACAGCGACACGCTGGAGGTCGGCGACCTCGTCCTCGCCATCGGCAATCCGTTCGGCGTCGGCCAGACTGTGACCTCCGGGATTGTCTCCGCCCTCGCGCGCACGGGCGGGCAGGGGCGGCGGGGCGCGCCCGGCGGCTATTTCATCCAGACGGACGCGGCGGTGAACCCCGGCAATTCCGGCGGCGCGCTGGTGGACATGGCGGGGCGGCTCGTCGGCGTCAACACGGCGATCATCAGCCGCTCGGGCGGCTCCATCGGCATCGGCTTCGCCATACCCGCGAACCTGGTGCGCACGGCGCTCGCGAGCGCCCTTTCGGGCGAGACCTCGCTGCAGCGCCCCTGGGCCGGGATCATCGGGCAGAGCGTGACCTCCGACCTTGCGGACGGGCTCGGCCTGCCGGCGCCCATCGGCGTCGTGATCGCGGACATTCACCCGCAGAGCCCGATGAAGGCCGCCGGGCTGGACGTGGGCGACGTGATCGTCGCCTTCGAGGGGCAGCCGGTCGGCTCGGTGGAGGAACTCTCGTTCCGCATGGCCGCGGTCGGCGTTGGCGGCGACGCGACGGTGGACTACTACCGCCGCGGCCGGAAGGCATCGGCCGAGATGCCGCTCCGCGCCGCCCCGGCCGCGCTCCGCCGCAACTGAGGTGGCCGACCTCTTCGACCGCGACCCGCCGGCGAAGACGAGGGAGGCGCCGCGCCCTCTGGCGGACCGGCTGCGCCCCGAGAGGCTCTCCGATGTCGTCGGCCAGGATCATCTCCTCGGCCCCGAGGGCCCTCTCGGCGCGATGCTGGCCGCCGGGCGCCTCTCCTCCCTCGTCTTCTGGGGCCCGCCCGGCGTCGGCAAGACGACCATCGCGCGGCTTCTGGCGGCGGAGACGGAGCTCGCCTTCGAGCAGATCAGCGCGATCTTCTCCGGCGTCGCCGACCTTCGCCGCGTCTTCGAGGCGGCGGCGCTGCGGCGGAAACAGGGGCGGGGGACGCTCCTCTTCGTGGACGAGATCCACCGCTTCAACAAGGCGCAGCAGGACGGGTTCCTGCCGCACATGGAATCGGGCGCCGTCACGCTGGTGGGCGCGACGACCGAGAACCCCTCCTTCGAGCTGAACGCCGCGCTCCTCTCCCGCGCGCAGGTCATGGTGCTGAAGCCGCTCGCGGCGGAGGCGATGGCGGCGCTCCTCTCACGCGCTGAGGCGCTGGAGGGCGCGAGGCTGCCGCTGACGGAGGCGGCGCGCGCCGCCCTCGCCGAAATGGCGGAGGGGGACGGGCGCGCGCTCCTCAACATGGCCGAGCAGCTCTTCCGCATCGGCGGCGCGCCAATGGAGCCCGCCGAGATGGCGGCGCGGATCAACCGTCGCGCGCCGGTCTATGACAAGGCGGGGGACGGGCATTACAACCTCATTTCCGCGCTCCACAAATCGGTGCGCGGCTCGGACCCGGACGCCGCGCTCTACTGGCTCCGCCGGATGCTGCAGGCGGGGGAGGATCCGCGCTATCTCGCCCGCCGCATCGTGCGCATGGCGGTGGAGGATATCGGCCTCGCGGAGCCCGAGGCGGTGAAGCAGGCGCTCGCCGCGGCGGAGGTCTACGAGCGGCTCGGCTCGCCCGAGGGCGACCTCGCGCTCGGCCAGGCGATCCTCTATCTCGCCCTCGCGCCGAAATCGAACGCGCTCTACCGCGCATGGGGCGCGGCGGGGGAGGCGGCGCGCTCCACCGGCTCCGCCTCGCCGCCGAAACACATCCTCAACGCGCCGACGAAGCTGATGAAGGCGGAGGGCTATGGCGCCGGCTACGCCTACGACCATGACGAGGCGGACGGCTTCTCCGGCCAGAACTATTTCCCGGAGGGGATGAAGCGCGGCGTCTACTACCTCCCGAAGGACCGCGGCTTCGAGCGGGAGCTGGCGAAACGGCTCGAATGGTTCGCGAAGAGGCGGGCGGAGAAGGGCGGCGCTTGACTTCCCCCCGGCCGCCGCGTTGAACCCGGCGGAGGAGGAGCCCGGCATGAGCCTGATCTGGATCGCCCTTGGCGGCGCGCTCGGCGCGGTCTCCCGCCATCTCGCCGTGATCGGCGCAGGCCGCGCCTTCGGGCCGGGCTTTCCGTCTGGCGTCTTGCTGGTGAACGTGGCCGGCAGCTTCGCCATGGGCCTCGCCGCCGCGCTGTTGCTGGAGCGGGCGGGGCCAGGGACGGGGGCAGGGCGCTTCGCCCCCTTCGTGCTGGCGGGCTTTCTCGGCGGCTTCACCACCTTCTCCGCCTTCTCGCTCGATTTCGCGCGGCTCTGGGAGGCCGGGCGGCTCGGCGCGGCGGCGCTCTATGCCGGCGGCTCCGTCATGCTCTCCCTCCTCGCGCTGTTCGCAGGCCTCGCGCTCGGGCGGGCCGCAGCATGAGCGGCGTGCGGCATCTCACGGTCGGCCCGGACGAGGCGGACCAGCGGCTGGACCGGTTCCTCCGTCGCCATTTCCCGCATCTCCAGCAGGGGCGCATCGAGAAGATGTGCCGCAAGGGCGAGTTGCGGGTGGACGGGGCGCGCGCGAAGGCCTCCACCCATGTCGAGCCGGGGCAGGTCGTCCGCGTTCCGCCAATTCCGGCCGAGGGACAGGAGCGGGACGAGGCGCCGAAGCGCCGGATCACCGACGCGCAGGCCGAGATGATCCGCGATTGCGTGATCTACAAGGACCAGCACCTCATAGCGCTCAACAAGCCGCCCGGCCTCGCCACGCAGGGCGGCACGGGGCAGGACGTGCACCTCGCCATGCTGGCGGACGCGCTGACCTTCGAGCGGGAGGAGCCGCCGCGGCTTGTCCACCGGCTGGACAGGGACACGTCCGGCGTCATCCTTCTCGCCCGCACGGGCCGCGCCGCCGCGGCGCTGGCGAAGGCGTTCCAGAGCCGGGAGACGGAAAAGGTCTACTGGGCCGCCGTCGCCGGGGCGCCGAAGCCGCGCCGGGCCACGATCCGCTACGGCCTCGTGAAGATGGGCGGCGCCGGGGCGGAGAAGATGCGCTGCATCCACCCCGACGCGGTGAAGGAGACGGAGGGCGCGAAACGCGCCGTCACCGACTACGCGGTGATCGATCAGATGGCGCAGCGCGCCGCCTGGGTCGCGCTCCGGCCCGTCACCGGGCGCACGCACCAGCTCCGCGCGCATATGGCGGAGATCGGCAATCCGATCGTCGGGGACGGGAAGTACGCCGGCAATTCGACGACCAACGAGGGGGACGGCTGGGGCGCGCAGCTCGGCGGCGCGGTGAGCCGCAAGCTCCATCTCCACGCCCGCAGCCTCGCATTCGACCATCCGCTGGAGCGCGGGCGCCTTGTGCTGACGGCGCCGCTCCCCGAGCACATGACCCGCACCTGGGACATGTTCGGCTGGCGCGAGGCGGACGCGCCGGAGGACCCGTTCGAGGACGAGGAGGCATGACGACCTTCGTGCTCCTCCACGGCGCCTGGCATGGCGGCTGGTGCTGGGCCCGCGTCGCGGACATTCTTCGCGCCCGCGGCCACCGGGTGACGACGCCGACGCAGACAGGGCTCGGCGAGCGGCGGCATCTTCTGACAGACGCGGTGACCCTGACGACCTTCGGGGAGGATCTGCGGCTCCATCTCGATTACGAGGACCTTTCGGACGTCGTGCTCGTCGGCCATTCCTTCGCCGGCTCCGCGCTCTCCTACGTCGCGGAGCGGTCCGCCGCCCGCATCGCCAGGCTCGTCTATCTCGACGCGACGCTCGTCTTCGGCGGGGAGGCGCCCTTCGAGTCGAACCCGCCGGACGTCGTGGCGCTTCGCCGGCAGATTGCGCAGGACTTTTCGGGGGGCCTCTCCCTCCCGCCGCCGCCCGCCGCCGCCTTCGGCGTGACCGGGGCGGCGGATGCGGCGTGGCTCGAAGGCAAGATGACGCCGCATCCGCTCCGCACATTCGAGACGAAGCTGGAGATTTCCGGCCCTCCGGGGGCCGGCCTGCCCGCCCGCTACATCGTCTGCCGCGATCCCGTCTACGGCCCGCTTTCGACGGCGCGGGAGCGGGCGCAGGCGCTCGGTTGGCCGATGCCGGAAATCGCAACCGGCCATGACGCGATGGTGACGGCGCCGGCGGCGCTGGCCGACATGCTGGAGGCGGAATGAACGAGATCAGGAAGGTGACGGCCCGCGGCGTGCTCGTCCCCATGCGCCGCCCGCTGGTTACGGGCGGCGGCGCGGTGAGCGAGGTTCCGCTGGCCCTGATCGACGTGGAGGTCGCCGGCGGCGTGACGGGCCGCGCCTATGTCTTCGCCTATCAGCCCTTCGCGCTGAAGGCGCTGCTCGCGGCGGTGGAGGGGCTCGGCTCGACGCTGATCGGCCGTCCGCTCGCGCCCCGCGCGCTCTACGACGAGATGCGCGCGAGGCTCCGCTTCGTCGGCGCGACGGGGCCGATAGGGCAGGCGCTCTCCGGGCTCGACATGGCCTTCTGGGACGCGTTCGCGAAGGGGCTCGGCCTCCCGCTCTTCGCGGCGCTCGGGGCCGGGGCGAAGCGCGTCAGGGCCTACAACTCGAACGGCCTAGGCGTAGGCGCGCCCGACCTCGGCGCGGAGGCGCGGGAACTGGCCGAAGGCTTCGGCGCGGTGAAGCTCCGCATCGGCTACAGGACGCTGGAGGAGGACCTTGCGGCGATCCGGACCTGCCGGGAGGCTTTGGGGCCGGATGTCACGCTGATGAGCGACTACAACCAGTCCCTCCTCCCCGCCGAGGCCGCGCGCCGCGCCGCCGCCATCGGGGACAGCGTCTACTGGATCGAGGAGCCGGTGCGGGCGGACGATGCGGCGGGCCATGCTCAGGTGCGAGCCTCCGCCGGGACGCTGATCCAGACCGGGGAAAACGCCTTCGGCCCGCCCGATATCGCGCGCCTCATCGAAGCCGGGGCGGCCGACCTCCTGATGCCGGATGCGGGCAAGATCTGGGGCGTCAGCGGCTGGCTGGAGGCCGCCGCGCTTTGCCATGCGGCGGGCATCCCGATGTCGAGCCACCTATACCCGGAAATCTCCGTCCACCTCCTCGCCGCCGCGCCGACGGCGGACTGGCTCGAGGTCGTGGACTGGGCGGAGCCGATCCTCGCCGAAGGGCTCTCCGTCGAGGCGGGCTCCGCAGCGCCGCCCGCCCGCCCCGGCGCCGGGATAGAGTGGAACGAGGCGGCGGTCGCCCGCTACGCCGTCTGATTCAGAGCAGCCCGAGCCCTTCGAGCGCGGCGCGCACCTCCGCCTTCTCGGCCTCCGTGGCCGGGGAAGTCGGCTTCCGCGCGAGGCCGGCGGGCACGCCCTGCAAGCCTTGCGCGTACTTCACGAGGCTCGGCATGTTCGGCTTCCCCACCGCATCCCAGACCGGCATGAGCCGCTCGTGCAGGTCCCGCGCCGTCTCATGGTCGCCCGCCTTCGCGGCGTTCCAGAGCTTCACCGAAGGCCCCGGCGCGGCGGTGAGGATCGCTGCGATGCTCCCGACCGCGCCGAGCATGTAGGAGGGGTAGAGCAGCGCGTCGACGGCGGAGAAGATGCGGTTCCGCGGCTTCGCCCGCCGCATCAGGTCTGCGAAGAGCTTCATGTCCCCCGCGCTCTGCTTGACGCCGGCGACGCCCGGAACCTCGTCCATGATCCGGAGCAGCAGGTCGGGGGAGAGATAGCACCAGGGCACGACGTTGTAGATCAGGATCGGCAGGCCCGAGGCCGCGTGAATCTCCCGGAAATGCCCGACCATCGCGTCATCATCCGGCCGGAAGAGGTAATGCGGCGGCGTGACCTGGAGCGCGACGACGCCGAGCCCCTTCACGAGATCGCCCCGCGCCGCGACCTCCCCCGTCGAGTTCGCGACGATCCCGGCGACAACGGGAACGCGCCCCGCCGCGGCCTCCACCGTCGCGTGGATCAGCTCCTTATATTCCGAGCGGTCAAGCGCATGGCCCTCCCCCGTCGAGCCGCCGGCGGCGACGCCGTGGACGCCGTTCTCGATCAGCCAGTCGAGCTGCGGCTTCACGGCGGCGAAGTCGATCCGGTCGTCGGCGCGGAAGGGCGTGGTGAACGGCGCGACGACGCCTGCGAGATTGTCGAGCATGGTTTCCCCCTGATTTTCTCCTAGAGTGACGCCGCGCCGGGCGACTCGTCCAGCGGAGAATGAGGGAGGACGGGATGGAGTTCACAAAGGCCGGTTCGCGGCCGTCGAAGCGGGCGCCCGCTTCGCATTTCACAGGCGCGGTGTGGCAGGACGTGCTCGCGGAACAACCGGCGCCGGCCCGCGCGCGGCTCTTCCGCGTCGCCTTCGAGCCCGGGGCGCGGACCAACTGGCACCATCATCCCTACGGGCAGACGCTCCATGTGACGCAGGGCGCCGGGCTCTTCGGCCTGCGCGGCGGGCCGGTGCGGCGAATCCTGCCGGGGGACACGATCTGGATCCCGCCGGGGGAGGAGCACTGGCACGGCGCCGGGCCGGAGACGGGCATGGTCCATCTCGCGCTTCAGGAGGCGCAGGACGGGATGACCGCGACCTGGCTGGAGCCCGTGAGCGACGAGGATTACGCGCTCCCGCCCGAGGGTTGAGCCTGCCGCCGGGCCGGGCGGCGGCTCAGTGCGCCTCCGCCCAGTTCCGCCCCTTCCCCGCATCGACGACGAGCGGAGTGGTCAGCGCCACCGCGGGCAGGTTCGCGCGCTCCATCACCTCGCGCACGACCGTCGCCGTCTCCTCCGCCTCGGCCTCCGGAACCTCGAAGATCAGTTCGTCATGCACCTGGAGGAGCATCCGGCCCTTCAGCCTCGCCGCCGCGAGCGCGCCCGGAATGCGGATCATCGCCCGGCGGATCACGTCCGCCGCCGAGCCCTGGATCGGCGCGTTGATCGCCGCGCGGGCCTGGAACCCCGCCATCGGCCCTTTCGCGTTGATCTCCGGCGTGTGGATGCGCCGGCCGAAGACGGTCTCGACATAGCCCTGTCGCTTCGCCGTCTCCACCGTCGCGTCCATATAGGCGCGGATGCCGGGGAACTTGACGAAATAGGCGTCGATGAACTTCTTCGCCTCCTCGCGCGGGATGCGGAGATTGTTGGCGAGGCCGAAGGCGGAGATGCCGTAGATCACCCCGAAATTGATCGCCTTGGCCTGCCGGCGGATCATCGGGTCCATGCCTTCGAGGGGCACGCCGAACATCTCCGAGGCCGTGGCGGCGTGGATGTCGAGCCCGTCCGCGAAGGCCTGCTTCATCGCGCCGATATCGCCGATATGGGCGAGGAGGCGCAATTCGATCTGGCTGTAGTCGAGCGAGAGCAGCAGATGCCCCTCGGGCGCGATGAACGCCTCCCGGATGCGCCGCCCCTCCTCCGACCGGACGGGGATGTTCTGGAGGTTCGGGTCGGTCGAGGCGAGGCGCCCCGTGGAGGCGCCGGCGATGGAATAGGAGGTGTGGACGCGCCCCGTCTCCGGGTTGATGTGGCCCTGCAGGGCGTCGGTATAGGTGCCCTTCAGCTTCGAGAGCTGCCGCCAGTCCAGCACCCGCGCCGGCAGGTCGTGCCCCTCCGCCGCCAGCGTCTCCAGCACGTCGGCGCCGGTGGCGTAGGCCCCAGTCTTGCCCTTCTTGCCGCCTTCGAGCCCCATCTTGTCGAACAGGATCTCCCCCAGCTGCTTGGGCGAGCCGACATTGAAGCGCTCCCCGGCCAGCTCGTGAATCTCGTCCTCAAGCTGCGCCATCTTCTGGCTGAACGTGTTGGAGAGCCGGGAGAGCGCATCCCGGTCCACCTTCACGCCGGCGCGCTCCATCTCGGCGAGGACGGGCACGAGCGGGCGCTCCATCGTCTCGTAGACGCGGGTGACGCGGTGCTTCACGAGGCCGGGCTTCAGCTTCCGCCAGAGCCGGAAGGTGACGTCAGCATCCTCCGCCGCATAGGGCGCGGCCTTCTCGATCTCCACCTTGTCGAAGGTGATCTGCCCCTTGCCCGAGCCGATCAGCGCCTTGATCGGGATCGGCTCATGCCCGAGATGCCGGGCGGAAAGCGCGTCCATCCCGTGCCCGCCCATCCCGGCCTCCTGCGCGTAGGAGAGGAGGAGCGTGTCGTCGAAGGGGGCCACGCGCACGCCGCAGCGGAGCATCACCTTGTAGTCGTATTTCATGTTCTGCGCGATCTTGAGAACGGACGGGTCCTCCAGCAGCGGCTTCAGGAGTTCAAGCGCGCGGTCGAAATCCATCTGCCCCGGCGCGCGCTCGGCGGCGCCAAGAAGGTCCCCGTCCCCCGTCATGTGACCGAGCGGGATGTAGCAGGCACGCCCCGGCGCGACGGCGAGGGAGACGCCCACGAGGTCCGCCTGCATCTCGTCGAGCGAGGTCGTCTCCGTGTCGAAGGCGACCTCGCCCCGCTCCCGCGCCGCCTCGATCCAGCGGAGAAGCGCCGCCTCGTCCCGCACGATTTCATAGGCCGCATGGTCGAACGGGGCCTCGGGCTCCGGCGCCGGGGCGCCGGGCTCGGGCGGCGCCTCGGCGGAGAGACTGGCGGGGGCGGGCGCCGCCATGCCGTTCGCCTCTGCGATGCGGCGGGTGAGCGTGGTGAACTCCATGGAGCGGAGAAAGCCCATCAGCGGCCCTTCCTCAGGGTCGCGCCGCGCAAGCTCCTCATAGGCCGGGAGGCCCTTCGCATCGTCGTCGAGCGTGACGAGCCGCTTCGAGATGCGGACCTGCTCGGCATGGGTCAGCAGCGTCTCCCGCCGCTTCGGCTGCTTGATCTCCTCCGCGCGGGCTAGGAGCGTTTCAACGTCGCCGTATTCGGCAATGAGTTGCGCCGCCGTCTTGACGCCGATGCCCGGCGCCCCGGGCACATTGTCCACGCTGTCCCCCGCCAGCGCCTGCACATCCACCACCTTCTCCGGGGGCACGCCGAACTTCTCGATCACCCCGTCCCGGTCGATCACCTCGTCCGGTTTCCCGGCGAGGCCGGGCTTCAGGAGCCGGATGCGCGGCGCGACGAGCTGCATCAGGTCCTTGTCGGAGGAGACGATGGTGACGTCGGCGCCCGCCGCAGCCGCCTGACGGGCGTAGGTGGCGATCACGTCATCCGCCTCGTACCCCTCGATCTCGATGCAGGGGAGGTTGAAGGCGCGCGTCGCCTCCCGGATCATCGCGAATTGCGGCCTGAGGTCCTCCGGCGGCTCGGGGCGGTGCGCCTTGTATTCGGGGTAGAACTCGTTGCGGAAGCTCTTCGAGGAATAGTCGAAGATCACGGCCAGGTGCGTCGGCGCCTCCTCCCCCTTCAGCCCTTCCAGCATCTTGTGGAGCATGTTGCAGAAGCCGGAAACGGCGCCGACGGGCGCGCCGTCCGATTTCCGCGTGAGCGGCGGGAGGGCGTGATAGGCGCGAAAAATGAAGCCCGACCCGTCCACGAGATAGAGGTGATCGTCTTTCGTGGGCGGCATGGGGGGCTCCTTCAGGCTCGGCGGAGCATCGCCGAAGCGGCGGGGCGGCTCAAGCGCCGAACACCCGCCAGGCCAGAACGGCCCGCGCCGCGCAGGTGACGAGGCAGAGCGCGCCGAAGGCCCAGGCGAGCGGGGCGAACCATGCCGGCAGGAGGCAGAGGAGGATGAAGAACGCGATGGTCTCGCCCCCTTCCAGCAGGCCGGCGGAGTAGTAGAGCGTCTTCACCCCCTGCGCCTTCGTCTCCATCCCCCGCTTCTCCGCCAGCACGGCGAAGGCGAGGAAGCTCGCGCCGTTGGCGTAGAAGGCGGCGAGGAGGAAGGCCCCCGCCGCGCCGTTCGCCTCCACATCCGCCAGCACGAAGGCGAGCGGAACCGCGCCGTAGACGACGAAATCCGAGAGGATGTCGAGGAACCCGCCGAAGGCGGTCGGCGCGGTCGCACGGGCGATGGCGCCGTCGAGCCCGTCCGCCACGCGGCCGAGGAGAAGCGGGGCGAGTGCGAGGAGCGGTTCCCCGAGCGCGATCAGGAGCGCTGCGAGAAGGCCGAGGCCGAGCCCCGCCAGCGTCGCGGCGTTGGCGCCGACGCCCCAGCCCGCGAGGCGCTTTCCCGCCCGGTTCAGCGGCGGATCGATCAGGCGGCGGAGCGCGGCGTCGAACATGGGCGCGATATGCGGCGCGCCGCGCGCGGCGGCAAGGGCGCCGTTCCTCGCCCGTCAGGCGTCGCCTAAAGATTTGACTCGCGCGCCGCGAGCATGAACGAATTGTGACAGCCGCGTCGAAGAGGCGCAGCTTCGCCCGGCTCCGTCTGGGCGCAATGACAACAGGAAGGGGAACACCTCCATGACAGCCACGCTTGTCGTCGGTATCGACGGCGGGGGAACCGGCAACCGCGCCCTCGCCCATGCCCGGAAACTGGCAAAACTGATCGGAGACTGCGAGATCGTCGTCGCCTTCGTGATCGAATGGTCGCCCTTCAGCTTCCATTCGGCGGAGGAGAACGCCGTCCGCCACAAGCGGCGGGAGGAGGAGATCTCCGCCGCCAAGGCGCGGATCGTCGAGCCGGCGCTCGAGACGCTGCGGCAGGCCGGCTTTGCCGCGCGCGGCGTCGTCCGCCACGGCAATGTCGCAGATTGCCTGAACGACATCGCGGTGGAGGAAGGGGCGGACCAGATCGTCGTCGCCCGTTCTTCCGACGGCGGCTTCGCCGCCCGTGTCTTCGGCTCCGTCACCGCGAGCCTGGTGATGACGGCCGCCGTTCCCGTCACCGTGGTCGGCTGAGGAGAGACCCATGAGACAGTTCCTTGTCGCCGCCCTCGCGGCGCTTCTCGCTCTCCCCGCGCGCGCGCAGGAGGGGGGCATCGACGCCGCCGTGAACGAGATCTTCGCCGCCTCGACCGGATGGTTCGTCAATTTCATCTTCGCGCCGATTCCCGGCACGTCGTTTTCCTGGATCGTCGCCTGGCTCGTGATCGGCGCGACGGTCTTCACCCTCTATTTCGGCTTCATCCAGTTCCGCGTCATCGGCCATTCGCTCGCCTTGGTGAGCGGAAAGTATTCCGACCCGAAAGACGCCGGCGAGGTCAGCCATTTCCAGGCGCTGGCGACAGCGCTTTCCGGCACCGTGGGGCTCGGCAACATCGCAGGCGTCGCCGTCGCCGTCTCCATCGGCGGCGCGGGCGCGACGTTCTGGATGATCCTCGCCGGGCTGCTTGGCATGGCCTCGAAGTTCACGGAATGCACGCTCGGCGTGAAGTACCGGAACGAATATCCGGACGGCACGGTTTCCGGCGGCCCGATGTACTACATCACCAAGGGCTTCGCGGAGCGCGGGCTGCCGGGGGGCAAGATCCTCGCCATCCTGTTCTCGATCTTCTGCGTCCTCGGCGCGCTCGGCGGCGGGAACATGTTCCAGGCCAACCAGGCGCACCAGCAGATTTCGGGCGTGGTGGGGGAGTATCCCGGCTGGATCACAGGCGTGATCTTCGCCGCCATCGTCTTCATCGTCATCGTCGGCGGCATCAAGTCCATCGCCCGCGTGACGGAGAAGGTGGTGCCCTTCATGGGCATTCTCTATTGCAGCGTCGCGCTCGTCATCATCCTGATGAATCTGGACATGGTGGGAACCGCCTTCGGCCAGATCATCGACGGCGCCTTCACCGGCAACGGCATCGTCGGCGGCGCGATCGGCGCGCTGATCCAGGGTTTCCGCCGCGCGGCCTTCTCCAACGAGGCCGGCGTCGGCTCCGCCGCCATCGCGCACTCGGCGGTGAAGACCAAGGAGCCGATCACGGAGGGCTTCGTCTCCCTGCTCGAACCCTTCATCGACACGGTGGTGATCTGCACGATGACGGCGCTCGTCATCATCATCACCGGCCAGCTGATGACGGACCCGGCGACCGGGCTCTACCTGATCGGCGATGACGGGCGGGTGGTGACGGCGACGGGGGCGACGGGCGTGGGGCTCACCTCGGCGGCCTTCGGCTCGGTCTTCACGTGGTTCCCCTATCTCCTGGTCGTCGCGGTCGTGCTCTTCGCCTTCTCGACCATGATCTCCTGGTCCTATTACGGGCTGAAGGCCTGGACCTACATGTTCGGAGAGGGAAAGGCGCAGGAGCTGACCTTCAAGGTCATCTTCTGCGTCTTCATCGTGATCGGCGCGGCGGCGAGCCTCGGCCCGGTGATCGACTTCTCGGACGCGGCGATCTTCGCCATGGCCGTCGTCAACATCATCGCGCTCTATCTGCTGATGCCGATCGTGAAGCGGGAGCTGGACAGCTACCTCTCCCGCCTCCGCTCAGGCCAGATCAAGCGCTTCAAGCCCTGAGAGCCAGCACGAAAGGGCCGCCGGTTCGCCGGCGGCCCATCATGCAGGGGTCGGGCGCCTCAGCCCTGCTGCTGGCCCGGCCCGACCTCTTCACGCGGCCACTGCGAGGCCGGGAAGATGTCGCTGGCGAGGTCGATGCGGCGGGCTGGCCCTGCGCCCTGCTGCGGTATCTCGGATTGCTGCTGCCTCTGCGCCTCCGGCATGCCGGAAGCGTCGTTACGGTCGTTCATGGCCCCACACTCCTTTCACAGATCGGGCGCGCTACCAGGTCACACTGGCGCCCAACGCCAGCATGATACTCGAATAAAGGCGAAGATAGGGTGACAACCTTCACAGAAGGTTCGTTTTCATGTCATGATTGCCAGAAGGCCGTGAGTATTCGCCCAAGGCGAGCGCTCTCAATGGCTCCCGGCGCCTTCCTTCAGCACGAAGCGGCGGTCGCAATAGGGGCATTCGACCCAGCCCCTGGCCGGATCTACGGAGAGCCAGACGCGCGGATGGCCCAGCGCGCCTTCCCCCCCGTCGCAGGCGACGCGGCGTGTTTCGACTTCGACGGTTTCGGGCGCGTCTATGGCCATGTCTGTTTTCCGCTTCCTTCAGCGCCAAGCATGTAGGGGAGCCGCCGCGCGCGCGCAACGCTCATCCGACGAATTCCCTTATCCGCGCGATGAGCCGCGCCCGCCCCGGCCCCGGCGTCTCCTCCGCCGCCTCCAGCCCTTCCGCCCTGACGAGCGCGGCGATGGCGGCCTCGTCCTCCGCCACATGCACGCCCGTCATTGAGGCGACCTGCCGCGCCGTGGCCATCTGGTGGTCGTTCCGGTGCTCGCCGAGCGCGGCGCGGCGCGGCATGATGACGAGCGGCTTTCTCGCCCCGCGGGCCGAGAGGATCGTCCCGATCCCCGCATGGGCGACGACGATCCGCGCCGCGGCGAATGTCTCCGCGAACTCCGCCGGGGGCATCCCCGGCCGATGGTCGAGATGCGCCCATGCGCCGCCGCCCGGCCCGGTCTGCGCGACCACCGTCTCGTCGAGCCCGGCGGCGATGCGGTCCATCGCGTCGATGAGGCGGGGGAAGGCGAGTTGCGTGCCGACGGTGACGAAGATCATGGCCGCCTCACAGCACCGAGCCGGCGTAATCCGCGCCCTCGGCCTTCGCCACATGCTCCCACTGGCTGAGCCAGAGATGGGCGAAGCGCCGCGCCAGCCGGCCCGACATCGACATCTCCTCCGCATTTGCGACCGAATCGACCCAGATCGTCCGCGCGCCCACCAGCCGCCCGCAGGCGAGCGCGATCACGCCCGGAAGCGCGCCGGTGGAGATGACGACATGCGGGCGGAAGCGGAGCACGCGCCAGAGCAGCGCCGCGACCGTTTTCACCACGGCGACCGGCTCGTTGCGGTTGCAATCGGGCGCGAAGCCGGCGGGCGCGGCCCCGTGGCTCTCCGCCAGGCCCTTCAGCGTGGTGACGTAGAAGACGGAGCCGCCCTCGAAGGCCGGGCGCAGCAACATCAGTTGCTGCCAGTGCCCGCCGCCGCTGGCGACTGCAAGAATCCGCCGTTCGGTCATGCCGGCCCTCCGTTCCGCGCTACCTTGTCGGCTCCAACGCTCCCGCCGGTCAAGCCGCCTCGCCTTGCCGCAGCGATGCAGGCGCCGTAGCGGGGGGCGGGGGCGTCAGATCAGGGGCTCGCATGGCTCGCATCTATCCCGTCATTCTCTGCGGCGGCGCGGGGGAAAGGCTCTGGCCTTCCTCCCGCGCGGCCTATCCGAAGCAGTTCTCGCCGCTCCTCGGTCAAGAAAGCCTTTATCAGGCGACGCTTCGGCGCCTTTCCGGCCCGGAATTCCATGCGCCGCTCGTCCTCACCGCCGCGGAGTTCCGGTTTCTGGCGACGGAGCAGGCCGCCGCGCTTGGCCTGGCGGACGCCGAGGTGCTGATCGAGCCCGCGCCGCGGAACACCGCCCCCGCGATTCTCGCCGCAGCGCTCCGCCTCGCGGACGAGCCCGAGGCGCTGATGCTCGTCGCGCCCTCGGATCATGTGATCGCGGATGAAGCCGCCTTCGCCGCGGCTCTGGCCCTCGGCGCCGCCGCGGCGGGCGCGGGCCGGATCGTCGCCTTCGGCGCCCGGCCGACGCGGGCGGAGACGGGATACGGCTATCTCGAACTCCATGGCCCGCCCCGGCCGGGCGAGGCCGCCGCCGTCGCGCGCTTCGTGGAGAAGCCGGAGGCCGCGCGCGCCGCCGCGATGGCGGAATCGGGCCGGCATCTCTGGAACGCCGGGATATTCCTCATGCGGGTGGGGGACGCGCTCGCCGCCTTCGCGGCGCACGCCCCCGGCCTGCTCGCGCCCTGCCGCGACGCGCTCGCGGCCGCCGGGCGCGATCTCGGCTTCCTCCGGCTCGGCCCCGCCTGGCTCGGAGCGGAGGCGATCTCCTTCGACTACGCCGTGATGGAGAAGGCGGAGGGGATCGTCGCCGTCCCGCTCGAAGCCGGATGGTCCGATCTCGGCTCGTGGGACGCGCTCTGGGAGGCGGCGCCGAAGGACGGGGCGGGGGTCGCCCTCTCCGGCCCGGCGATCGCGGTGGACTGCCGGGATGCGCTGCTCCGCTCCGAGGAGCCCTCGATGCAGCTCGTCGGCCTCGGGCTTGAGGGCGTCGTCGCCGTCGCGATGCGGGATGCGGTGCTCGTCGCGGCGAAGGACCGGGCGCAGGAGGTGCGCGGCCTCGTCGCGATGCTGAAGGCGGCGGGAGCGCCGCAGGCGACGGACTATCCCCGCTTTCACCGCCCCTGGGGCTGGTACGAGACGCTCTGCCTCGATGAGCGCTTCCAGGTGAAGCGGGTGATGGTGAAGCCCGGCGGCGTCCTCTCGCTCCAGTCGCATCTTCACCGCTCGGAGCACTGGGTCGTCGTCGCCGGAACCGCGAAGGTGATTGTGGACGGCGCGGAGCGGATCGTGAGCGAGACGGAATCGATCTACATCCCGCTCGGCGCGAAGCACCGGATGGAGAATCCCGGGAAGCTGCCCATGTACCTGATCGAGGTGAGGACGGGCGACTATCTCGGCGAGGACGACATCATCCGACATGAGGACGCCTATGAGCGGAAGTGAGCCGAAGCCGCTGGCCGCCGTCGTCCCCAACAGCTGGGCCTTCCTCCGCGACCCGATGATCGCGCCCGCGGGCTTCCGCGACTATGACGCGCGCTGGCTCTATCCGGAGCAGATCAACCTGCCGGGGGTCGAGGCGCTGGGCCTCGGCCTCGCGACGCAGATGTTCGAGGCGGGGGCGGGGCCGGATATCGTCGTCGGCTGCGATTATCGCGAGTACTCGGCGGCGGTGAAAACGGCGCTGATCCTCGGCCTCGTGCGCGGCGGCGCGACGGTGCGGGATATCGGGCCCGCCGTCACGCCGCTCGCCTATTTCGCGCGGGCGCATCTCGGCGTCGGCCCCGTCGCCATGGTCACCGCCTCGCACAACCCGAACGGCTGGACCGGTGTGAAGATGGGCCTCCGCGCGCCGCTGACGCACGGGCCGGAGGAGATGGTGCGGTTGCGGGAGATCGTGCTTTCCGGCGGGGGAATGGAGCGCCCCGGCGGGCGGGTTGTGCGCGAGCATGGCGTCGGGGCCGTCTGGCTCGACGACCTCGCCGCGCGCGGGCCGCTGAAACGGCGGCTCCGCATTGTCTGCGCCACGGGGAACGGCGCGGCGGGGGCCTTCGCGCCCGACCTCCTCGCCCGGCTCGGGGCCGAGGTCATCCCCCTCCATGCGACGCCGGACTACGCATTCCCCGCCTATAATCCGGACCCGGAAGCGCCGGAGATGCTGCGCGACATGGGCCGCGCGGTGCGCGAGGCGGGCGCCGACCTCGCCCTCGGCTTCGACGGGGACGGGGACCGCTGCGGCGTGGTGGACGAGACGGGCCATGCGATCTTCGCGGACAGAATCGGCGTTCTTCTCGCGCGGGACTGGGCGAAGGCCCATCCCGGCGCCCGCTTCCTTGCGGACGTAAAATCGACCGGCCTCTTCGCCTCGGACCCGGAGCTTCTCGCCGCCGGCGCCGCCGTCGAGTTTTGGAAGACCGGCCACAGCCACATGAAGGCCCGCATGGTGGAGACGGGCGCGCTCGCCGCATTCGAACGCTCCGGCCATCTCTTCCTCGACCCGCCGCTCGGCCGCGGCTATGATTGCGGGCTAAGTGCGGCGGTCGAAATCCTCCGCATGCTCGACCGGCATGAGGGCATGAGCCTCTCCGCCCTCGCCGCGACGCTGCCCCGCACATGGGCGACGCCCACGCTCTCCCCCCCGTGCCCGGACGGGGAGAAGCGCGCGGTTCTCGCGCGGATCGTGGCTGACCTTCAGGCGATGGCCGCGGCGGGCGGCGCCCTCGGCGGTCGGCGGATCGAACGGATCGTGACGGTGGACGGCGCGCGCGCGATGCTGGAAGGCGGGGACTGGGCGCTCGTCCGCGCCTCCTCCAACACGCCCAACCTCGTCATCGTATGCGAAAGCATGGGAAGCGAGGCGCGGCTCCGCGCGATCCTCGCCGATCTCGACAGTTTGGTGAGGCGGCAGGAAGAGGTCGGGGACTACGACCGGACGTTCTGAACCGAGCCGACATCGCCTTGCCCCGGCCCTGAGCCGGGGCCCCGAGGATCGGCGCACGCGATTTTTCGCGCTATTTCTGATTATCAAATGAAATCAATATCATAACCCCCTTGCACACTGTGTGCACGGGTCAGAGCGCCGTCCGCACCGACCAGAGTTCGGGGAAGAGCGTGACCTCCAGCATCCGCCTCAGATAGGCGACGCCCGAGGTGCCGCCCGTCCCCCGCTTGAAGCCGATCACCCGCTCCACCGTGGTGACGTGGTTGAAGCGCCAGCGGCGGAACCAGTCCTCGAAATCCACCAGCTTCTCGGCAAGGTCGTAGAGCGCCCAATGCGTCTCCGGCGCGCGATAGACCGCCGCCCAGGCCGCCGCCACACTCTCGTCCGCCCGGTATGGCTCCCGGAAGTCCCGCTCCAGCGCGGCGGGGGCGATCTCGAACCCTTCCCGCGCGAGGAGGCGGATCGCCTCGTCATAGAGCGAGGGCTCGGCGAGCCGCCGTTCGAGATCGGCGGCGATCTCCGGCCGGTGGGCGTGCGGCTTCAGCATGGCGGCGGACTTGTTGCCGGCGATGAACTCGATGGCCCGGTATTGCCAGGACTGGAAGCCGGAGGATTGCCCGAGATCGTCCCTGAACCGCGTATACTCGCTCGGCGTCATGGTCCTGAGAATGTCCCACGCGTCGTTCAAGTGCTGCATTATGCGGGAGACGCGGGCCATCATCTTCAGCGCCGTCGGCATGTCCCCGCCGATGATCGCCCGCCGCACCGCCTCCATCTCGTGCAGCGCCAGCTTCATCCAGAGTTCCGAGGTCTGATGCTGGATGATGAACAGCATCTCGTCATGCGCGCGGGAGAGCGGGGCCTGCGCCGTCAGCACCGGATCGAGGCGCAGATAGTCGCCATAGGCCATCGCCCCGGCGAAGGACATGCGCGCCCCTTCCTTCTCCGCCTCGTGGCTCACGTCACCGCCGCCCGCGCCCGGAATTCCGGCCTGTCCCATGAGCCCGTCTCCAGTATCTCCGCCAGCACGGCCGCCGCCGCCGCGACATCCCGATGCGAAAGGTAGAGCGGCGCAAAGCCGAAGCGCATCACGTCCGGCGCCCGGAAATCCCCGATCACCCCGCGGGCGATCAGCGCCTGCATCACCGCATAGCCTTCCGGATGGGCGAAGGAGACCTGGGAGCCGCGAATGCCAGGATCGCGCGGGGAGACGAGGCGGAGCCCATGCCCGGCGCAGAGCCGCTCCACCTCCCGGATGAAGGTCTCGCAAAGGGAGACGGATTTCGCCCGGATCGCCGCCATCTCCACCCCGTCGAAGAGATCGAGCGCGGCGTCGAGCCCGGCGAGCGAGAGGACCGGCGGCGTCCCGACCCGCATCCGCCCGACGCCTTCGAGCGGCTTGTAGTCGAGATCGAAGGCGAAGGGCGCGGCGTGGCCCATCCAGCCTGCGATCAGCGGGCGCACATGCTCCTGAAGCTCGGGACGGACATAGAGGAAAGCCGGCGCCCCCGGCCCGCCGTTCAGATACTTGTAGCCGCAGCCGACTGCGAAATCCGCGCCCGCGCCGGCAAGATCCACCTCGAAGGCGCCGGCGGAATGCGCTAGGTCCCACATCGCAAGCGCGCCCGCCTCGTGCGCCTTCTCCGTCAGCCGCTTCATGTCGTGCCGCCGGCCGGTGCGATAATCGACCTCGGTCAGCATCATGACAGCCACGCTGTCATCGATCGCCGCCTCGACCGCCTCGGGCGCCACGATGCGGAGCTCGTGCCCCTGCGCGAGGCCGTCCGCGAGGCCGGAGGCGATGTAGAGGTCGGTCGGAAAGTTGCCGCTGTCCGATAGGATCACCTTCCGGCTCGCCCGCATGGCGAGCGCCGCGGAGAGGCACTTGAAGACATTGGTGGAGGTGTTGTCCGCCACCGTGACGGAACCGGCGGGCGCGCCGATGAGCCGCCCGATCCTGTCCCCAACACGCTGCGGCGCGTGGAACCAGCCGGCCTCGTTCCAGCCGCGGATGAGCATCGCGCCCCATTCATCCGTCACGGCGCGCGCAATGCGATCCCGCGCCCGCGCGGTGAGGGGGCCGAGCGAATTCCCGTCGAGATAGATCACGCCTGCGGGGATCAGGAATTCCGCGCGGCGGCTCGCCAGCGGGTCTTCCGCGTCGAGAGCCTCGATATCCGACGCTTCGCTCATAGCGCGATCCTCCGCCCTTCCGCCGCGCTCCGATAGGCCGCCTCCTCGATCCGGAGATTGCCGAGCCATGTTGCCGCCTCTGTTCCGCATGGGGCGCCGGACTGGAGGCTGTCAAGATATTTTATGCATGAAATATAAACACAGTCGCCGCCGAAGCCGCGATCTTCCCAGGGGAAGGCGTGCTCCCGCTCCTCCACGCTCCTGAAATCGCGGAGGAAGATGCGGCCTTCTCCGTCGATCCGGAGCGCTGCCCTATCGCCTTCGATCAGCATTTCGCCCATCGTGCGGCGCTGGTTGGTCGCGGCGTGGTCCATCAGGCGGTTGCCGTCGAAGAGGGCGCGGCGGCCGTCCAGCCAGTCGAGGAGGAGGAAGCCGGCGTCCTCCCCGGCGATGGCCGGGTTGAGGCGGCGAAGGTCTGCGTATACTCCCGCCGGCTCCCCGAAGAGGGCGCGGAAAAGGTCGATCCAGTGAACTGCCGTCTCATGGACGAGGAAGCGCGGCATCCGCTGGAAATAGGGCTGGCGAGAGAGATAGGCGTCCGGCCCGCGCCCGTCTCCCGGGCGAAGCCTGAAGCTGGCGGCGAAGGGGGCGCCGAGCGCGCCTGCGGCGACGAGGCGGCCGGCCTCCGAATACCAGGGCTGGTTGCGGATGTTCTCATGGATGATGAGCCGGCCGCCCACCGCCTCCACGAGCGCCAGCGCCGCCTCCGCCTCTTCGAGAGACGTGCAAAAGGGTTTCTGGCAGATCAGCCGGGGGCAGAGCGGGGCGAGGGCGCGGATCAGCGCGAAATGGGCGGCGGGGGGCGCGGCGATATCGACGATGTCGGGCCGCGCCTCACGCATCATCGTTTTGAGGTCGGAAAAGACGGGGGCGCCGAGGCCCTCCGCCTTGCCCGGGTCTTGGTCGAGGATAGCCACGAGCTCCGCCCCCTCGGCGCGGCTCCAGGCCTCCGCGTGGAGCCGCCCGAAGAAGCCGGCGCCGACGAGGGCGACCCTCATGCGTCGAGCCGGGCGAGCTCCGCCAGAACTGCGGCCTTCACCGCCTCCGTTCCCGCCTTGCCGCCTAGTTCGCAGGTGACGAGCGCGCCGGGGGCGAAGGCGGCGTCCACCGCGCGGCGGACGAGGGCTGCGGCCTTCGCAGCCTCCGGCGCGCCCTTCGTCTCCGCCAGCCATTCGAGCATCATCGCGCCCGAGAGCATCATCGCGGTGGGGTTGGCGAGGCCCATGCCCGCAATGTCCGGCGCGGTGCCGTGGCAGGGCTGGAAGACCGCGTGCTCGTCCCCGACATCCGCCGAGGGGGCGTAGCCCATGCCGCCCATCAGCGCGGCGCCGAGATCGGAGAGGATGTCGCCGAACATGTTCTCCGTCACCGCGACGTCGATGGAGAGGGGCTTCTGCGCCATCGTCATGGCGAAGGCGTCGACATAGGCGGCGTCGGCGGCGATGTGGGGGAAGGCTTTCGCCCGTTCCTTGAAGATCTCCCGGAAGAACCAGAAGGCGGCGAAGACGTTCGCCTTGTCGACGCAGGTGACCTTGCCGGGGCGCCCCTGCGCCTTGCGGCTCTCGGCGAGGCGGAAGGCGAAGTCGAAGAGCTTTTCGGAGGTCTGGCGGGTGATGAGCAGCGTCTCCCGCGCCTCTTCGGCGGAGAGCGTGCCTTTCTCGGAGGGGGCGAAGAGGCCCTCCGTGCTTTCGCGGATGATGACGTAATCCATGTTCGCCGTCGCCGGGTCGGCCAGAACCCGCTTCACGCCCGGAATGGGGCGGACCGGGCGGACGCCGGCGTAGAGGCCGAAATGGAAGCGCATCGTGACCTGGGGCATGATCTCCCGCCCGTCGGCCTGGCGCACGGCCGGGTCGCCGGCGGCGGCGAGGAAGATCGCGTCGACCTTGCCGGCGCGCTTCAGGTCCTCGGGCTCGATCTCGTGGCCAGTGTCCTTCCAGCAGTCGGCGCCGCAGCGGAGCGGGGTCCAGCGGAGGGCGAAGCCGGCCTTCGCGGAAGCCGCCTCCAGCACCGCCTCGGCGGCCGGCGTCACCTCGTGGCCGATCCCGTCCCCGGCGAAGACGCCGATCTCGAAGTCGTTTCTCATGTCCCTTCCCCTCCCAGGAAGCGCGCGAGCGGGCCGAGCTCCGCGCGCCAATGCGCCGGCGCGAGGCCCGGAACCGGGCTTTCGAACGTCGCCAGCCGGTCGCCAAGGAGACAGCCGAGCACGGCCTTGTCCAGCCCCTCCCCCGCGAAGGCGAGGTTGGAGACGTTGCGGAGGAGCCTTCCCGCCGCCTTGTCGAGATGGGGGCGGCCGAGCGCGTCAGCCTCCCACGCGGCTTCCGCCCAGGCGACGTGTTCGGGGTCGGCATCCTCCAGCCATGTCTCCTGTTCGCCGGAGGGGGCGACGCGGATGACGCGGTTGGAGACGATGGAGGTGATGGCGAAGCCGCCCTCCGCATCCAGCGCGAGGCCGTCGGGGTAGGTTCCCGGCCCGTAGGCGGCGATTGTGCGGCGGTTCGTCAGGCCGCCCTTCGCGAGGTCGAAGGCGGCGGTGCGGCGGGCGAAGGTTTCGTTGACGAGGAGGGCGCCGCCCTCCGTCACTGCGCATTCGTTGGCGTAGCCGAGGCCATCGGCGACGATGCGGGCGCGGCCCCGCTCGATGAGGACGATGAAGCCGGTCTTCGCGCCCTTCCGGTAGTCGGCGGCGCGGGGGATGAGGGTGGTAGAGATGGTGAGCCAGATCCGCCCCTCCAAGTCCAGCAGCGGGAAGTTGGAGGGGGGGAGGGGGCGGCCTTCGAGTTCGGTGAGGACGGGCTCCACGTTCCCCTCGCAGTCCATCCGGAAGAGCCCGCCCCGCTCCGCCCCGAGATGGGCGAGGAGGAAGGCCCCGCCCGGCTCCAGCGCGATTCCGTTGGGGCGGAGGGGCTCGGGCCAGCGGGCTTCGATCTTCGTCACCCGCCCCGAGGGGGCGATGACGGCGATTCCGCCGTTCCCCGCCCAGTCCGGCGCGAAGAGGAGGCCGGAGGAGTGGGCGAGCGCGCATTCCGGGCGCTGGAGGCCGGAGCCGAGGAAGGAGAGGGCGGCGAGGGGGACCATCGGGGGAGAGGAGGCGGCGCGGCGGGGGGAAAGGGGGCGGAAACGGGGGTCCGGGAGGGCGGTTTCGGGGGGATTTCCATGGACATCGAGGTCAAGGGGTTGAATTTGCTTGGGAATAGAAAATTTCGAAATTTTTGGGGGTTGGGGAGGTGGGTGGGGGCGGTCGTCGTAGTGGGAGGGATGGGGCGATCTTCGGCCTTGGGGCAATGGTGGGCGATGCGATGTTCTGCAGGGAGGTCGCGCACTCCCACGGCTGATATATGATTTTTCATGGATGATGCAGGATAGCCATGCGGCTGGGTCCGGCCCTATACCGACATTGGCCCAACGCAAGTTGCGCCGCGGTGCGGTCCGTCAAACAAGACGTTGGTGTTGCGCTAAGCTACTTCAAGTTGTAGTGGCGAGGGATAGAGCGCGTCAGCGCCGCCACTTAGGAACAGTCCCGAGGACCGGAGTAAGTTCAAAGCAATCCTCAAGTTTGTGGAGAGCTCGAGTATCGTGCCATTCTCCTCCAGGTATTCTCTGATGTTGCTGGGTGATGCCGAAATCGAATTTGAAGTGAGCTCAAGCACACATGCCTTGAGCCGTTGCAGCGTTATCTCCGGTGCCAATAGAGATCGCTCAATGTCTTTCAGAAGGCAGTCGTTGAACATCTCCTTTTCGGCTGCTTCCCGGCCGCGTTCACTGCAACTCAAGCGGCCGGCACTGCGCGTGATCCAGCCGAGGGCTTCTAGGAAATTGAGGTACTCGGTTATTCGTTCTCTTCCTACGAATTCGTCCTCGGCTCCCTCGCCGCGCCCTTTTCTGATCCTAAAACCTTGCAAATTTCCCAATCTAGCGAATAGCTGTTCCTCCCTGAGGTCGTTCTCGGAAATGAACTCGATCAACGAGTGGGTCCTGCCGTAAACTGAACTCGTTGCTGCGAGCGGATTGAACTGTGAAGAGACTGTTCCCGAGACTTGCCGTACTACTGTGTTTGTAAGATCGCCACTAGTCCTAGGGAGGTCAGTGTCCTGCACCCCCCGTCTTCTGAGCTGCACTTTGCAGCGCCCGACGAGCTTTCCGATCGTGATCCCACCCTCGTCAAAGTCGATCCTGAAGTCGTTGCGCCGTATCGGCCTCTCGAGCTCAGTGAGAAATGTCTCTGTGAACTCCGCATTTTGCGTGTACCGCGTGCCTGTAGACGAACAGAAGAAGTGCGATACCGTAGGATCGGCGAAAGCAGGCCGAGTTCGGCCGGCGTGACACGAGTCAATTACGACTATTACGCGCTCAAACTCGAGGCGCTCGATCTCGCGGATGACCTCTGCGCTGCTGCGGTAGCTCGCGCTCTTCTCCGCCCGGCCTTTGAATTCGAGATTGGCCTCCCCAACCTTTCCAGGCAGTGCGTGACCGAAGAAATAAAAGAACAGAAATTCCTCGTCGTTCCGTCTATGCGGCGCGTCTTCAATAAGTTGGACGAACTCCACCCAGCTTATGTTTTCAAAAGTGCGGTCCCCCTCCGCAGTGCCGTCGACGCCGAGGCAGGGGAAAACTCCGCCGGCACTCGTCGCCGTATCCCACCGTCTTAGGAGCGCTTGTACCGTTTGAGACTTTGGACCGAGAACGCCGCCGATGGGCCATTGGCCCACAATCAATGCACGCCTAGCCATTCTCGAAGAACTCTTCGACGACTTTCTTCAGGACACTGACAGAAAGCGGTAGCGAAATCCTCTTACCCTCCCGCTTTATGATGACGGCCGGAGTGTCTTTGTCTGGTTCATCCGTGGGGTTATCACGAGGTTTTAAGCCCCTAGAAATGAGGGCCTGGTTTAACCGATAGAAAGCCGCAATGTAGTATGGGTACATTGCGGGGTCCGAGAGTACATTAATCGCCCAGCCGATCAATAAGTCGGCACCCATTGTGCCTTCTGGGGCTCCTTTCCGGTACTCTTCTATCTCCGGTGGCGGCTCTTTGCCCGCTGTGGCGTCTTCAAGGTAGAACCTGATGTCCTTTTCGAGTTCGGAAATGTCCAATTTTTCTGGGGCGTTACCCCATGTGATCAACTCTATTCGAAGCGGCGTATCCGAAGGCAAAGCGATCTCCAATCCAAACTTGACCAGCTAAGGGCATTGAAGGCAACGCACAGCCAAAGCCTATTGGATCGCAATCGTCCAAGCAACATCTGTCCGGTAGCGGCAGTGAACGCCGTGGAGCTATGTCCGCTCTTTTTTAGACAGCGCTGCTTCTCATTATCGCAGCGAACGACCGCTTTCCGCCCAACGCCGACCTTCGCCGCATCGCACCCCGAACCTCGCCCCCCAACTAGCGGAACCGCCCTTGACCCGCCCCGCCCTCCGGCGCTTCCTGTTCCCGTCCAACCGGAGCCCCGCCCATGCCGCTCGACCTCTGGCTCGCCTTCGCCGCCGCCTCCGCGATCCTGCTCGCCATACCCGGGCCGACGATCCTGCTCGTCACGGCCTATGCGCTCGGCGCGGGGCGGCGGGTGGCGCTGTGGATGACGCTCGGGGTGTTTCTGGGCGATCTGCTGGCGATCAGCCTGGCGGTTCTGGGGCTCGGGGCGGTGCTGATGGCTTCGGCCACGCTTTTCACGATGCTCAAGATCGCGGGCGGGCTCTATCTGCTCTGGCTCGGGTGGAAGCTCCTCCGCGCGCCGGTTGAGGGCGGGGCGCTCGATGCGAAGCGGACGGGGAAGTCGGGGCCGGCCATGTGCCTCCACGCCTTCGCGGTGACGGCGACGAACCCGAAGAGCATCGTCTTCTTCATCGCGTTCCTGCCGCAATTCGTCTCCCACGATGCGCCGGCGGCGCCGCAGATGCTGGCCATGGTGGCGACGTTCACGCTGCTCGGCGCGCTCAACGCGCTGATATACGCGCTGGCGGCGGGGACGCTGCGGGAGCGCATCCGCCGCCCCGCCGTCATGCGCTGGATGAACCGGGGCGGGGGCGCGGCGCTGATGGCGATGGGGCTCGCCACGATCATGGCGCGGAGGGCGTGATGAGCCTGCCCTCGCTCCTCCGCCTCTATGAATCGCGCCGGGCGCCGAACCCGCGGCGCGTCTCCATCTTCCTCGCGGAAAAGGGCGTGGAGGTGGAGCGCGTCGAGGTCGACATCATGGGGGGCGAGCATTTCCGCGACGGGCATCGGGCGAAGGCGGGGACGCATCATGTGCCGGTGGCGGAGCTTTCGGACGGGACGTTCCTGACCGAGACGGTCGCGATCTGCCGCTATGTCGAGGCGCTGCATCCGGAGCCGAACCTGATGGGGCGGGATGCGAAGGAGGCGGCGGTGATCGAGATGTGGCAGCGGCGGATGGAGTTTTCCGTGCTCCTGAACGTCGCCTTCGTCGCGCGCCACACGATCCCGGCCATGCAGGCGCTGGAGCATGAGCAGGTTCCGGAATGGGGGCGGGCCTGCATCCCGCGGATGGAGGAGGCGCTGAAGGGGCTCGACGCGCGGCTGCGGGAGAGCGCCTTCGTCGCGGGGGAGCGGTTCAGCATCGCGGACATCACGGCCTGGGTCGCGCTCGACTTCATGCGGGTGCTGCGGCGGGGGGCGCCGGAGGGCTGCGAGGCGCTGGCGGAATGGCATGAGCGGATGAAGGCGCGGCCCTCCGCCCTCGCGTGACGGGGCGGGAACGGCGCGGGCTGGTCGCCCGGGCCAAGGGTTGCGGGGGGGAGCGCGGCTTAATCCGACATCACGTTCCGCCGCCGCAGCATGTAATCGTGGAGCATGTGCCCGGCGAGGAGGAGGACGATGCAGAAGATCGTCGGGTAGACCATGTTCGTCTTCTGCGCGGTGTAGTTGATAAAGGCCGCGTCCCGCATCTGGTCGATCAGGTGGAAGAGCGGGTTCCAGAGGAATATCGGCAGCATCTCCCCCGGGATCAGGTTCGCGTTGGTGAACTTGCCGGAGGTGAAGAACATCAGCTTGAAGAGGATGCGCTTGAAGAGGATCGCCCAGGAGAAATAGGTGAGGAGGAAGCCGAGGACCATGCCGAGGCCCATCCCCGTCAGCCAGGTGATGATCCAGATCGGGAAGAACATCAGCGGCTTCTCCAGCGCCATCTCCCCCGTCACGAGGCCGTTGCCGATGAAGATGAGCACGATCGCCAGCGTCCAGTTGTAGAGCACGCCGAGGCAGTCGGCGTAGACGAAGAGGACGGGGGAGAGATGCGGGTGCGCGGCCATCTTCCAGCTCGACCGCATGGCCTGCATCGCGGCGGCCATGGTGAACTTCATGGCGAAGAAGAAGCCCGCGCCGATCAGGATGAAGACCATGAGGTCGCCGCGCACCGTCAGCCGCCCGAGGCCGAAGAAGGTGACGACGAAGTAGAAGATGAGGCAGAAGGCGAGCGCCATGAGCACGCCCTTCAGGAAGCCCATCGCGGCCCCGCCCGCCGCCTCGCGAAGGCCCCGCACCGTCAGCGCCCAGATCAGGAAGCCGTAGTTGAGAAGCCCGTTGAAGAGCGTGGCCTGCGGGTTCTGGTAAGGTCTCTGAGCCATTCTTCCGCGCCTGCGCCCCGTTCCATCTCCGCTTTAACATGGCCGCAATCCCGATATAACGCGCCCGAATGAAGAAAGGAGCCGTCATGGCCGAAAGCATGGACGCCGTCTTCCGCCGCCTCGCCCTCGAAGCGGGGGCCGAGATCATGCGGATCTACGAGGGGGGCGATCTCGGCGTCGAGAGCAAGGCGGACGAGAGCCCGGTGACGCGGGCGGACCTCGCCGCGGACCGGGTGATCCATGAGGGGCTCATGGCGGCCTTCCCCGACATCCAGCTGGTGACGGAGGAGCGGGCGGCGACGCATGGCGGGGCGCGGGCGGAGCAGTTCATCCTCGTCGACCCGCTCGACGGGACGCGGGAATTCGTGAAGCGGGGCGGCGATTTCACGGTGAACATCGCGCTGATCGAGGGGGGCGCGCCGGTGGCCGGCGTCGTCTTCGCCCCGGCGAAGGGACGGCTCTTCCAGACGCTGGAGACGGGCGGGGCGGTGGAGGAGACGGGCGCGTTCGGGCCGGAGCCGGGGGCGCGGCGGGCGCTTTCCGTCGCCCGCCCGGACAATGCGGCGCTGCGCGTCGTCGCCTCCGCCTCGCATCGCGACGCGGCGACGGACGAGTGGATTTCGCGCTACAGGGTCGCGGCCTTCCGGCCCGCGGGCTCCTCGCTCAAGTTCTGCCTTGTCGCGACGGGGGAGGCGGATCTCTATCCGCGGCTCGGGCGGACGATGGAGTGGGACACGGCGGCGGGCCATGCCGTGCTCGCCGCGGCGGGGGGCCGCGTCGTCCTCGCCGCCGATCCGGGCAAGGCCCTGACCTATGGCAAGGCGGGGGACGACAACCCGCATTTCATCGCCTATGCGCCGGGGGTGGAGCTGCTCTGATGGCGGTTCGCCTCTACATCCCCGCGCGCTACGCCTCCTCCCGCTATCCGGGCAAGCCGCTCGTGCCGCTGCGCGGCGCCGGCGGGGAGGAGAAGAGCCTCGTCCGGCGGTCATGGGAGGCGGCGATGGCCGTTTCCGGCGTGGACGAGGTCTTCGTCGCGACGGATGACGAGCGGATCGCGGAGCATGCGCGGGGCTTCGGCGCGGCGGTGGCGATGACCTCCTCCTCAGCGCGGAACGGGACGGAGCGGGTCGCCGAGGCGGCTGCGGGCGCGGCGGAGGGGGATGTGATCGTCAACCTTCAGGGCGACGCGCCGCTGACGCCCCCCTGGTTCATCGAGGCGCTGGTCGCGGCGATGAAGGCGGCGCCGGCGGAGACGCTGATGGCGACGCCGGTGCTCCGCTGCGACGCGGAGGCTTTGCGCGGCTTTCAGGCGGACAGGGCGGCGGGGCGGGTCGGCGGCACGACGGCGGTGATGCGGCCGGACCGGCGGGCTCTCTATTTCTCCAAGGAGGTGCTGCCCTACACGCCCGGCGGCTGGGAGGGGGAGGCGCCCGAGGTCTGGCATCATGTCGGGGCCTACGCCTATCGCCCGGCCGGGCTCCGCGCCTATACCGGCTGGCCGGAAGGGCCGCTGGAGCGGCGGGAGGGGCTGGAGCAGTTGCGGTTCCTCGAAAACGGGGCGGAGATCCTCTGCGTCGAGGTCGAGGCGCGGGGCGCCGTGTTCTGGGAGCTGAACAACCCTTCGGACGCGCCGCGCCTCGAAGCGGCGCTGGCGGCGCGCGGGCTCGCTTGAGCGGGGCGCCGGAGGTTTCCGTCATCGTGCTGACGCGGGACAGGCCGCGCGAATTCGCCCTCGCGCTCCGGGCGCTGGCGCAGCAGCGGTTCCGGGATTTCGAGCTGATCGTCGTCGGCGCGCTCGGCTCCGCCGAGGCGCATGGCGCGCCGGCGGCGCTGGCGCGGCGGCTCGCCTATATCAGCTGCGGGCCCGAGAACATCTCCATGAGCCGCAATTACGGCCTCGCCCATGCGCGGGGCCGGATCGTCGCCTTCATCGACGACGACGCGGCGCCGGAGCCGGACTGGCTGGAGCGGCTGCTGCCCGCCTTCGCGGCGCCGGATGTGGGCGCGGCGGGCGGGTTCGTGCGCGGGCGGAACGGCGTCGCCTTCCAGTGGCGGGGGGCGCTGGTGGACCGGTATGGCGCGCACCGCCCGCTCGGTGACGGGGACCTCGCCCGCTCGGACCACGGGGCGGACGGAGCGGAGACCTTCGTCTCCACGCTCGGCTGCAACAGCGCCTTTCGCCGCGAGGCGCTGGAGGCGGCGGGCGGCTTCGACGAGAATTATCGCTATTTCCTCGACGAGAGCGACCTCTGCCTCCGGCTCGCCGCCGCCGGATGGCGCACCGTGCTGGTTCCGGCGGCGGAGGTGCACCACGCCTATTCCGCTTCCCCCGAGCGCTTCGCGAACCGGGCGCCGCGCGACCTCTTCGAGATCGCGGCGAGCCATGTCTATTTCGGGCGGATGCACGGGGACCCGGCCTGGTTCGACCGGCATCTCGCGCGGTTCCGGGAGGAGCAGGCGGAGCGGCTGAAGAAATATGTGCAGCTCGGCCGCCTCTCCCGCCGCCACGCCGCGCGCATCCTCGAGCGGATGGAGGCGGGGCTGGCGGACGGGGAGGCGCGGGCCGCGGCGACGGAGGGCCGGCCCTGGCCGCGCGCGCCGCGCCGCGCGGCGCCGCCCTGCAGGCCGGCGGACGGGCCGTTCATCGAGCCCGACCCGCCCGTCAGGCCGCGCTACGCCGTCCTCGCCGGGCGCCTCTCGCGCCGCCGCGCGCTCGGCGCGGCCCGCCGGCTCGCCGCCGCGGGGGCGGAGGTGACTCTGGTCGACTTCACGGCGCCGTTCGGGCGGCTTTCCGTCGCCTTCGACGGCGCGATCTGGACCCATGCGGGCGGAGCGCTCGGGCGCGAGTCCTTCGACGCGCCGGCCCCGCCGCTCGGCCGCGCCGCGCGCGCCGCGCGGGAGATCGGGCGCGTCTCGCCCCGCCGGCAGTTCGACGCGGTGATCCGCCCGCAGGGCGCGGCCTGGCGGGTCGGCCTCCTGCGACCGGCGCCGCTCCGCGGCGTCTTCGCCGGCTATGTCGCGGAGCCGCTTCGGGCGGGCGCGGAGGCTGCGGCGCTTGCGGCGCTGGAAGCGGCCGGAGCCGAGGCGTAGGATCGCCGTCGAAGGGGTAACGATGGGCGAGACGGTTCTGGTGACGGGCGGCGCCGGCTATATCGGCAGCCATGCCTGCAAGCTGCTGGCGGCGGCGGGCTGGCGGCCGGTCGTCTTCGACAATCTCAGGACCGGCTGGCGCGAGGCCTGCCGCTTCGGCCCGCTGATCGAGGGCGACCTGCTGGACCGCGCGGCGCTCGCCGCCGCCTTCGCCGAGGCGCGGCCCGCGGCGGTGATGCATTTCGCCGCCCTCTCCAATGTGGGGGAGAGCGTGGAGCGGCCCGAGCTCTACTGGCGCAACAACGTCGCGGGCTCGCTCAACCTGCTCGACGCGATGCGGGAGGCGGGCTGCCTCAGGCTCGTCTTCTCCTCCACCTGCGCGACCTATGGCGCCTCCGACGCGCCGCTGACGGAGGAGAGCGGCCAGGCGCCGATCAACCCCTATGGCCAGTCGAAGCTCGCCGTGGAGCGGATGATCGCGGATTATGCGCGGCACGGGCTGGAGGCTTTCGTTTTCCGCTATTTCAACGTCGCGGGGGCGGACCCGGAGGCCGAGATCGGGGAGCGGCATGTGCCGGAGACGCATCTCGTCCCCCTCATCCTCGACGCGATTGCGGGCGACCGGCCCGAGATCGTGATGAACGGGGACGATTACCCGACGCCGGACGGCTCCTGCATCCGCGACTATCTCCATGTGATGGACCTCGCCGGGGCGCATGTCGCGGGGCTCCGGCGGCTGATGGCGGGGGACGGGGGCGCGGTGCTCAACCTCGGCACCGGGCGCGGCTATTCGGTGCGGGAGGTGATCGGGGCGGCGGAGGCGGCGACGGGGCGGCCCGCGCCCTGGCGCGTCGGCCCGCGGCGGCCGGGGGATCCGCCGCGCCTCGTCTCGGGCTCCGCGCTGGCGGAGGCGATGCTGGGCTGGCGGCCGGAACGGGGATTGCGGGAGATGATCGAGGACGCCTGGCGCTGGCGGGGGCGGGGCTTCGGCGGGGCGTGAGCGGGGTCGTCATCGACGTGGCGCGCACGCTTTCCCGCGCCGGCGCCGGGCCGGCGACGGGGATCGACCGGGTGGAGCGCGCCTGGATCGAGGCGGCGCTCGCCGGGCGGTTCGGCCCCGCCGCCTTCTCCCGCCGGGGCCGCGCGCTCGACGCGGAGGCGATGCGCGCGCTTCTGCCCGCGATCGACGGCGCCGGCCCGGCGCCTGCGCCCGACCTTCGCGCACGCCTTTCCCGGGCGCCGGCGTTGCCCGCCCGGCTTTACGCCGCGTTCCGGCGGGGGGCGGCGCGGTTTCCGGAGGGGTCGACCTGGCTCAATCTCGGCCATTCGGACCTCACGCCGGGGCATGTGGCGGCGGCGCGGGCGGCGGGGGCGGCGCGGGCGGTCGTGATGATCCACGATCTCATCCCGCTGGAGCGGCCCGACCTCGCGCGGCCTGGCGGGGCGGAGCGGATGCGGGCGCGGCTCGCGGCGGCGGCGGCGGCGGATGCGATCCTCGTCAATTCGGCGGATACGGCGGCGCGGCTGCGGAGCCGGCTGGCGGCGCCCCCGCCGATCACGGTCGCGCCGCTCGGCGTGACGGCGCGGCGGCGGGAGGGGGCGGGTCATGGCGGCTTTGTCGTTCTCGGCACGATCGAGCCGCGGAAGAATCATGCGATGCTGCTCGACATCTGGGCGCGGCTCGGGCCGGGGGCGCCGGCGCTCCACATCGTCGGGCGGCGGGGCTGGATGAACGAGGCGGTCTTCGCCCGGCTCGACGCGCGGCAAGCGGGCGTGATCGAGCACGGGGCGCTCGACGACGAGGCGGCGGGGCGGCTCCTCTCCGGGGCGCGGGCGCTGCTCTTTCCCTCGCTGGCGGAGGGCTATGGCCTGCCGCTGGCGGAGGCGCTGGCGACGGGCGTTCCGGCCTTCGCCTCCGACCTGCCGGCGCTGCGGGAGACGGGCGGGGCGGCGGCTGTCTATCTGCCGGCGGAGGATGCGGCGGCCTGGGAGGCGGCGATCCGCGCCGCCATCGCCGCCCCGCCGCCGCGCCCGGCCTTCGCGGCGCCGACATGGGAGGCGCATTTCCGGGCGGCGGAGGCGGCGCTTTAGGGTGGCCCGGCCGGGCGGAGGCGCGGCGCTTACCCATGCGCGTCGGCCCGGGCGACCAGCCCGGGCCGCGGCCTCCCTCCCCCCGGGAGGCCGCATCGCGACGTTCCAAGATGTGCAGCCGTCAGAGTTCGTGGCGCCATAAACCGCGGGGACAATCTGTTGCGAGGCGTCCTCCCGAGGAAGGCCGCGGCCCTTCGCGCGTCGCTCCGGCCGGGGCCGGCCTCGCCTCTCGACCTGTTCCCGCTCTGGTAAAGCCGCGCCCGCTCTGCGATGCTCGCGCTGCGGAGGGCGGATGAGGCTTCTGTCTGCGTATTCAAGACGCTATGAGCGGAAGCGGCGGCTCCTTTCCGCCGCGCTGCGCGGGTGCGACCTTCGGGCGGTGCGGGACCGGACGCGGGCGATCCGGCCGGGAGCGATCCTCTGCGCCGCGGTGATCCGGAACGAGGGACCGCGGCTCGCCTTCTGGCTCGACCATCACCGGCGGCTCGGGGTCGATCATTTCCTGATTGTGGACAACGGCTCGACGGACGGGGGCCCCGCGCTCCTAGAAGGGGCGGAGGACGTTTCGCTCTGGCGGACGGAGGCGAGCTACCGGCGGGCGAATTTCGGGATGCACTGGGTGAACCGGCTCGCGCGCTTGCATGCCGTAGGGCACTGGCTGCTGACGCTCGACCCGGACGAGTTCCTCGTCTATCCGCATTGCGACGCGCGGGGGCTCCGGGCGCTGACCGATCATCTTTCCGCGCACCGGCGCCGGGCCTTCGGCGCGCTCTTGCTCGATCTCTACGGGGCCGGTCCGGGGCTGGAGACGCAATGCGCGTCGGGGGCGGACCCGGTGGCGGCGGCGCCCTATTTCGACGCGGCGAGCTATTTCTTCCGGCGGGACGAGCGCTATCGGAACCTGTGGATCCAGGGCGGGCCGCGGCTCCGCGCCTTCTTCGCCGACGATCCGGGGCGGGCGCCCGCGCTCAACAAGATCCCGCTGGTGCGGTGGGAGCGGGGCTTCGCCTATGTCTCCTCCACCCATGCGCTGCTGCCGCGGGGGCTGAACCTCACCTATGACGAGGGGGAGGGGGAGCGGCTGACCGGGGTTCTGCTTCATGCGAAGTTCATCGCGGGGCTAAAGGCGAAGGCGGAGGAGGAGCTGGCGCGGCGGCAGCATTTCGGCGGGAGCCGGGAATATCGCGCCTATGCGGCGGCGGCGGACGAGAGCCTGATGACGGCGGATTCGGTCGCCTACGAGGACTGGCGGCAACTGGAGCGGCTCGGGCTCATGGCGCGGGGGGGCTGGCTCTGAGCGGGGCGGCGTTCATCCTCCTGGCGCATGAGGCGCTGCCGCTCGCCGGGCGGCTGGCGCGGGCGCTTTCGGCGGGGGGGCGGCCGGTGCTGGCGCATCTCGACGTGCGGGCGGGGGGCGCGGAGGGGTTCGTCGAGGCGGCGGGGGCGGGGGTCCGGCTGCTGGAGCGGCGCCGGGCGGAATGGGGGACGTTCGGGCTTGTCGCGCCCGTGCTCGAAGGCGCGCGGGCGCTCCTCGCCTCGGGGGCCCCGTTCAGCCATGTGCAGCTCGTGAGCGGCGCATGCCTGCCGCTCCGGCCGCTGGCGGAGCTGGACGCCTTCCTCGCCGCCGCGCCGGAGACGGACCATCTGGAGGCGCGGCAAGTCGGCGGGGCGGAGCGGGCGGCGGAGGGGCTGGAGCGGGAGCGGTTCACGCTCTTCCATCCGTTTCCCTGGCGGCGGCGGAAGCGGCTCTTCGACGCTTCGGTGGAGGTTCAGCGCCGGCTCGGCGTGAAGCGGCGCGTTCCCACCGCGCTCGAATTGGCCATCGGTTCGCAATGGTGGACGCTCTCGCGCGGGACGCTGGAGCGGATCATGGCGGACCCTGCTCTGCCGGCGCTGGAGCGGTTCTTCCGGAGCGCGTGGATACCGGACGAGAGCTTCTTCCAGAGCCTCGCGCTGCGGCATGCGCGGCGCGTCTCGCCGCTTTCGCTGACGCTGGCGCGGTTCGATGAGGCGGGGGTTCCTTACGTCTTCCATGACGATCATGCGGCGCTGCTGGACGGGGCGGACCATTTCTTCGTGCGGAAGGTTCATGGCGCGGCGGAGGGATTGCGCGCCCGGCTCCTCGCCCGCGCGGGCGGGGCGGCGGCGCGCGCCGGGTTCGAGGGGCGGGCGCCGGAGGCGGCGTTCCGCGCGGCGCGGGAGAGCCGGACAAGGGGGCGGGAGGCGCTGATCTCCCCGGCCCGGCTGAAGGCGCGGGCCTGGTGGGAGACGCCCGGCTCGCCCGCGCCCTATCTCGCCATCGGCGGGGTGGAGGCTGACATGGCGGCGCGGCTTTCGGCGCGGCTTACGGGGGCGGGGCTGATCTGCCACGCGCGGCTCTTCGGGCCGGAGGGGCCCGAATTCGCAAGCGGGGCTCCGGTGGCGGCGGGGGGCGTTCCCGCCTCCCGCGCGGCGCGGGACCTCTGGCCGGAGCAGTTCCTCATCAATCTCGCGCGCGGCGCGGCGGCTTCGGGCGCGGTCATGGCCTTCTGCCTGCCGCTGGAGGACCGGGCGGCGATCGGCGCGATGGTCGCCGCGGACCCCGGCGCGCATGTGCTCTGGTTCCGGGGCGGGCGGCGCGAAGAGGCGGCGGCGGGCGAGCGGGCCTTCCTCGCGGAGATCCGGCGCGGCGGCGCGGCGCTGGAGATCGCGCCGCGCGCGCTTCTGGCCGATGACGAGGCGGCGGCGGCGGCGCTGATCCTCCGGGCGGCGGAGGGGCTCAGGGCATGAGCCGGCCGCGCTATTTCGTGATCTTCGGCGCGATGCGGACGGGCTCGAACCTGCTGGAGACTTCGCTCTCGCGCTATCCGGGGCTCGTCGGGCTCGGGGAGCTGTTCAACCCCGGCTTCATCGGGGCGCCCGGCCATCGCTTCGGCTGGGGCTTCGACATCGCGGCGCGGAGCCGGGCGCCGGAGGCCTTTCTCGACGCGGTGATCGCGGCGCATCCGGGGCGCACACCGGGCTTCCGGCTTTTCGACGGGCACGATGCGAGGATGATCGCCCGCGCGGCGGCGGACCCGGCGGCGGCGCGAATCCTCCTGACCCGCGACCCGCTGGAGGCGCATCTCTCCCTCCTCATCGCGGAGGAGACGGGGCAATGGATGCTCGGGCGGGAGGAGGACCGGAAACGCGCCAAGGTGCGGTTTGACCCGGCGGCCTACGCCGCCTTCGCCGCGCGGCGGGCGGCGCATTACGACGGGCTCCGCGCGGCGATGCGGGCGGCGGGGGCGCCGTGGCTCGAACTCGACTATGCCGACCTGACGGACCCGGCCGCGCTTGACGGCGCGGCGCGGCATGCCGGGGCGACGGGCGCGGCGGTGACGCGGGCGCCGGCGATCCTGCGGCAGAATCCGGGGCCCGTCTCGGACAAGGTGGAGAATCCGGAGGACCTGCCGGAGGGCGCGGCCCCTTCGCGCCCGCCGGCGCCGGCGGAGGGCGGCTTCGCGCTGATGGAGGCGAGCCGGGCGCTCGACCTCGTCTGGTGCGTCATGCCGGGCGCGGGGGAGGCCTCCGTGCGCGGGCTCGCAGCGGAGATCGAGGCGGCGGAGGGCCATGCGCCGGCGCCGCCGGCGGCGCCGGCGAGCGCGGCGATGGTGGAGCGACGGCTGCGGCGGGGCGGGCTCCTCTTCGCCTTCGCGCGGCATCCCGCCGCCCGGCTCTCCGCCCTGTTCGCGGAGATGCGGGCGGGGCGCGCGCTGCCGGAGGCGCAGGCGGCGCTGGCGCGGCGGTTCGGCGAGGATGGTCCGGAGGAGGATGCGGCGTTCGACGCCTTCCTCGACCTCGCGGAGGAGGCGCTCTCCGCCGCCGCGCCGGCGCCCGCCTTCGCGCCGCAAACCGCGCTCCTCGCCGCGGCGGCGGAGGCTGCGCCCCTTTCCCATTTCGGGCGGGCGGAGGAGGGACCGGGCGCGCTTCTCGCCCGGCTCGGGCGCGACCTGCCGGGGGCGGAGGGACGGTTCCGCCGCCGCCTCGGCCGCACGAAGCGGCCCGGCCCGGCGCAGGCGGCGCGCATCTTCGCCCTCTATCGCCGGGACTTCCTGCGGCTCGGCTATCCGCCGCCAAGGCGCTGACGGCTTCATGACAAATCCGTTGACAGGCGCGCAGAATCGCCGCATCTTTATTTGAACATATAGTTCAAATATGAACACAAGACTTGACGAACGAGAAGCCGACGGGAGCCGCGCATGGACGCCTTCAAGGACCGCCTCTCGCAGCGCGCCGCCGATACCGGGCGGGCGGACCTCGCCCATCAGAGCCGGGGCCGGCCGCTGACCGAGGCGGAGGACGCGCTGGCGACGGCGCTGATGCAGATCTACGGGACGGGCGAGCACGATTTCGGCAAGGTCGCCGCCGCGCTCGAAGCGCGCGGCGTCGCTGCGCCCGTCTCGGGCCGGACCGACTGGTCCGAGGCGCTGCTCGCGGAGGAGCTTTCCGCGCTCAACGCCGATTTCGACGCGGCCTATGCGGAGCGCGGCTATGGCGCTTGAATTCCGCAACGTCGCGAAGGAGTTCGGCGCGCTGATTGCGGTGCGCGACATCTCCTTCGAGGTGCGGGAGGGCGAGTTCGTCTCCGTCGTCGGGCCATCGGGCTGCGGCAAGTCCACCATTCTTTCCATGACGGCGGGGCTCTATCAGCCGACGCGGGGCGAGGTGCTCGTCTCCGGCGAGGCGGTGCGGGGGCCGAACGCGCATGTCGGCTTCATGCTGCAGAAGGACCTGCTGCTGCCCTGGCGGACGATCCGCGCCAATGTCGAGTTCGGGCTGGAGGCGCGGGGCGCGGGCCGGGCAGACAGGCGGGCGCGGGCGGAGGCGGAGCTGCGGCGGTGCAAGCTCGCCGGGTTCGAGGATCATTATCCCTATCAGCTTTCGGGCGGCATGCGGCAGCGCGCGGCGCTGGCGCGGACGCTGGCCATCGACCCCGAGATCATCCTGCTGGACGAGCCCTTCTCCGCGCTCGACGCGCAGACGAAGCTGATCCTCCAGAACAGCTTCGCCAGGACCATCGCGGCGGAGCGGAAGACGACGCTGCTCATCACGCATGACCTCGCGGAGGCGGTGCTGATGTCGGACCGCATCCTCGTCCTTTCCGAGCGGCCGGGGACCATCGTCGCGGAGATCGCGGTGGACCTGCCGCACCGGGACGAGCCGCTGAAGCGGCGGATGATGCCGGAGGTTTCCGGCTACGCCGCCGAGCTCTTCCGGCACCTGAAGCTCGAAGAAAAAGCCGCCTGAACAAGCAACTGACAGGGAAATCCATGAAGCATCGCGTCCTCAGCCTCGTCGCCGCAGCGGCGATCAGCCTTTCCGCCGGGCTCGCCGCCGCGGCGGAGAAGGTCACCTATCTCTTCCCCGCGCCGGACTTCCTGCCGGCCTTCGCGCCGTTCCAGCTCGCGCTCCACAAGGGCTATTTCGCGGATGCGGGCCTTGAAGTGGAGTTCCGCGTCGGCAAGGGCGGCGCGGACGTCGCGACGCAGGTCGCGGTCGGCAACGCGGACATGGGCGGCGGGATCGGCGACACGCCGATCATCGTTCGCGCCAACGGGCTCGGGGTGAAGGGCGTCGCCCTCCTCGGCGGGCGGGGGCTGACGCAGATCGCCTGGCGCGAGGACAGCGGGATCAAGAGCGCGGCGGACCTCAAGGGCAAGTCCATCGGCGTCCTCTCCTTCCAGGACACGACCTATTACAACCTCCTCGGCGTGCTGGCCTCCGCGGGCCTGACGAAGGCGGATGCGGACATTCAGGCGGTCGGCCCGGGCGGGATCATCCAGCTTTCCATCGCCGGGAACCTCCACGCCATGTCCGGCGTGCCGGAATGGATCGCCGCCGTCCGCGGCGCCGGGATCGCGATGGGCGAGATGCCGGTGGACAGCGTGTTCCCCGCCATGGCGCAGGCGATCATCGCCTCCGAAGAGACCATCGCGGAGCGGCCCGAAGTGGTGCGCGGCTTCGTGCAGGCGGTGCTGAAGGCCATCGACGAGATCGAGGCGGACCCGGCGAAGGCCGCCGCCGAATACGTCTCCTTCGTCAAGCAGCACGAGGGCAAGGAGGCGATGATCGAGGCGATCATGCGGGACTATGTGGCGAAGGTCTATCCGGCCGCCGAGGGGCTGCCGCGCGGCGCCTTCGACGAGGCGCGGGTCGCCGCGGTGCAGGAATTCTACGTGAAGAACAACATCGTGGCCCGCGCCGTTCCCGTCTCCGACACCTTCACGAACGAATTCGTGCAATGAGCGTCGCGGCCGCCGAACCGACCGACAAGGCCGTTTCGGCGGCCGCTGCGGCCAAGAGGAGCGCCGGCATGACCTCCGAACGGAAGGCGCTCTTCGCCAGCCTCGGCCTCCTTGGCCTCGTGCTCCTCGCCTGGGAGTTCCTGCCGCCGGCCTTCGGCGTGCCGGTCTTCATCATCCCGACCTTCTCGGACTGCCTCGCGGAATTCGCGCGGATGTGGCGGGTGGAGGGGCTCGTCGGCCATACGCTTTCGACCGCGCTCTACACCGTGCTCGGCTTCGCCATCGGCTCCGCGCTCGGCGCCGCGCTCGGCTATGCGCTCGGCATGTCGGCCTTCTGGGAGAAGGTGCTCTCCCCCTATATCCTCGCGCTGCAGATCGCGCCGAAGGTCGCCTTCGCGCCGCTCTTCATCATGTGGTTCGGCTACAACGCGATGCCGAAGCTGCTGGTGACGGTGCTGATCGTCTTCTTCCCCGTCCTCGTGAACGTGCTGCAGGCGATGCGGACGGTGGACCGGGACCTCGTGAACCTCGCCCGCGCCTACAACCTCTCCCGCTGGCAGATCTTCCTCAAGGTGGAGGCGCCCTCGACCGTGCCGAACCTGATGGCGGGGCTGCGCATCGCCTCCACGCTCGCGGTGATCGGCGTGACGGTGGGGGAGCTGGTGGGGGGGAATACCGGGCTCGGCTTCCTCATCTCCTATGGCGGGGGGCAGGCGAACGCGGCGATGGTGTTCAACGCCATCGTGCTCCTCACCGTGATCGGCTTCTTGCTCTACAGCGCGCTCGCCAGGGTCGAGGCGCGGGTGCTCCACTACCTTCCCAAGGCCCAACACTGACATAAACAACGGAGACTTCCGATGAACGTCGCCCCGATGAAATTCCCCTCGATCGAACCCGATGACGTGACGATCCCCGAGGGCATGACCCTCGCGAGCTGGATGGAGAGCCGCGTCGCCCGCTACGAGACGCGGACGCTCGACTGGGACGCGCTGAAGTTCCAGGCGGATTTCGACCCGAAATACCGCCGCGCGCAGATGCGCTATGTCGGCACCGGGGCGACCGGCGTCTCGGACGACGAGAACGTCGTGCCGGCGGAGCATTTCACCTTCTCCACCATGGTGCTGCCGGCGGGCTGCGAGGGGCCGCTCCATATCCACCGCGACGCGGAAGAGGTGTTCTTCATCCTCAAGGGCCACAGGATCCGGCTCTTCATCGAGCACAAGGGCGAGATGACGGAGACGGTGCTGACGGAGCGGGACCTCATCTCCGTGCCGCCGGGCGTCTATCGCGGGCTCCGCAACGAGGGAATCGAGGAGGCGCTGATGTGCGTCATGATCGGCAACCCGAAGCCGGTGACCCCGACCTATCCGGAGGATCACCCGGTCGCGCAGATCAAGCGCCCGAAGAAGTGACCGAGCGCGCCGGGCGGCTTTCCGGCCGCCCGGACCAAAGCCAGCGGAGAGCGAGATGAGCGCGCATGACATGAAGAGCCTGATCGAGGAGCGGGTGAATACGGGCCTCCTCGGCTGTTGGCATCCGGTCGCGAAATCGGTCGAGATCAAGGGGACGCGGCCGCACGGCGTGAAGGCGCTCGGCCGGAAGCTGGTGCTCTGGCGCGACGGGGCGGGGAAAATCCGCTGCCTCGAGGATTTCTGCCCGCATCGCGGGGCGCCGCTCTCCTATGGCGAGATTCACGAGGGGAATATCGGCTGCCGCTATCACGGGGTGATCGTGGACGGCGAGGGCGTGGTGCAGCGCGTGCCCGCCATGCCGGAATGCGCGCTGGAGGGGCGGAAGGCCCTGGAGAGCTTCCATGTAAGGGAGGCGCATGACGCCGTCTTCGTCTATTTCCCCTCGGTCGAGCGGCCGGAGCCGCCGGAGCTGATGCTGCCGAAGGAGCTGACGGACCCGGACTGGACCGGGTTCCTCTGCACCTCGCTCTGGGAGACGAACTACCGCTACGCGCTCGACAATCTCGCGGACCCGATGCACGGCTGCTATCTCCATTCGGAGAGCTTCACGCTCGCCTTCGGCTCCAAGCAGGACCTGATGAAGCTCGACAGGACCGACCGCGGCTTCCGCATCGAGCGGGTCGGGCAGGTCGGCGCGAATTTCGACTGGACGGAATTCGAGGTTCATCCGGGCGCGATGTTCTGCTTCCTCGACATTCCCTATCCGCCCGCGGCGGGGCCGGGGGGCGTGTTCCGCATCATCGGCTTCACGACGCCGGTGGACGAGCGGACCTGCAAGGTCTTCTTCTGGCGGATGCGGCAGGTGACGGGCCTTGCGCGCGAAAGCTTCCGCTTCCTCTATCGCGCGAAGCTGGAGGAGAACCACTGGCGCGTGCTGGAGCAGGACCGGGTGATGCTCGAAGGCATGCCCGACGACGCGCGGCGGCGCGAGATGCTCTATCAGCATGATCTCGGCGTCTCCCGCATCCGGCAGATCCTGACGCGGGCGGCGAAGAGCCAGATCGAGGCGGAACTGGCGGCGCGCGAGGCCGCCGAGTGATGCTGGAGGGGCGCGCCATACTCGTGACCGGGGCCGCGCGCGGCCTCGGCGCCGTTCTCGCCCGCGACCTCGCGGGGCGGGGGGCGCGCCTGTTGCTCGCCGACATCCTGGAGGATGAGGGGCGGGAGACGGCCGCTTCGCTCGGCGCGGCCTTCCACCCGGTCGATCTCGGCGAGCCCGCCTCCATCGCCGCGCTCGGGGCCTGGGCGGCGGCGGAGACGGGGGGGCGGCTCCACGGGCTGCTCAATAATGGCGCCATCGCGACGGGGATCGGCGGGATCGGGTTCGAAGAGATCGACCTAGAGACCTGGGACCGGGTGATGCGCGTGAACGTGCGCGGGACATGGCTGATGACGCGGGCCTGCGCGCCGCTGCTCGCCGCCTCGGGCTCGGGGCGGATCGTCAACCTCGCCTCGGACACCGCGCTCTGGGGCGCGCCGCGGCTTCTTTCCTATGTCGCCTCCAAGGGCGCGGTGATCTCGATGACGCGGAGCCTCGCGCGGGAGCTGGGGCCGCGGGGCGTCGGGGTGGCGGCGGTGGCGCCGGGCATCCTCGCGACCGAGAGCACGGAGTATGTGCCCGAGGCGCGGCACCGGCTCTATGCCGAGGGGCGCGCCGCGCCCGGCGGGCGGCCGGGCGGCGCGATGGGGCCGGAGGAGATCGCGCCGACGGTCGCCTTCCTGTTGTCGGAAGGGGCGCTGCCGGTGACGGGGCAGGTGCTGCCCGTCAACAACGGCTTCGTCTTCGCATGAGCATGCGGCGGCACAGGTCCGGCGCGGTCGAGTTCCGGGAGCGGGACGGGGCGGGGCCTGTGCTGATCCTCCTGCACGGGATCGGCTCGGCGGCGCGGAGCTTCGAGCCCGTGGTCGAACGGCTGCCGCGGGACTGGCGCGTGATCGCCTGGGAGGCGCCGGGCTATGCCGGCTCGAAGCCGCTGAAGGCGGATTGGCCGCTGGCGGAAGACTATGCCGATGCGCTGGCGGGGTTGATTGACCGGCTCGGGATCGCGCGGGCGGCGCTCGCCGGGCATTCGCTCGGCGCGCTGATCGCCGGGGCCTTCGCGGCGTCGCGGCCTGCGCGCGTCTCCGGGCTTCTCCTCGCCTCTCCGGCGCTCGGGCATGGGCGGGCGGCGGGGGACCTCTCGCCGGAGGCGGCTTCGCGGATCGCGGCGCTGGAGGCGGAGGGGGCGGAGGCCTTCGCCGCGGCGCGGGCGGCGCGGCTCCTGCACCGGGGCGAGCCGGCGGCGCTGGAGGCGGTGCGGGCGATGATGGCGGCGGTGAAGCTCCCCGGCTATGCGCAGGCGGCGCGGATGCTCGCCTCCGGCGACCTTCTGGCGGACGCCGCGCGGATCGGGGCGCCGGCGGATGTGATCTGTGGGGCGGAGGATATGGTGACGCCGCCCGAGGGCGCGCGGCGGCTCTTCGCGGCGCTGCCGCGCGCGGGCGCGCTGACGCTTGTTCCCGAGACGGGGCATGCGCTTGCCACGGAGGCGCCCGAGGCCTTCGCCGCCGCGCTCCGCGCGCTGATGGTTCAAGGAGAAACGGCATGAGCGACACGGTGCGCGTCGGCTCCCTTTCCGGCATTGTGATGCGAGGGCCGGGCCTGACGGCGACCTTGCCCTTTTATGAGGACATGTGGGGGCTGCGGCTCGCCCATGCGGAGCCGGGCGCGGCCTGGCTGCGGGGCACGGGGGAGGAGCCGTTCCTCTATGGCCTTCGCGATGCGCCGGTCTTCGGGATCGACCATATCGAGTTCCGGGTGGAAAGCGCGGAGGCGCTGGCGGCGCTTCATGCGCAGGTCTCCGCCCGCGCGCCGGCGCATGGCGGCGCCGTGCTTTCCGTCCCTGCGCCGATGGCGGACCATATCGGCGGAACCGGCTTCGAAATTCTGGATCCGGACAATCGCCGCATCCGTTTCCGGCATGATGGTTTGAGGCTGAACGAAGAGCCGGAATGGGCGAAGCCGCGCAAGGTCTCCCATGTCGTGCTCAACACGCCGGACATGGAGGCGCGGCAGAGATTCTTCGAGGAAGTTCTGGGCTTTCGGGTCTCCGACTATTCGGCGGACCAGATGGTGTTCCTCCGCTGCGCGACGGACCACCACTCCATCGCGCTGGTGCGGGGCGCCTACGCCAGCGTCAACCATGTCGCCTTCGAGATGCCGACGCTGGACGAGTTCATGCGCGGGATCGGGCGGATGAAGCAGAAGGGGCATCACCCGACCTGGGGGCCGGGGCGGCACGGGCCGGGGAACAATCCCTTCGCCTATTTCTGCTCGCCCTCCGGCTTCGTGATCGAGTTCACCTCGGAATTGCAGCAGATCGACGAGGCGACGCACCGGGCCAAGGTCTGGTCTCGCGACGACCCGGAATCGATGGACCGCTGGATGACGGCGGGCCCGCCGACCCCGGCGCAGCGCGCGATCATGCAGGGGCGTCCCGACCCGGGCTTCCCCGAGCTCAGGGCGCAGGGGGCGCGGTGATGGATTACGGCTATCAGGGCCGCGTCGCTGTCGTCACCGGCGGCTCCTCCGGCATCGGCCTCGCGACGGTGAGGACGCTGCTCGGCTCCGGCGCCCGCGTCGCGCTCTGCGCGCGGAACGAGGGGCGGCTGGCGGATGTGGCGGCCGTGCTGAAGCGGGATTTCGGGGCGGAGCGGGTGCTGGCGACGGCGCTCGACGTGCTGGACGAGGCGGCGGTGGAGGCTTTCGCGGTGGAGGTCGCGGCGGCCTTCGGCGGCTGCGACCTCCTCGTGAACAATGCCGGGCAGGGCCGCATCTCCACCTTCGCGGATACCGGGGATGCGGACTGGCGGGCGGAGCTGGAGCTGAAGCTCTTCAGCCAGATCCGCCCGGTTCGCGCGTTCCTGCCGATGCTGAGGGAGGCGCGGGGCGCGATCATCGCGGTCAACTCGCTGCTCGCCTATCAGCCGGAGCCGCATATGGTCTGCACCTCGGCGGCGCGGGCGGGCGTTCAGAATCTTCTGAAATCCCTGTCTGTCGAGCTAGCGCCGGCGGTGCGGGTGAATTCCGTGCTGCTCGGGCTCGTCGGTTCCGGCCAGTGGACCCGCCGCTTCGCGGAGCGCGAGGACAAGAGCCAGAGCCGGGAGGACTGGTATGCGGCGCTGGCGGCGCGGAAGGGCATTCCGCTTGGCCGCCTCGGCGACCCGGAGGAGGCGGCGGCGGCCATCGCCTTCCTCGGCTCCCCCGCCGCCAGCTACATCACCGGCGCCCAGCTCGAAGTTTCGGGCGGGCTTTCCCGCCATATCTGAGGACCTTGCGATGAAACCCGCGACGATCGAGCCCGAGGCGGCGCAGCAGGCGGAAACGGTCGGCGACTTCATCGCCCGCTGGCTGGCGGATGTGGGCGTGACGACGATCTTCGGCGTCATCTCCATCCACAACATGCCGATCCTCGACGCCGTGGCGCGGCAGGGGCGCATCCGCTTCGTGCCTGCGCGGGGCGAGGCGGGGGCGATGAACATGGCGGACGCCTATGCGCGGGTGACCGGCGGCCTTGGCGTCTGCATGACCTCGACGGGCACGGCGGCGGGCAACGCCGCGGGGGCGCAGGCGGAGGCGCTGACGGCGGGCTCGCCCGTGCTCCACATCACGAGCCAGGTGGACCTCGCCTTCGCGGACCGGGACCGCGCGCCCATCCATGACGTGCCGCGGCAGCCGGAAATGCTGCGCGGCGTCTCCAAGGCCGTGATCCGGATGTGGGACGCGAATGGGGCGGTGGGCGCGCTCACCGCCGCCGTCTCGGCCGCGCTCTCGGCGCCGACGGGGCCCGTGAGCCTCGAGATTCCGGTGGACGTGCAGCGCGCGGCGGCGGCGCCGCAGCCGCGGGTCTTCGCGCCCGTGCCCATGCGGCCGTTCGCGGCGGAGGCGGCGCTCGACGCGATGGCGGAGGCGATACGCGGCGCGCGGCGCCCGCTGCTCTGGCTCGGCGGCGGCGCGCGGGGCGCGGCGGCGGAGGCGACCGAGCTGATGCGCCGGGGCTTCGGCGTGGTCACCTCCACCAATGGGCGCGCGGTCGTTCCCGAGGATGCGGCGGCGACGCTCGGCGCCTTCAACATGACGCCGGAGGCGGCGGAGCTCTACCGCACCTCTGACCTCATGCTCGTCGTCGGCTCCCGGCTCCGGGGCAACGAGACGCGCAACAACCAGATGCCGCTGCCGCGCCCGCTCCTGCAGATCGACGCGGCGGCGGAGCAGGGCGGGCGGAACTATCCGGTGGAGATTTTCGCGCATGGCGACGCGGCGGATGCGCTTTCGCGCCTGCTTTCGAAACTTCCTGAAAGGCTGGAAACAGACCCGAACCTGCCCTTCGACATCGCCCGCGCCCGCGCCGGCTCCGAGGGGCGGATGCGCTCCCTTCTCGGCCCCTACGCCGTGATCGCGGACGCGCTGGCGGAGCGCGTCTCGAAGGGGGGGCACCCGTGGGTGCGGGACGTGACGATCTCCAACTCCACCTTCGGCAACCGCCATGTGCGGATCGCCGGCCCGCGGCTCGGCGTCCATGCGCTTGGCGGCGGGATCGGGCAGGGGCTCGCCATGGGGATCGGCGCGGCGCTGGCGATGCCGGGGCCGAAGGCGGTGACGCTTGTGGGCGACGGCGGGGCGATGCTCGGCCTTGCGGAGATGATCACGGCGGTCGATGAGGCCGCGCCGCTCGTCTATGTGCTGATGAACGACCGGGCCTATGGCGTGATCGAGAACATCCAGGACGCGCAATATGGCGGGCGGCGGCATTGGTCGAAGCTCGCCGTGCCGGATTTCGCGGGGTTCTGCGCCTCCGTCGGCATGCCGCACCGGCGCTGCGCCGATGTGGAGGCCTTCGGCGCGATGCTGGACGAGGCGCTGGCGGCGGAGGGGCCGCAGCTGATCGAGGTGGACATGGTGGCGATCGGCCCCTTCGCGGAGAGCTTCGCCGGCCCGCCGGCGGGCGCGGCGGGCAAGGGGTGAGCGCGATGCGGCTCGGCCTCATCGGCTTCGGCGCCATCGGCTCCGCGCTCCTGCCGATGCTGGAGCGGATCGGCGCCGCGCCTGTGGCGACGCTGGTGCGGATCGAGCGGGTGCGGGAAGCGCCGGCGGGCGTCACCACCCTCGCCGCCCTCCTGATGGCGCGGCCGACGCTGGTGGTCGAGGCGGCGGGGCAGGGGGCGGCGCGGGAATACGGGCCGACGATCCTCGGCGCGGGGATTCCACTCGTCCTCGCCTCCGTCGGCGCGCTGGCGGACCCGGGCGTGGAGCGGGACCTTCGGGCGGCGGCGGAGGCGGGCGGTGCGCGGCTCATTCTCCCTTCGGGCGCGGCGGGCGGGCTCGACGCGCTTTCGGCGATGGCGGCTTCGGGGCCTGTCGAGGTCGAATATACGGGGACGAAGCCGCCGCTCGCCTGGGCCGGGACGCCGGCGGAGGCGGCGTTCGACCTTCCGGCGCTGAAGGCGGCGACGGTGATCTTCAAGGGGACGGCGCGGGAGGCGGCGCGCGCCTATCCGAAGAACGCGAACGTGGCGGCGACGCTGGCGCTGGCCGGCGCGGGGTTCGAGGCGACGCGGGTGCGGCTCGTCGCGGACCCGGCGGCGAAGGGGAACGGCCACGCCTTCACGGCGCGCTCCGGCGGCTCCACGCTTTCCGTCACCATCGAGAACGCGGCGCTGCCGGGGAATGCGAAGACCTCCGCGGCGACGGTGGGGAGCCTATTCCGCGCCGTCCGCAACGAGATGGGGCCGGTCTCGCTATGAAGCGCGATCAGGACATCGACCTGCCTGACGGGCGGATCTTCGTCGGCGGCGAATGGGAGGCGGGGAATGGGGCGGAGATCCGCTCCGTCTTTCCGGCGGACGGGAGCCTCAACCGCGCGCTCCGCGGCGCCTCGCGCGAGGACGGGCTCCGCGCGATTGCGCGGGCGAAGGCGGCGCAGGCGGACCCTTCCTGGCGCGGGCTGAAGCCGCATCAGCGGGCGCGCCATCTCCACGCCATCGCGGACGGGATCGAGGCGAACGCGGCGCGCATCGCCTTCATCCAGAGCCGGGACACGGGCAAGACGCTGGCCGAGACGCGGGCGCTCGCCGCCTCCGCCGCCGGCACGTTCCGCTATTTCGCGGCGGTGGCGGAGACATGGGACGAGGCGCTGACGGCGCAGCGGGGCGAGGCGCTGACCATGTCGGTGCATGAGCCGCTCGGCCTCGTCGCCGCGATCACGCCCTGGAATTCGCCCATCGCCTCGGACGCGCAGAAGGTCGCGCCCGCGCTTGCGGCGGGGAATGCGGTGCTGCTGAAGCCGGCCTCATGGTCTCCGCTCGTGAGCCTGGAGCTGGCGCGGATCGTGGAGGCGGCGGGGTTGCCGAAGGGGCTCTTCTCCGTCCTCCCGGGCGCGGGGCGGGAGATCGGCGGCCTGCTGGTGACCCATCCGGACATCGCCCGCGTCTCCTTCACCGGCGGCACGGAGACGGGGCGGGCGCTGGCGCGGAAGGCGGCGGAAAAGCTGATGCCGGTGAGCCTCGAGCTTGGCGGCAAGTCCCCCACCATCGTGTTCGCGGATGCGGACATGGAGCAGGCGCTGGCGGGAGTGATGTTCGGCGTCTTTTCCTCCACCGGGCAGAGCTGCATCGCGGGGGCGCGGCTCTTCGTTCAGCGCTCGGTCTTCGACGAGTTCGTCGGGCGGCTGGTGGAGGCGACGAAGCGGCTGAAGGTCGGCCATCCGTTCGACCCGGAGACGCAGGTCGCGCCGATGGTGCGGCGTGAGCATCGGGACGGGGTGGCCGCGATGGTCTCCGCCGCCTTGGCGGAGGGCGCGACGCTGCTTTGCGGCGGGGCGGCGCCGGAAGGGTCGGATTTCGAGGCGGGGGCCTATTACCTCCCAACGATCCTTTCGGGCGTGACGAACGAGGCGCGCATCTGCCGGGAGGAGGTGTTCGGCCCCGTTCTCGTCGTGATGCCCTTCGAGGACGAGGCGGAGGTTGTCTCCCTCGGGAACGACAACGAATACGGGCTCGCGGCCGGGATATGGACGCGGGATTTCCCGAAGGCCTGGCGCGTGGCGCGGGCGCTGCGGACCGGGACGGTCTGGATCAACACCTACAAGCAGTTCTCCATCTCCACCCCGTTCGGCGGGGAGAAGGAGAGCGGCATGGGGCGGGAGAAGGGGCGGGCGGGGATGCTCGCCTATATGGCGCAGAAGGCGATCTACGCCGACCTTTCCGGCGCGCCCCTGCCATGGGCGCGGCTGTGAGCGGCGCGGTCGCCATCGTCGGCGCGGGGCCTTCGGGCTGTTTCCTCGCGCAGGCATTGCTGAAGGCGCGGCCCGATCTCTGCGTCGATCTCTATGACCGGCTGCCGGTTCCCTATGGCCTCGTCCGCTATGGCGTGGCGGCGGACCATCAGGGGACGAAGGCGATCATCCGGCAGTTCGAGCGGCTGTTCGAGCGGCAGGGCGCGCGGTTCTTCGGCGATGTCGAGATCGGGCGGGATATCGGGCTGGACGCGCTGCGGGCGCGCTATGACGTGGTGGCGCTGACCGCCGGGCTTTCGGAGGACAGGCGGCTGGGCGTTCCGGGGGAGGACCTTCCGGGCGTGATGGGGTCGGGCGCGGTGACGCGGTTCCTGAACGATCATCCAGACGCTTCGGAGCCGGGCCCGCTGGGGAGGCGGGTTGTGGTGGTCGGCGCGGGGAATGTGGCCATCGACATCGTGCGGCTGCTGGCCAAGGGGCCGGAGGAGCTGGAGGGCTCGGACCTTTCGGCCCGCGCCGCCGGCTGGATCGCGGTGGGGGGCGTGGAGGAGATCACGCTCCTCGCCCGCGGCCAGGCCTCCGCGGCGAAGTTCGACGCGGTGATGGTGAAGGAGCTGGGGCGGCTTTCCGCCCTCCGGATCGAGGCGGAGGCGGAGGGCGAGGGGCCGGCGGCCGAGGCGCTTCGCGCGGTAGCAGGGCGGGGGGCGGGGCCGAAGCGGCTCGTTTTCCGGTTCGGCGCCGTTCCCGCCGCGATCGAGGGGGAGGGGCGCGTCTCCGCCCTCAGGCTCGCTTCGGGCGAGGCCATCGGCTGCGATGCGGTGGTGACGGCCATCGGCTTCGAGGCGGGGGATAACCTCGGCCGCGACGCGCTGCTCGCGGGGGCCGAGGATGCGGGGCGGGGGCGGATCGCGCCCGGGCTCTACGCCGCGGGCTGGTTTCGGCGGGGGCCGCGCGGCACGATTCCGGAGAACCGGGCGGAGGCGCAGGAGGTCGCGGCGCTGATCCTCGCCGATCTCGGCCCGGGCCGCGCCGCGCCGCCGCCGCCGCCGGGCGCGGTGGACTATGAAGGCTGGCGGCGAATCGACGCCGCGGAGCGCGCGGGGGCCCCTTTGGGGCGCTGCCGCGCGAAGATCGGGGACCGGGGGGCGATGCGCGCGCTCGCGGCCGGAGAGGAGGTTTCGCCATGAAGATCGTCGTTCTCTACGGGACGGAGACGGGCAACGCGGAGATGCTGGCCGAGGATGTGGCGGCGGAGATCGGCGGGGCGCATGACGTCTCCTGCCGCAACCTCTCGGACCATGCGCCGGGGGAGTTCGAGCCCGGCGCGCTCTATCTCCTCATCACTTCGACCTATGGCGACGGCGAGCTTCCCGCCTCGGCGCAGCCCTTCGCGGCGCGGATGGCTGCGGAGAAGCCGGACCTCAAGGGCATCCATTTCGCGATCTTCGGCCTTGGCGACAGCGAGTATCACGAGACGTTCAACGGCGGCGGCAAGACGCTCGCCGCGCTGATGATCGCGCATGGCGCGGCGCAGATCGGCGAGCGGGTGGCGCATGACGCCTCCGGCCCCGACCTCGCCGAGGACCTCGCCTTCCCCTGGGCGGAGGAGGCGATCACGCTCGCGGAAGGCAGGCTCGGGGCGGCGGCGTGACGCCGGAGGCGCTCCGCGAGGCGCTCGCCCGGCCCTGGCGGCATGGCGACTGCGCGGAGCTTCGCGGCGCGCGGATCGAGGGGGCGCTGGACCTTTCGGGGCTGGCGCTGACGGGGTTCGACATTTCGGGCGCGGTCTTCGCGGGGCCGGTGAAGGCGCGGGGCGCGCGGTTCGACGGCGTTTCGGTCTTCGCCGGGGCGCGGTTCGCGGCGGGGGCGGATTTTTCCGGCGCGGCCTTCATGGTGGACGCCCGCTTCGAGGATGCGGAGTTCGCCGCCGGGGCGGACTTTTCGGGGGCGGAGTTCCGCGGCATCGGGCGGTTCGACCGGGCGCGGTTCGGCGGGGCCTCGTCCTTCGCGGGCTCCGTCGCCTATGGCAACGTCTCCTTCGAGGCGGCGGTTTTTGCGGGCGCGGCGGATTTCTCCGGCGCGGAATGGCTCGGCGGGCTCTGGCTTCAGGATGCGGCGCTCGCGGCGGAGGCGAATTTCGCGGGCGCGGAGGTGCACGGGCGGCTCTGGCTCCGCGGGGCGCGGCGGGGGAACGCGCGCATCGCGCCGGGAGCCTTCGGGCTCGTCTTCGGCCATGTCTGGAGGTGAAAGGCGATGAAGGAAGAGATCGCGTGCGGGCTGCCGGATTTCGGCCAGCCCTTCTCCTGGGCGATCCGCGCGGGCGGGGTGCTCTACACGACGCACGGGCCGGTGACGCCTGAGGGGAAGATCCTTCAGGCCGGGATCGGGGAGCAGGCGGCGCTTACGCTCGCCAATCTCGTCCGGGCGGTCGAGGCGGCGGGCGGGACGGCGGAGAGCGTCGTGCAGGCGACGGTCTATATCCTCGACATTGCGGACATGGCCCCGGTGGACGAGGCGTGGCGGCGCGTCTTCGCGCCGCCTTGGCCGAACCGCGCGACCCTGATCGTCGCCGGGCTGGTGGCGCCCGGCATGCGGATCGAGGTGCAGGCGACCGCCGCGCTCGGCTGAGCCGTCACTCGAAGACGAGCGATGGCAGCCAGAGCGCAAGGGCCGGGAATTCGAGCACCAGCGCGAGGCCGATCAGCTGCAGGAACACGAACGGGATGATGCCCGCATAGATTTCCTGCATCTTCACCGTCTTTGGCGCCACCCCCTTCATGTAGAAGAGCGCGAAGCCGAAGGGCGGTGTGAGGAAGCTCGTTTGCAGGTTCACGGCCACGAGGATCGCAAACCAGTATATCACTTGCGCTTGCACTTCCGCCAGTTGCGCCGCGTTCGTCGGGTCCGCATAGCCGAGATGGCCGGCGAAGGCGGGCGCCAGCAGTTTGATCACCGGCGCGAAGACCGGGAGAATGATCAGCGTGATCTCCAGGAAGTCGAAGAAGAAGCCCATGAGGAAGATCGCGCCCATCAGGACGAAGAGGAGCGGCCAGGGCGCAAGGTCCAGCCACTCGATGAGCTCGATGATCAGATCCTCGCCATAGACGTTGCGGAAGACGGTGGCGAAGGCGGTCGCGCCGACGAAGATGAAGAAGATGAGCGCCGTCGTGAGCGCGGTGCGGTGGACGACCGCGCGCATGACCTCCATGGTCAGCGACCCGTTGAAGAAGGCGAGGATCATCGCGCCGAAGGCGCCGACGCCCGCCGCCTCGGTCGGCGTCGCCCAGCCGGCGAAGATGGAGCCGAGAACCATCACGATCAGGAAGATCGGCGGCACGAACCCTTTCAGGATGCCGCCGAGGAGGGTGTTGCCCTCCCGCTTCCCGATCAGCATCGCCGCGACGAAGACGGCGAGGAAGGCGAGAAGCGGCCAGTTGAACGCATCGTAGATGTGCAGGAATTCCGCCTCGAAGGCGATGAAGATCGCGAGAGCCGAGATGCCGAGAAAGAGCAGGAGGTTGCCCCGCCCCGTCGGCGCCATGTCGATTTCCGACTGCTTGATCGCGGGCGCGATGGACGGCTTCAGCGCCGCGACGGTCATGATGTAGGCGAAGTAGAGGCCGGAGAGCATCAGGCCGGGCAGGATCGCCCCGATGAAGAGGTTGCCGACCGACACGGCCAGCAGGTTCGCCATCAGCACGAGCATGATCGAGGGCGGGATGAGGATGCCGAGCGTCGAGGATGCGGCGATGGTGCCGGTCGCGAGCGCCGGGGAATAGCCGCGCGCGAGCATCGTCGGCAGGGCCAGCAGGGTGATCATCACGACGGAGGCGCCGATGATGCCGGTCGTCGCCGCCATGATCGTGCCCATGAGGGTGACGGAGAGGGCGAGCCCGCCCGGAATCCGGCGCAGCATCACCTGGAGGATGTGCAGAAGGTCCTCCGCGACGCGCGACTTCTCCAGCATCGTGCCCATGAACACGAAGCACGGGATCGCGACGAGGATGGAGTTGTGTACGGCGCCGGACCCGCTGTCCCCCCAGACCTTCTGGACGACCTGGTAGAAGACCGGCCAGTCAAGAATGTCGAGATAGATCGACCAGAGCGCGAAGCCTGTCGCCACGCCGCAGAGCGCGAAGGCCACCGGGAAGCCGGTGAACAGCATCAGCGCCAGGGCGACGAACATGTAGGCGCCGATATAGACGTAGAGATGGTCGTAGATCGGCTCCCAGAGCCCTGCGAGGAATTCCATGTCTCAGCGCCCCTTCTTTGCCGCTTCGGCCTCGGCCTGAAGCGCCCGTTCAGCCTCGAGGCGCGCCGCCTCCAGCGCCGCATTGTCGTCCGCAAAGATCTCGAGCCGGTCCAGCGCGTCCTGCGCCTCCTGATCGCTGCCTCGGAGATAGGCGTAGAGGCGTATCATGGTGACGGCGACGGCCGAGAGAAGCACGATGAAACCGATCGGGAGAAAGAACTTGATGACCCAGCGGTAGCTGACGCCGGTCATCGACTCCGACCCTTCGTTGGCGGCGTAGGAAATGCTCCAGAGCACGAAGGAATACCAGATCAGGATGAGCAGCGACGGCAGCGCGAACAGCAGAAGGCCCCAGAACTCCATCCGCGCCTGGGTCCTGCGCGGCGTAAGCTCGCGGAAGACGTCGACGCGCACATGCGCATTGGCGAGGTAGCCGAGACCGAAGCTCATCAGGAGGATGGCCCCGTGCAGGTGCCATTGCATGTCCTGAAGGATGGTGGAGACGGAATATCCCGATTGCTGCGTGAAATCCGAGAACATCAGCCTCGTGTAGTCAATCTTTCGCGTGACCACGTCGAAGACGATGATGAGGATCAGCGGCACGACGAGCCATGCGAAGCCCATCCCGACCCGCCGGACGACAGAATCGAGCCCATCGGCGATCTTCAGCATACCGTTCATTTCAGGTTCCTATCGGCCAAGGGCCGTGCTGGTAGGCCAAGACGCCGGCGCGACAGGTCGCGCCGGCGCTCGCTTGATGACAAGACGGCGGTGTTACTTCAGGTAGCCGCGCTCGCCCCAGACCTTGTAGCCCTCGTAGAACTTGGACCAGCTTTCCCAGACCCGGGCGTATTCCGGGTTCTTGGCGATCTCCTCGGCGTTGACCTCGTTCCACGCCGCTTCCAGCGCTTCGAGGACTTCCGGCGACCACGTCATGTTCGTGACGCCGTCTTTCTCGTTGTCGAGCATCGCCTGATACTGGAGGTTCTCGCCGTCGGCGAACTCGATGGCGATGTTGGCGTGGCAGGCCGTCTCGAACATCGCCTTGTACTCGTCCGGCAGGGAGTTCCACGCATCCATGTTGATCAGGATTTCGTTCGTGGTCGCCTGCTGGTGCCAGCCGGGGAAGTAGTTGTACTTCGCGATCTGGTAGAAGCCGAGCGAGCGGTCGATGGCCGGCATGGAGAATTCCGTCGCGTCGATCGTGCCGAGCTCGAGCGCCGGGTAGATGTCGCCGGCGGCGAGAAGCTGCGTCGAGACGCCGAACTTCTGCATCACGAGGGCGCCCATGCCGAAGAAGCGCATCTTCAGGCCCCTCAGCTGGTCGAGGCTCTCGATCGGCTCGCGGAACCAGCCCGAGGTCTCCGGCGGGATCATCCCGCACATGAAGAACATGATGTTGTCCTTCGCGTAGAGCTCACGGGCCAGCTCGAGCCCGCCGCCATACTTGTACCAGGCCAGATAGGGGCCGACGCCGGGGCCGAAGGGCCAGGACGAGAAGAGGTTGTAGACGGAGTTCCGGCCCTGGTGATAGCCGGGCGTCCCGTAGGCCATTTCGAACGCGCCCTGCCCGACCGGGTCATAATACGCGTTGGCGCCGACGAGGGCGCCGGGCTCGAACACCTTGATGTCGAACTTGCCGCCGGACATCCTGCCGACCTGTTCGGCGATGTAGCCCGGCACGCGGCCGAGCACGGCGAGGTTGGTGCCGTAGCCCGAGTGCATGCGCCAGCGGACGCGCTCCTGCGCGTCGACCTCGACCGGCGCGAAGGACACGGCGAGCGCCGTGAAGGCGGCCGCAGCCCCGAGTTTCATGGACAGAGAAAATGTCATGCGTCAGCTCCCGTGTTGATCGATCCGGGCGCTTCGTCGCACCCTCTTGATTTTGTGACGTCAGGTTAAGGGGCCTTGGCGGCGGCCTGTCAATCAAGATCGCCGCGCTTGACGAGAAATCGCGAAATTTGGCGGAATTTCGAAAGCGCCGCGCCGACCGGACGGCAGAATGTTGCGATGCAGCAAAGGCTTGCGGCGACGTCTTCGAATCAGGCCGCGTCGAAATCCAGCACCAGACGCGCGCCCTTGGGCCGGGTCTGGCAGGCGAGCGTGTAGCCCGCCTCGATCTCCCAGGGCTCCAGGGAATAGTTGACGTCCATCGCCGCGTCCCCCTCCACCACCTTGCAGCGGCAGGTGCAGCACATGCCTCCTGCGCAGGAATAGGGCAGTTCGAGCCCGGCCCGATGCGCGGCCTCCAGCACCGTCTCCGCCGCCGGATCGATGCCGAAGCCGCGGCGCGCCCCGTCCAGCACGACCTCGATGCGCGCGGCGGCGGCGGCGCGGGGCTTCGCCGCGGCGGAGGCGACGGGGGGCGCGCCTTCCGGGGTGAAGAGCTCATGCCGGATGCGCGCCTCCTCGACGCCGAGCGCGAGCAGCGCCTCCGTCGCGGCGCGGATCATGGGCTGCGGGCCGCAGACGAAGACGGCGTCGAAGGCGGCGGGGTCGATCAGGCCGCGCGTCGCCATCGTCGCCAGCTTCTCCCCGTCCAGCCTGCCGTTGAAGAGCTCGAAATCCTGCGCCTCCTCGTCCATCACATGGGTGATGCGGAAGCGGGTGAGGAACCGGTCCTTCAGGTCCTCGAAGGCTTCGCGGAACATCACCGTGTCGGTCGCCCGGTTGGCGTAGAGGAGGGCCACGCGGCTCTCCGGCTCGCCCTCCAGCACGGAGCGGGCGATGGAGACCATGGGCGTCACGCCGGAGCCGGCGGCGAGGAGAAGGTAGTCATGCCGCCCGCCGACCGGGGCGACGAAGCGGCCCTGCGGCGTCATCACGTCGAGCGCGTCGCCCGCCTTCAGGCCCTGCGCGAAGCCGGAGAAGGCGCCGCCCTCGATCCGCTTCACGCCGACCTCGAGGAAGGCCGCGCCGAGCGGGGAGGAGATGGAATAGGAGCGCCGCACGTCCCGCCCGCCGATATCGGCCCGGAGGGTCAGATACTGGCCCGGCGTGAAGGCGTAGGCCTCCCGCAGCGCATCGGGCACCGCGAAGCGGAGCGCGACCGCCTCCGCCGTTTCGGGACGGACGGCTTCGAGCGTCAGGCGGTGGAAGCGGGGCGCGGCCATGCTCTCCTCAATGGCATTTGAAATGGTCGAAGGGCTCGCGGCACGACATGCAGCGCCAGAGGCTCTTGCAGGCGGTCGAGCCGAATTCGGAGAGCCGTTCCGTCTCCGCCGAGCCGCAGCGCGGGCAGTCCGGCGGCGGGGCGCCGAGGAGCGCGGCCTTGCCGGCCGCGGCCGTGGGGGGCGCGATGCCGGCGGCGCGGAGCTTTTCGCGGCCCTCGGGCGTGATCCAGTCCGTCGTCCAGGCGGGGGCTAGGGCGCGTTCTATCACCGGCTCGAACCCCGCCTCGCGGAGCCGCCGCGCGATGTCGAACTCGATGGCGAGGACGGCGGGACAGCCGGTATAGGTTGGCGAGACGCGGGCGGTCGCCCGCCGGCCCTCCACCGTCACGCTGCGGAGGATGCCGAGATCGGCGACCGTGAGGGGCGGAATCTCCGGATCCGGCGTGGCGGCGGCGGCTTGCCACGCCTTCGCTTCGGCGAGGTCCGCCGTTTTCACCATGTCGCGCCCGGATGCGCGCGGCGGAGATATTGCATCGGCGCGAGGAGATGGCCGAGCGCCTCGGTATGGAGGCCGCGCCGCCCGCCAGTGAGCGGATAGCGGACTTCCGGCGCCGCGAGCCCCGCTTCCGCGAAGACGCGGGCGATGGTCGCCTCCCATTCGGGGCGGAGCGCGGCCGGATCGGGGGCGAGGCCGGCGGCGGCGAGCGCCTCGGTCGTCTCGTCACTCTCGAAGAGTTCGGGGGTGTAGGGGTGGAGTTCCTCCACGGCGTCGCGCATCCGGCGCGCGCTCTCCTCCGTGCCGTCGCCGAGGCGGATCGTCCAGTCGGCGGCGTGGCGGAGGTGATAGGCCGCCTCCTTCTCCGCCCGCGCGGCGATGGCGGCGAGGTCGGCGTCCGCCGACTGCGCGGCTGCGGCCCACCAGGGCTTCATGAAGGCGGCGAAGTAGAGCTGCCGCAGCATGGTCTGCGCGAAGTCGCGGTTCGGCCGCTCGACGAGGAGGAGGTTGCGGAAGGCCCGCTCCTCCCGGAGATAGGCGAGATCGTCCTCGCTCCGCCCCTTCCCCTCGCGCTCCGCAGCGAGGGCGTAGAGCGCGCGGGCCTGGCCGATGCAGTCCAGCCCCATATTGGCGAGGGCGAGATCCTCCTCGAGGATCGGCGCATGGCCGCACCATTCCGAGAGCCGGTGGCCGAGGATCAGGTGATCGTCGGCGAGGCGGATCAGGAGTTGGAAGAGCGTGTCGCGCGTGCTCATCACATATGCCCGACTTCATCCGGGATGTCGTAGAAGGTCGGGTGGCGGTAGATCTTGCTCTCCGCCGGCTCGAACATCTCGCCCTTCGCGTCCGGATCGGAAGCCGTGATTGCGGCGGAGGGGACGACCCAGATCGAGAGGCCCTCGCCGCGGCGGGTGTAGACGTCCCGCGCCGCCTGCACGGCCAGGACCTCGTCCGCCGCGTGGACGGAGCCGACATGGCGGTGGCTGAGCCCGTTCCGCGGGCGGATGAACACTTCCCAGAGGGGCGTCTCGGCGCTCATGCGGCTGTCTCCCGTGCGGCGGCGAGATGCGGGAACCGCTCCCAGCCGAAAACCTCGTCGGACGGCCCCTCCGCGTCCAGCTTCGCCTTCTTCGCCAGCGCCTCCTCCAGCGTCGGCAGGCGGCCGGGTTCGATGGGCCAGAGGATGAACCAGGCGTGGTCGATCGCCTCGAACCATTCCGCCTTCCGGCGGAAGAAGCGGCGGTGGACCGTATTGAAGGCGAAGGCTGCCAGCGCCTCCGGGCTTTCCCAGAGGGAGAGAGTCCATGTCATCCGCGGATCGTCGAGGATCGTGGCGCGGTCGTCGAGCAGCCAGAGGAAGCCGGGGCTCCGCCTCGCCAGCGCGTTCATCCGCGGCACGTTCTCCTCGAACTCGCCCATCCTTGGGTCGCCCTTCGGCCAGCGCCCGCGGGCGATGTTGAACTGGGCGAGGGGCACGGGCCTATTCCGCCGCCGTCTTCGCCGCGGCGGCGCGGGCCCGGCGCTTCGCGGCGTGGGCGAGCGCGGCCTCGCGGACCCAGGCGCCCTCTTCCCACGCTTTCCGGCGGTCCCTCACCCGGTCCCGCGTCATGGGGCCTCCGCCCTTCACGACGCGCCAGAACTCGTCCCAGTCGATGGGGCCGAAATCGTAATGGCCGCGTTCCTCGTTCCACTTCAGGTCCGGGTCGGGGATCGTGAGCCCGAGATATTCGGCCTGCGGAACCGTCGCGTCGACGAAGCGCTGGCGCAATTCGTCATTCGTGAAGCGCTTGATCTTCCACTTCATCGACTGCTCGCCATGCGCGCTGTCGCTGTCATGCGGGCCGAACATCATCAGTGCCGGCTGCCAGAGACGGTCCAGCGCGTCCTGCGCCATCGCCTTCTGTTCGGGCGTGCCGCGGGCCAGCGACATCATGATCTCGTAGCCCTGCCGCTGGTGGAAGCTCTCTTCCTTGCAGACGCGGATCATGGCGCGGGCGTAAGGCCCGTAGGAGCAGCGGCAGAGCGGGATCTGGTTCATGATCGCCGCGCCGTCCACCAGCCAGCCGATGGCGCCGATATCGGCCCATGAGAGGGTGGGGTAGTTGAAGATGGAAGAGAATTTCGCCCGCCCGTCATGGAGCTGCTCCGTCATCTCCTCCCGGCTCACGCCCAGCGTTTCGGCGGCGGCGTAGAGGTAGAGGCCGTGGCCCCCCTCGTCCTGCACCTTGGCGAGGAGCGCGGCCTTGCGCCGGAGGGACGGGGCGCGCGTGATCCAGTTGCCCTCGGGCAGCATGCCGACGATCTCGGAATGCGCGTGCTGGCCGATCTGGCGGATCAGCGTCTTGCGGTAGGCCTCCGGCATCGGGTCGTTCGGCTCGATCTTCTCCTCGGCGTCGATGCGCCGCTGGAAGGCGGCGAGGAATTCCGGCGTCTCCTCCACCTCGTGATGCGCGCCGATCAGGCCCTGGGAATACATCGCCGCTTGCCTCCGCCTTACGCTCTCTTACACAATCGAGAATATGTGACGCAAATCGCGAAGTCAAACCGACATTCGTAACATATGGAGCCGAGGATGACGCTGGAGGAGCTTGCCGCGCTGCATGAGGAGGTGTTCGCGCCCTGGGTGAAGGCGCTCCGCATCCGGCCGGTGGAAATCGGGCCGGCGGGCGCGCGGTTCCTGATGCCGGCCGGCGCGGACCTTGTGCGGCGGGGCGGGGAAGGGGGCGGGGTGATCTGCGGGCAGGCGCTGGCGGCGGCGGGGGACACCGCCTCCGTCATGGCGCTGGTGGCGACGCTGGACCGGTTCCGGCCCTGCACGACGACCGATCTCTCGGTCCGTTTCCTGCGCCCGCTCGGGGAGGGGGAGGTGGAGATCGCCGTCTCGATCCTCTCGAACGGGCGACGCATGGCGGCGACGCAGGCCGAGTTCCGCGCGGCGGGGGGCGGGAAACTCGCCGCGACGGTCTCCTGCGGCTTCGCATGGCTCGACGCCTGATCGCCCTTCGATGTGATAGAATAACGGCCCGCGCCTCTGGTAACAATTTGTCGCAGCCGCCGGGAAAAGCGCGGCTTGGACAAGGCTTTGACCGGAGGAACCCCATGAAGCCCCGCATGATGACCGCGCTCGCCTGCTCGGCCGCGCTCTTTGCCGGCGCCGCCGCCGCGGACTGGACGAAATCGAAATACGGGCCGGACGACCAGGCCGGCGCCTCCAACCTCATGACCCCTGCGAAGGTCATGGAGGCGATGGCGCTGATGAAGACCGGGACGGTCATCTCGATCGGCCGGACCTACGAATCGTCCATGCCGCTCTTCGGCGCCCGGGTCTTCGGCCTTCGCGGCACCGGCGGGCTCGCAGGCGGGCCGCTCGGCCAGAACGAAGTGATCTGGATGGACGATTTCCTCGCCACCGAGATCGGCCAGGTCGGCACGCAGTTCGACGGCCTCGCGCATATCGGCATAGGCGGGCAGTTCTATAATGGCGCCACGATCCCCGAAGTCGCGGGCTCCTACGGCGTCAAGAAGCTCGGCGTCGAGCAGGTGAAGCCGTTCTTCACCCGCGGGATCGTGCTCGACATCGCCGCGGTGCGCGGGGCGCCGATGAACGCCGGGGAGGAGATCTCGCTCGCCGATCTGAGGGCGGCGATGGACCGGCAGGGCGTCGCCGAGCCGGGAGAGGGCGACGTGGTCCTGATCCATACCGGCTGGAGCCGTCACTGGATCACGGACAACGCGACCTACAATTCCGGCTGTCCTGGGATCGGCCTCGAAGCGGCGGCCTATCTGATCGAGCGCGGCGTCGCCGTTGTCGGGGCCGACACCTGGCCGGTAGAGGTCGTTCCCAACCCCGACCCCAACCTCGCCTTCCCGGTTCACCAGGAGTTCATCGCGAAGAACGGCATCTTCATCCACGAGAACATCGCGACGGAGCGGCTGATCGAGGCCGGCGTCTCCGAATTCGCCTATATCTTCTCGCCGATGCCGATCAAGGGCGCCACCGGCTCCGCCGGCGCGCCGCTCGCGGCGTTCTGAACCGGTTGCGGGCGGCCCCTCAGCGGGCCGCCCCTTCGCCCCGTGCGACGTGACGATGTGATAGAATAACGGCGAAGGGCTCTGCTAGCCTTCGCTGGCGACGTCCGGAAAGGGCGCGTGAACAAGACCCTCTGGAGGAGACGTGATGACAATTTCCCGGCTCGCGGCTGCGGCCTGCGCCGCCCTGTTCGCCTCCGCGCTCGGCGCGGCGGCTCAGGATTGCCAGCCCTCGAAATGGGGCGCCGATGACGAGATCGGCGCCGCCAACCTCGTGACGCCGGAGCGCGTCGCGGCGGCGGCGAAACTCGTGGTCAAGGGCGAGGCGCACCCGCTCGGCATCGTGATTGACCCGAACATGCCGGCCTTCCCGCCGCGGAAGATGCAGCTGCAGGTCGTGCAGCCGGGGCAGCAGGGCGGCAAGACGCTCGAAGGCGGCTTCGGCTGGCCCGGCTCCTATAATGACGACATCTCCCAGCTCTGGTGGGGGACCGGCCCGCAGCTGGACGGGCTTGGCCATCTTGGCGAGAACGACACCTACTACAACTGCAACAAGGGCGCGGACTTCGCGCAGCTGACCGGGCTCACCAAGCTCGGCATCGACAAGGTGCCGCCGATCGTCGCCCGCGGCGTGCTGGTGGACATGGCGAAGCATCTCGGCGTCGAGACGATGGAGGCCGGGCAGGCCATCACCTCCGACATGATCAAGGAAGCGGCCGCGGCGCAGGGCGTCGAGTTCCGCGAGGGCGACGTGATCCTGTTCCACACCGGCTGGACGGATGCGAAGCTGAACGCCGAGCCGGCGGCCTGGGTTTCGGGCGAGCCGGGGCTGACGAACGAGGCGGCGGTGTTCCTCGCCGGGTTCAACCCGGTCGCGGTCGGCGCGGACACCTGGGGGCTGGAGGCCGTGCCGCCGGCGCCGGGGGACAAGGTGTTCTACGGGCACGTCACCCTTCTCGCCCATAACGGCATCTACATCCTCGAGACGATGAACACCGGCCGCCTCGCGGCGGAGGAAGTCCACGAGTTCATGTTCGTGCTCGGGCAGGCGCGGCTGAAGGGCGCCGTGCAGATGATGATCAACCCCGTCGCCATGTGGTGACGGGCGCGGGGGCGGGCTCCGGCCCGCCCCCTTCCGCTTTCAGTCGTATTTCCGCTGGTCGTCGATCACCTTGCCGTCGTTCGGCAGGGAGCCGGGGGCGACGATGCGGACTTCCCCCTTCAGCTTCAGCGCGGCCGAGACGCTTTCGGCATAGGCCGCCGCGTCCCCGCCCGGCGATTCCACCTCGACCAGCATCGCGTCCTGCTCGCCCGCGCGGGTGACGGTGACGCGGGCCCTTGCGATCTCCGCATGGCGGGCGACGAAGGCGGCGACCTGTTCGGGGCGGACGAACATGCCCTTGATCTTCGCCGTCTGGTCCGCGCGGCCCATCCAGCCCCTGATCCGCATGTTGGTGCGCCCGCAGGGGCCGAGCCCGGGGAGGATTGCGGAGAGATCTCCGGTCGCGAAGCGAATCAGCGGGTAATCGGGGTTGAGCGTGGTGACGACGACCTCGCCGACCTCGCCTTCCGGCACCGGGTCCCCGGTTCCGGGGCGGACGATCTCCACGATCACGCCCTCGTCGACGATCATGCCCTCCACGGCGCCGTCCGGGCCCGGGCTCTCATAGGCGATGGAGCCGAGATCGGCCGTGCCGTAGCCCTGGATGCAGAGGATTCCCCGCTCCCGATATTCGGCGCGGAGCGAGGGGAAGAGGGCTCCGCCGCCGACCAGCGCCTTCTTCAGGCGGGAAAGGTCGAGCCCCATCTCCGCCGCCTTGTCGAGGATCACCTTCAGGTAGTCCGGCGTGCCGGTATAGGCGGTGACGCCGACCGCCGCCGCCGCCTCCGCCTGCAGTTCCGTCTGCCCCGTGCCCGCCGGGAGGACGGAGGCGCCGACCGCGGCGGCGCCGTTCTCGAACATCATGCCGGCGGGCGTGAGGTGGTAGGAGAAGCAGTTCTGCACGATGTCGCCCTTCCCGATCCCGGCGGCGAAGAGCGCGCGGCCCATGCGCCACCAGTCCCGCCCCACGCCGCCCGGCTCGTAGATCGGGCCGGGGGACTGGAATACGTGATGCGTCGCGCCGGGTGAGGGGGCGAAGCCGCCGAAGGGCGGCGCGGCCTTCTGAGCGGCGGATAGGGCGGACTTGCGGAGGACGGGCAACTTCGCGAGCGCCGCCCGGTCCGTCACCGCCGCGGGCTCGACGGCGCCGAGATGCGCCGCCATCGCCGGGGCCGTGGCCATGGCGTTCGCGATCTGGCGGGGGAGGGCGGCGGCGAGCGCGGCCTCCCGCTCATCCTGCCCACGGGTTTCGAGATCGTCGTAGTGGCGCGCCATTCGGGCCTCCCTCGTCGTGTTTGCGACAGGGTTAGCCGCTCCGCCGCGACCGCGCCACCGGCTTCGGCGGGAGGCGAGGCAGGGTTGTGCGAGGGGCGGGATTCGGGCCCGGGAGGGGGATAACCATGGTTATCGCCCCTCGGCCTTTGAATTTGCTCGATAAAAGTCGTGATGCGTTTGAAATGTTTTCTGCGGGCCGCGTTTGTGAAGCGTTCCTCGCTGAGCATCGAGGCCCCGGATCAAGTCCGGGGCCCGGGCAGGAATGAACGCATCGCCCCCCGGCTTCGGGAGGCGGGGGCGTCAGTCGCCGGAGGCGGCGAACGGCTTCGGCGGGTTGGCGCCGGCCTTCAGCGGGTCTTCGGCGCGCTGCACCGAACCCTCGAAATGCGCGCCGCTCTCGATCGCGATGGTCTTGTGGATGATGTCCCCCTCGACCTTGGCGGAGGAGGTGAGCCGGACCTTGAGGCCGCGGACGCGGCCCTTCACATGGCCGTGGACGACGATATCGTCCGCCACCACCTCGCCGGAGATCACCGCCGTCTCGCCGACGGTGAGGAGATGGGCGCGGATGTCGCCCTCGATCGTGCCCTCGACCTGGATGTCTCCGGCGGTCGAAAGGTTGCCGGTGATCTTCAGGTCGGTGGAGATGATGGAGGGCGCGGCCTTCGGCTTCGGCGCGGCGGCCGGGCTCGCGGCCGGAGTCGGCGAGGGCGAAGCCGCCGAAGGCGCGGAGGGCTGCGGCGGCTGCGGCGCCGGGGAGGGGGTGGGTTCGTTGATCTTGCTCTTAGAGAACATCTCGTGCGGCCTCGATATATTTCAACGGGTTGACGGGCTTTCCATCGACGCGGACTTCGTAGTGCAGATGGGTTCCGGTGCTGCGGCCGGTGGAGCCCATATCCCCGATCCGGTCCCCGCGCGAGACGCGCTGACCGACCTTCACGCGGATTTCGCTCAGGTGAGCATACACCGTTTCATAACCGAAGGCGTGCTCGATCTCCACCACCTTCCCGTAGCCGCGCCGCCATCCGGCATAGGCGACGCGCCCCTCCGCCGTCGCCACGATGGACGAGCCGCGCCGGGCGGCGAAATCGATCCCCGTATGGAGGGCGGAACGGCCGTTGAAGGGGTCCTTCCGGTAGCCGAAGCCCGACGTGAACCGCGCGGCTCCGACCGGGCGGGCGAAAGGCATCCGCTCAGCCGCGATGCGGAGGAGGTTGACCCGTTCGAGATCGGCCATCAGCGCGGCGAGGCGCGGGGCGGATTCGGCGTCCGGGCTCAGCGCCTCGACCTGATCGGCCGGGATGAACGGGCCGCCCGAGCCGCCCGCCTCACGCCGCACGGCGTCGAGGATCGGCTCCAGCGGCACGCCGCTTTTCTCGAAGACGCTTTCGAGCGAGCCGAGGCTCAGCGCCGCCGCATCCTCCAGCTGCGCGAAAATTCGGTTCTGCCGCTCCGCCCGCTCGCTGATCTCGCTCGAAAGCTCGTCCACCCGAAGGACGAGGCTCTGTGTCGTCTCGGCCGCGTCGTCCCGCGCCGAGGCGACGTCCACCACCGTATCGTTCAGCGCGGCGAGCGTGTCTGAGAGTCGGGCCACCTCGGCAGTCTTGCCGGCGAGCTGTCGCTCCAGCCCGGCGACGCGCCGCTCCGTCGCCTCGCAGACGCGCATCGCGCTGTCATGTTCGGAGGAGAGGCTCATCAGCCGGCTTTGCTGGGACTGGAGCCGCGCCGCGATCTCCCGCTCGCTCGACATGGCGTTCGTGAGCGTATCGTGCTGGCCGTGGAGGCGTTCGAGCGCCAGATGCTCGTCGCTCCGCGCCTCGGAGAGCGCTTCGGCCATGCGGAAGGTCCGGCCTTCGAGCAAAGCGATGCGCGCCTCGTAGGCCGCCTCCGCCGCCTCCATCTTTCCTGTCGCCGCCGCGGCGCGGAGCGAGGTTTCCGCGAGCGTGAGGCTGGCGTAGCCCGTCCATCCGACGAAGCCGAGGGCGAGGGTGAGGAGAGAGGCCTGCATCAGCGGGGACGCGCGGAAGTAGCGCGTGTTCGTTTCGCTTCGGAGGATCAGGCGCCGTTCGGGGAAGACCCTCGAAAGGGTGCGGTTTACGGTCTCGCTCGCCGTCTGGAGCATCAGCTTTCCCACTCGCGGTCTCTCGTCGCGCAGGTCTGGGCCCGCTTTCAAGTCACGCCTAGTCTATCGGGCGGCCGCCTTCAAGAATTTCCCGTCCCGCGGTCACGAAGCGTTTCCGATTCCACCAGCGGCCAGTAGAAATCCGGCGGCAACCCGGCCTCGGCGCGCGCCGCCTCGGCGAAGGGCGGCTTCGGCCCGCCGGGGAAATGCCGGCGGACAAGGGCGTGGAAGGCGGGTTTCGGGTCCTCGTTCCGCCTTCCGCAGAGGAAGTTGAACCATTTCGAGCCATAGGCGACATGCGCCACCTCCTCCGCCTGGATCACGCGGAGCGCGGCGGCGCTCTCCTCGTCCCCCGCCGCCTCGAAGGCGGCGACCATGCCGGGGGTCACGTCCAGCCCCCGCGCCTCCAGCACCATCGGCACGATGGCGAGGCGGGCGAGGAGGTCTCCCTTCGTCTCCTCCGCCGCGCGCCACATGCCGGCATGGGCCGGGAGCGCGCCATAGGAGGAGCCGAGCGCTTCCAGCCGGTCGGCGAGGAGGCCGAAATGCTTCGCCTCGTCATCCGCCGCGCTCACCCAGTCGTCGGCGAAGCCGGGGGGCAATCCCTCGCCGGCGAAGCGGGCCGCCATGTCCCAGTGGAGGTCTATGGCGTTGAGCTCGATATGCGCGATGGCGTGGAGGAGGGCGACGCGGCCCTGAACCCCGCCGCGGCGGCGCTTCGGCATCTCCCGCGGGTCGAGGAGTTCGGGCCGCGCGGGGCGCGCGGGCGCATCGGGCGGCGCGGCCTCGCCCGGCTCCGCATGGCCCGCCTCCCGCGCCGCGCGCCAGGCGGCGGCGTGGGCGCGGGATTTCCGCGCCTTCTCCCGCGCGTCGGGCTCGGCGAGGACGTCGAGGGCGCGCTCGCAGAGGCCCGGCTCAGCCAAGGGCCTTCGCCGCCTCCAGCACCTCCGCCGCGTGGCCCTTCACCTTCACCTTGCGCCATACGCCGCGGACGATGCCGGCGCCGTCGATCAGGAAGGTGGCGCGTTCGACGCCCATATAGGTCTTGCCGTACATGCTCTTCTCGACCCAGACGCCGTAATCCTCGCAGGTCGTCCCGGTCTCGTCCGATCCGAGGATGACGGTGAGGCCGCGCTTCGCCGCGAATTTCTCGTGGCTCTTCAGCGGGTCCTTCGAGACGCCGATGACGACCGCGCCCGCGGCGGCGAAATCGGCGGCGGCGGCGGTGAAGTCCTGCGCCTCCGTGGTGCAGCCGGGCGTGTCGTCCTTCGGGTAGAAGTAGAGGACGACGGCCTTGCCGGCATGGTCGGCGAGCTTCGCGGAGCCGCCCGTGGCCGGCAGGTCGAAGGCGGGGGCGGGGGCGCCGATTTCGGGGCCTTGCGGAATTGTCATGGCGCGTTCCTTCAAGCGGACTTATTTCAGTGTGATGAAGCGTTCGGGCGAACGCGGCGCAGGTCGTTCGCCCGACGATAGGTAATCCGCCCCCCCGTCCGTCAAGGGCGCCGGGCCGGGCGCGGGGAGCGCGGCGATGAACGAGGGCGAGGCGAAGGGAGGGCGGGCGCCGGCGCGGCGCGGGCCGCTCCTGCGCCTCGGGCGGCTCGCGGCGGCGCTGGCGAGCGGCGCGCTGCTCCTTTCGCTTGTTCTTGTCGCGGGGCTCTGGTTCCGGCTCGCCGTCGGCCCGCTCGACCTCTCCTTCCTCGCGCCGGTCATCGAGCGGGAGGCCTCCGCGCGCACGCCGGGCGCGCATGTCGAGATCGGTTCGGCGCGGCTCGCGCTGCTGCCGCGGGAGGAAGGCGGGGGCGCGGCGGTCGCGCTTTCCGGCGTCACGCTGATCGACGACGAGACGGGGCCGTTCGCGGTCGTCCCCGAGATTTCCGCCCGCTTCGCGCTCCGGTCGCTGCTGGAGGGGCGCTTCACGCCGGACGACGTGGCGCTCACGGGCATATCCGGCCGGCTGGTGCGGGACGCTTCGGGCGCGTTCCGGTTCGGCTTCGGCGGGCTGAAGGAGGACGAGGAGGGGGAGGGCGCGGCGGCCTTCGCCCGGCTCGTCGCCGCAATCTCCGCGGAGACGGGGCCGGCGGCCGCCTCTCCCCTCCCCGCCGAGCCCGAGGGGCGCGTCCGCCTGCGCCTGGCGGACGCCTCGATCCTCTATCTCGACCGGTTCGCGGGACGCGCCTATCGCGCGGAGGGCGCGGACATCCGGTTCCGCTTCGCGGGGGAGAGCGTCGGCGTCCGCGCGGAGGCGACGCTCGCGGGGGGCGCGCATGGCCGCGTGGCGCTCTCTCTCAGGGGATGGCGCGCGCCATCGGGCGCCGTGCGGATGAGCGCGGCCTTCGAGAATGCGGCGCCGGCGGACATCGCCGGGCAGATCGTCGCGCTCGACTGGATGGCGGCGTTCGATGCGCCGGTGGGCGGGAAGATCGACCTCGAAATGGATGCGGCCGGAACGCTGACCGCGCTTTCGGGCCGGCTCGAAGCAGGGGCCGGGAAGGTCGCGCTCGGCGGCGGGGCGGTGGAGCCGCTGGAGCGCGCGGCGCTCGACTTCGTCTTCGACCCGGCGGCGGAGCGGTTCGAGATCGGGGAGGTCTCGCTCGCTTCGGACCGCGCGGCCTTCACCGGCGCCGGCTTCGTGCAGGTCGGGCGGGACGAGGCGGAGGAGCCGCTCGACGTGGTGGCGCAGCTCGACCTCTCCGATATCCGCGTCTCCGCGCCCGAACTGCTCGACGCGCCGCTGCCCTATCGCGCGGCGCGGCTGACCGGGCGGATCACGCTCGATCCGCTTCTCATCGAGATCGGGGAGCTGCGGCTGGAGCGGGAGCGGATGAGCCTTTCCGCCGCCGGGCGGCTCTGGCCCGAGGCGGGGGGCTGGCGGACGGACATGGTTCTCGGCGGCGCCGACATCTCGCTCGCGGAGATGCTGGAGCACTGGCCGCGGGAGGCGGCGCCGGGCGCGCTGCTCTGGATGCGGGAGAACATGGAGGCCGCCACCGTGACGGAGGCGGACGCGGTGCTGCGCCTCGGCGGCGAGGCCGAGGAGGTGAAGATCGACTTCACCTTCAAGGATACGGTCGGCCATTACCTCCGGCCGATGCCGCCGATCCTCGGCGGGGTCGGCTCGGGGCAGGTCGACCTCCAGCGCTTCTCGCTGGCGCTCGATTCCGGGCATGTGACGCCGACGGGCGGCGCGGCGCTCGACCTTGCGGGCTCCACCTTCGTGATCGCGGACCTCAACCATCCGGACACGCCGGGCGAGGCGCGCATCCGCGCGAAGGGCCGCGTGGCGGACGCGCTGGCGCTGATCGACGAGGAGCCGCTCGGCCTCACCTCGCAGCTCGGCGTGCCGCTCGGCGACGTTGCGGGGGAGGCGGCGATCGAGGCGGTCTCGACCTTTCCGCTGCTGAAGGATCTGCTCCTCGAAGACGTGGCGGCGGCGGCGACCGCCATGATGACCGACGTCGCGCTTGTCGCGCCGGGGCTGGAGCGGGAAGTCACGGCGGCGGCGCTGACGCTGGAGGCGAGCACGGCGGGCTTCCTCCTTTCGGGCGACGTGGTCGCCGCGGGGCTCCCCGCCGCGGTGGAATGGCGGGAGGTCTTCTCCCCCGCCGCGCGCTCGATCACGGCGCGGGCGGAGGCGACGCCGGAGCGGATCGCCGAATTCGGGATCTCGCAGGGCTGGTTCACGGCGGGAACGATCCCGGTGACGGCGACGATCGAGCCCGGCGGGGCGGGCGCGCGCTTCGCGGTCTCGGCCGATCTCGCCGGCGGCGCGCTCGCCATACCCGAGATCGGCTGGACGAAGGGCCGGGGCGACGCCGGCGCCCTCTCCGCCGCCGGGGAGATTGCGGGCGCGCGGTTGAGGCTCGACCGGTTCGAGATCGAGGCGCCCGGCCTTTCGGCCGCCGGCGCGGCGGAGACGGACGCTGCGGGCGCGCCGGAGCGGGTCGAGCTTTCCCGCTTCCGCTTCCGCGAGGCGGTGGACCTCGCGCTCTCCGCCCGGCGGACGGAGGACCGCTGGCGCATCGCGGCGGAGGGGCCGCTCCTCGACCTCACGCGGCTTGAGGACCTGCTGGACGACGCCATGTCCGACGGCGCGGCGGGCGACGCGGCGCCGGAGCGCGGCGCCGCGGTCGCGCCGTTCCGGATCGACGCGAAGATCGGGCGGCTCGTCGTGACCGAGACGCAGAGCTTCACCGACGTTTCCGGCAATTTCCGCCGCACCGCGCGCGACGCGGTGATCGCGGAGGGCGAGGCGCGGGTGGCGGGCGGCGCCCGCGTCGTCGCCGATTTCCGCCGGGGGCCTGAGGGCGGGCGGCTCACGCTCGACATCGCGGATGCGGGCGGCTTCCTCCGCGGCGCCAAGGTCTTCGACGACGGGGCGGGCGGGGCGCTGAAGCTCAACGCCCGGATCGAGAAGGGCGAACCCTTCCGCCTCGCCGGCATGGTGCGGGTGGATGACATCGTGATCCACGAGGATGCGAAGCTTGAGGCGCTGCTCGCCGGCGCGGAGCTTTCGGACCTCCGCGCCACGATGCGGGAGGAGGGGATCGTCTTCCGCCGCATCCGCGCGCCCTTCGCCTATGGCGAGGAGCGGCTGACGCTGAAGGATGCGACGGCGACCGGCCCCTCGATCGGCGTGAACATCTCCGGCGATTACCTCCTGGCGGAGGACCGGCTGGACATGGACGGCGTCTTCACCCCGCTCTACGGCCTCAACAGCGCGGTGGGCGCGATCCCGGTGATCGGGACGATCCTGACCGGGGGCAAGGGGCAGGGCGTCTTCGCCGTCACCTTCTCCGTCTCGGGCCCGGCGGGGGACCCGGACGTTTCGGTCAACCCGCTCTCCGCGCTGACGCCCGGCATCCTGCGCCGCATCTTCGAGGGCGGGGGGACGGACGACGCCTCGCTCACGCTCGACGGCGCGGAGCCGGCGCCGCGGGTCGGGCGGTAGGGGCGGTCAGCCGATCTCCGCGATGGCGTGGCGCTTCTTGCCCGCGCTGAGCTTCAGCGGGCCGGAGGCGAAATCGGACGCGGCGAAGAGGCGCCCCGCATCCGTCACCGGCTCGTCGTTCACCCGCGCGCCGCCTTCCGCGATCAGCCGCTTCGCCTCCTTGCCGCTGGCGGCGAGGCCCGCCCGGAGGAAGAGCTGCGCGGCGGAGACGCCCGCCGCCGCCTCCTCCGCCGTGAAGGCGACACGCGGCAGGTCCGCCCCCGCGCCGCCGGCGCCGAAAGTCTCCGCCGCCGTCGCCGCCGCGCGCTCCGCCGCCTCCCGCCCGCGGGCGAGCGCCGTGACCTCGTTGGCGAGGATGGTCTTCGCCTCGTTCAGCTCCGCGCCTTCGAGCGCCTCCAGCCGCGCGATCTCGTCCAGCGGCAATTCGGTGAAGAGCTTCAGGAACTTGCCGACATCGGCGTCCATCGTGTTCCGCCAGAACTGCCAGAAGTCCCAGGCCGGCAGCATCTCCTCGTTCAGCCAGACGGCGCCGGAGGCGGACTTGCCCATCTTCGCGCCGTCCGCCCGGGTCAGGAGCGGCGTCGTCAGCCCGAACACCTCCGCGCCGTTGATCCGGCGGGAGAGATCGACGCCGTTGACGATGTTCCCCCACTGGTCCGACCCGCCCATCTGGAGACGGACGCCCATGCGCCGGTTCATCTCCATGAAGTCGTAGGCCTGGAGCAGCATGTAGTTGAATTCGAGGAAGGTCAGCGGCTGTTCCCGGTCGAGCCGGGACTTCACGCTCTCGAAGCTCAGCATCCGGTTGATGGTGAAGTGGCGGCCGTAATCCCGCAGAAAGTCGATGTAGTTGAGCTGGCCCAGCCAGTCCGCATTGTTCGGCATGATCGCGTCGGTCGGCCCGTCTCCATAGGCGAGGAAGCGGGAGAAGACCTGGCGGATGCCGGCCATGTTCTCCGCGATCTTTTCGTCCGTCAGGAGCTGGCGCGCCTCGTCCTTGCCGGAAGGGTCGCCGATCCGCGTCGTGCCGCCGCCCATGAGGGTGACGGGCTTGTGCCCCGTCTTCTGCAGCCAGCGCAGGAGCATGATGTTGACGAGATGGCCGACATGGAGCGAGGCGCCGGTGCAATCGTAGCCGACATAGCCGGGGACCACGCCCTTGAGGAGCGCCTCGTCGAGGCCCTGCATGTCGGTGCAGTCCTGCACGAAGCCCCGCGCGAGGAGGATGTGCAGGAAGTCGGATTTCGGCGTGTAGATCATCTGTCGCTCGCTGGCCGGCGCGTTTCCGCCGCTCTATACCGGAGCGGGCGATGAAAGGAAGGGCATGGCGGAGACGATCCGGGCGCTCGGGCTGATGTCCGGCACCTCGATGGACGGGGTGGACGCCGCGATGCTGGAGACGGACGGGGAGACGATCTCCGCCTTCGGCCCCTCGCGCTTCATGGCCTATGCGCCGGGGGAGACGGACGCGCTCTCCGCGGTGGCGGCGGACTGGCGGCGCTTCCGGCCCGCCGCCGGCGGCGACGCCGCGATTCTGGCGGCGGCGGAGCGGGAGGTCGTCTCGCTCCATGCCGGCGCGGCGGCGCGGCTGATCGCGGAGGCGGGGGCGGCGCCGGAGCTGATCGGCTTTCACGGCCAGACGGTCGCCCATGCGCCGGAAGAGGGGTGGACCTGGCAGCTGGGGGACGGCGCGGCGCTCGCCCGCGCGCTCAACCGCCCCGTGGTGTGGGATTTCCGCTCCGCCGACATGAAGGTGGGGGGGGAGGGGGCGCCGCTCGCCCCGTTCTTCCATTTCGCGCTGGCGCGGCGGATCGGCGGCTCGGCGCCCGTCGCCTTCCTCAACATCGGGGGGGTCGCGAACGTCACCTGGGTCGATCCGGCGAGGCCGGCGCCCGAGGCGGAGGGCGCGCTCCTGGCCTTCGACACCGGGCCGGGCAATGCGCTGGTGAACGACTGGATGATGCGGCGGGCGGGCGCGGCGATGGACGAGGGCGGGCGCGCCGCCGCCGCGGGGCGGGTCCATCGGGATCGGTTGAGTTCCAATGCGGCGCGCGCCTATCTCGAACGCCGGCCGCCGAAATCGCTGGACCGGAACGCCTTTTCCGCGCTCCTCGCCGCGATGGAGGGGCTATCGCTCGAGGACGGCGCGGCGACGCTGACGGCGCTCACGGTCGATTGCGTGGCCGAGGCGCTTCGGTGGTCGCCCTCACCGCCGTCGCGATGGCTCGTTTGCGGCGGCGGGCGGCGGAACGGGGCGATGATGGCGCTGCTGGCGGAGCGGCTCGGCGCCCCGGTCGAGCCCGTCGAGGCGGCGGGGCTCGACGGGGACATGCTGGAGGCTCAGGCCTTCGCCTGGCTCGCCGTCCGCGTCTTGCGCGGCTTGCCGACCTCCGCGCCCTCGACGACGGGCTGCGCCGCGCCTGTCTCCGGCGGGCGGATCGCAAGGCCCTGAGAGCGGGCCTGACGCCGCCGATGGGCGGCGTAGAGCGCGGGCGCGAGGATGAAGTCATAGACGAGGGCGGCGAGATGGCGGACGCCCGGCAGGCCGACGACGCGGGCGAGGGGGCGGAAACGCGGCATCTCCTCCCAGAGCGCGAGGAAGGCCGGGACGCCGGAGAGGAGCCGCCCCGCCTTCAGCACATGGAGCCGCCGCGCCGCCTCCTCCTCGCCCAGCCCGAAACGGGCGGCCTCGGAGAGCGGCAGGAAGGCGAGCGGCAGGGCGCGCGCCTCCGCATGGGCGCGGTAATGCGCGATCTCGGCCGCGCAGACGGGGCAGGTTTCATTGTAGAGGATTTCGGCGGCGGGCTTCTCGGTCATGCGGCGGGACATAGCCCGCCGCCCGGGACTGTCACCTCTGCGCGGCGACCTGGGCCTTGAGCTCCGCGGTGCGCTTCGCGACATAGGCCTCGACCGTCGCGGTCATCTCGTCCATCCCCTGCTCGAAGAAATGGTTCGCGCCCGGCACCGTCTCATGCGTGATGGTGATGCCCCGCTGCGCCTGGAGCCGCTCCACCAGTTTCACGATGTCCTCCGGCGGGGCGATCCTGTCATTCTCCCCGTTGATGATGAGGCCGGAGGAGGGGCAGGGCGCGAGGAAGGTGAAGTCGTACATATTCGCCGGCGGCGCGACGGAGATGAAGCCGGAGGCCTCGGGCCGCCGCATCAGGAGCTGCATCCCGATCCAGGCGCCGAAGGAGAAGCCGGCGATGAAGGTGATCTTCGCGTCGGGCTTCAGGCTCTGGAGATCGTCGAGCGCCGCCGCCGCGTCGGAAAGCTCGCCGATCCCGTGGTCGAACTCGCCCTGGCTGCGCCCGACGCCGCGGAAGTTGAAGCGGAGCACGGAATAGCCGAGGCGGTGGAATATGTAGTGGAGGTTGTAGACAACCTTGTTGTTCATCGTCCCGCCGAATTGCGGGTGCGGGTGGAGGATGAGCGCGATCGGCGCGTCCCTCTCCTTTTGCGGATGATAACGGCCTTCGAGTCGGCCGTCAGGGCCGGGGAAGATCACTTCGGGCATCGGTCATCCTGTCTTTCGGGGGCGGGCGCGGCCCCGGCCGGGAATCGTTGACTGTTGCGCTCAGTCAATTTAGAACCGTTCCAACTTTCGCCGGGTCGTCGGCGGGCCCGCGCGCGAAGTGGCTGATTAAGCCTTCGTGCGCCGCCCGGTCAACGATTCGCGCTGAAACGTCGCAGGCGGAGGAGAGAGGCCATGAAGCTGAGCACAAAGGGACGCTACGCGGTCACCGCGCTGGCCGACATCGCGCTTCAGGGCCCTTCCGCGCTCGTCAGCCTCGCGGACATCGCAAAGCGGCAGGACATTTCGCTCGCCTATCTCGAACAGCTCTTCGTGAAGCTGCGGAAGGCCGGGCTGGTGGAGAGCGTGCGCGGCCCCGGCGGCGGCTACCGGCTCGCCCACGGGCCGGAGGGCACGCGCATCTCCGCGATCATGGCGGCGGTGGACGAGCGGCTGAACGCGATGGGTTGCGAGGGCGGGCAGGGAGACGGCTGCGGCGGCTCCAAGGCCATGTGCCTGACGCACAATCTCTGGGAGCAGCTTTCCTCCCATGTCTATGTCTTTCTGAACCAGACGACGCTGGCCGACGTGGTGGGGGACCGGATGGCGCCCTGCCCGGCGGTGCCGGACTTCACCGCGCTTCTCGAAGAGGAGGGCGCGCGGGCGTGACGCGGCGGCGCGCATATCTGGACTGGAACGCCTCGGCGCCCCTCAGGCCCGAGGCGCGCGAAGCCATGCTCGCGGCGATGGACGAGGCGGGGAACCCCTCCGCCGTCCATGCCGAAGGGCGGGCGGCGCGGGCGATCGTCGAGCGGGCGCGGGCCGACGTCGCCGCGCTGGCGGGCTGCGAGCCCGGGCAGGTCGTCTTCACCTCCGGCGCCTCGGAGGCGAACACGATGGCCTTCGCCCGGCTCTGGCGCGGCTCCGGCTTCTTCGCCGCGACGGAGCATGAGAGCGTCGTCGCCGCCGCGCACTGGGGCGCGCTTCATGACGAGGCGCTGCCGGTGGACGAGGCGGGCCGCCTTCACCGCGACCATCCGCTCTTTCACGGCGTCGGCCCGGTCAGCGACGACCCGGCGATCCCGGAGGGCGTCGCCGTCCTCTCCGTCGCGGCGGCGAACGGGGAGACGGGCGTGATCGACCCGTCGGAGGACCTCTTCCGCATCGCGAAGGCGCGCGGCGCCCGCCCGCATTGCGACGCGACGCAGGCCGTGGGGCGCATGGCCTTCTCCTTCCGCGAAAGCGGAGCGGCGACCGGGGCGCTTTCCGCGCACAAGATCGGCGGGCCCAAGGGCGTCGGCGCCTTCATCCATGACGACCGCGAGCATCCCCATCCGCTCGTCCGCGGCGGCGGGCAGGAGGAGGGCTGGCGCGCCGGGACGGAGAACGTGATCGGCATCGCCGGCTTCGCCGCCGCCGCCCGCGCCGCGAAGGCGGAGCTGGAGGCCGGCGCGTGGGAGCGCGTCGCCGAACTTAGAAATATTCTAGAAAGCCGCCTTGAAGACGCGGCGCCCGATCTCATCATTCTTGGGAGAGAGGCGCCGCGGCTGCCGAACACGTCCTGCTTCGCGGTTCCGGGCTGGGCGGGGGAGACGCAGGTGATGGCGATGGACCTTGCCGGCTTCGCCGTGAGCGCGGGCTCCGCCTGCTCCTCCGGCAAGGTGGCGCGGGCGAGCCGGGTTCTGCTCGCCATGGGGTTCGACGAGACGACGGCTTCGAGCGCGATCCGCGTTTCGCTCGGGCCGACGAATACAGAGGCGGAGGTTCTGGCCTTCGCCGAGGCATGGACGGCGGCCTGGCGCCGCCGGTCCGTGAAAGCGGCCTGAGGGCCGGGAGGAGACGAAGATGGCGCTTGAAGATCTCCGCGTGAAGGACGGCGTGGACGACGAGACGGTGGAGGCGGTGCGCGCCGTCGGCGACAGCTACAAGTATGGCTTCTCCACCGAGATCGAGACCGAGTTCGCCCCGATGGGCCTCTCGGAAGACATCGTGCGCCTCATCTCCGAGCGGAACGAGGAGCCGGAATGGATGCTCGAATGGCGGCTCGCCGCCTATCGGCGCTGGCTGGAGATGACGGAACCCGAATGGGCGATGGTCTCCTATCCGAAGATCGACTTCCAGAAGCAGTATTACTACGCCCGCCCGGCCTCGATGGCCGCCTCGCGCCCGAAATCGCTGGACGAGGTGGACCCGGCGCTGCTGGAGACCTACGCCAAGCTCGGCATCCCGCTGAAGGAGCAGGCGATCCTCGCCGGGGTCGAGGGCGCGGAGGACATGCCGGCGGAGGGCCGCAAGGTCGCCGTCGACGCGGTGTTCGACTCGGTCTCCCTCGGCACGACCTTCAAGGACGAGCTGGCGAAGGCCGGCGTGATCTTCTGCCCGATCTCGGAGGCGATCCGCGAGCATCCGGAGCTGGTGAAGAAGTATCTCGGCTCCGTCGTCCCGACCTCGGACAATTTCTACGCCACGCTCAACTCGGCGGTCTTTTCCGACGGCTCCTTCGTCTATGTGCCGGAGGGCGTGCGCTGCCCGATGGAGCTCTCCACCTATTTCCGCATCAATGCGGAGAATACCGGGCAGTTCGAGCGGACGCTGATCATCGCCGACAAGGGCTCCCATGTCAGCTATCTTGAGGGCTGCACCGCGCCGAAGCGGGATGTGGCGCAGCTTCACGCCGCGGTGGTGGAGCTTGTGGCCCTCGACGATGCCGAGATCAAGTATTCGACCGTGCAGAACTGGTATCCGGGCGATGCGGAGGGCAAGGGCGGCATCTACAACTTCGTCACCAAGCGCGCCGATTGCCGCGGCGACCGCTCCAAGGTGATGTGGACGCAGGTGGAGACCGGCTCCGCCGTCACCTGGAAATACCCGTCCTGCATCCTGCGCGGGAACGAGAGCCAGGGCGAATTCTACTCCATAGCCATCGCCAACAACGCCCAGCAGGCCGACACCGGCACGAAGATGGTGCATCTCGGGAAGAACACCCGCAGCCGCATCGTCTCCAAGGGGATCAGCGCCGGACGGGCGCAGAATACCTATCGCGGCCTCGTCTCCATGCATCCGAAGGCGAAGAGTTCGCGCAACCACACGCAGTGCGACTCGCTCCTGATCGGGAGCAACTGCGGGGCGCACACGGTTCCCTATATCGAGGTTCGCAACAATTCCTCCCGCGTCGAGCATGAGGCGACGACCTCGAAGGTGGACGAGGACCAGCTCTTCTATTGCCGCCAGCGCGGCATGGACGAGGAGGAGGCGGTGGCGCTCGTCGTCAACGGCTTCTGCAAGGAGGTGCTTCAGGCGCTGCCGATGGAATTCGCCGTCGAGGCGCAGAAGCTGGTTGCGATCTCACTGGAAGGATCGGTCGGATGATGACCGTCGTCGAAAGGCCGCAGCGGACGGAGGCGCGGCCGCGCTTCTCGCTCGGCCATGCCAGCCGCCTCGGGCTCACGCTCCGCATGAAGCTGCTGATCGCGGCGCATGTGGTGATCTTCATCGCGAGCCAGGTCGTGGACGAGTTCGTCGAATGGCTGGCGCTGGAGATCGGCCTCCTGCCGGCGCAGGCGGCGGTGCTCGAAGTCACAATCGGGCTCGTGCTCTTCCTGCTCTGGACGGCCTGCATGCTGGGCTGGGTCCGGCAGGGCGATACGAAATAGGGCCGCCGCAGCGCAAGACTGCGCGTTCAATCGGGACAGGGCGATGATCGTCACCACAACTTCCTCCATCGAGGGCCGCCGCATCGTCGCCTATCGCGGGATCGTGGTGGGCGAGGCGATCATGGGCGCGAACATCGTGCGGGACTTCTTCGCCGGGATCACCGACATCGTGGGCGGCCGCTCCGGCGCCTACGAGGCGAAGCTGCGCGACGCGCGGGAAACGGCGTTCGGGGAGCTGGAGGCCGAGGCGCGGAAGCTCGGGGCGGATGCGGTGGTGGGCGTCGATCTCGACTATGAGGTCGTGGGCGAATCGATGCTCATGGTCTCCGTCTCAGGCACCGCCGTTTCGACGGAGCCGGCATGAATCCGTGGATTGCCCCCATTTTGATGCTTTCCGTCTCCAACGTCTTCATGACGCTGGCCTGGTACGGGCATCTCAAGTTCAAGTCGACGGCGCTTTGGATCGTGATCCTCGCAAGCTGGGGCATCGCCTTCTTCGAGTATTGCCTCGCCGTTCCGGCGAACAGGATAGGACATCAGGTATATTCGGCGGCCCAGCTCAAGACGATACAGGAAGTGATCACCCTCGTCGTCTTCGTCGGCTTCTCCGTCCTCTATCTCAAGGAGGGGATCAGCTGGGGCGTGATCGCCGGCTTCGCTCTGATCGCGGCGGGCGCCGCGCTCGTGTTCAGGGGCTAGGCGATGGCGGAGATTCTCATGGCTTTCGCGATTAACGCGATGAAAAGGCCGGCCGTTGCAATCCTCGCTCCGTGCGCGGTGGGACGGCTCCATTCCGGGGCGGCCGCGCCGGGGAGAATCCCTGATGCTGGACCAACCGAAACTCGACAATTCGACCAACGAGGGCGGCGGCGCCCGCTTCATCTCCGATGTGGCGCGCCTCGCCATCGCCTCCACCGTGGTGCGGCTGGAGAGCCTGGACGCGGACCCGATCTTCCGCGTGGCTCTGGCCGAGGCGGGCGTGCGGGACTTCTCGCACTGCATGGCCGAGCGCTTTCCGGAGCTGCGCGGCCAGATCGCGACCAAACTCGAAGAAATGGCGGCCGAGATCAGATCGGGCGCGAAACGCGACACGCAGCGGCCTGTCGGGGCCGCGGCGCAAGGAGGACGTGACGATGCTGAAAGTCCGCGATCTCAGGGTTTCCCTGGCGGAGGAGCCAAAGCAGATTCTGAAAGGTCTGACTTTGGACGTGGAGCCGGGGACGGTTCACGCGATCATGGGGCCGAACGGTTCCGGAAAGTCGACGCTCTCCTATCTGCTGGCCGGGCGTGAGGGCTATGTCGTCGATGGCGGCTCCGCGGAACTCGACGGAGCCGACCTTCTGACGATGGAACCGGAGGAACGGGCCGCCGCCGGCCTGTTCCTCGCCTTCCAGTACCCGGTGGAAATCCCCGGCGTCGGCAACATGACCTTCCTCCGGACGGCGCTGAACGCCCAGAGGAAGGCGCGCGGCGAGCCCGAGATCGACGCCGGCTCCTTCCTAAAGCTGGTGCGGGAGAAGGCGAAGGCGCTGAAGATCGACGCGGAGATGCTCAAGCGCCCCGTCAATGTCGGCTTCTCGGGCGGCGAGAAGAAGCGCAACGAAATCCTCCAGATGGCCGTGCTCGAGCCGAAGATGTGCATCCTCGACGAGACCGACAGCGGGCTCGACGTCGACGCGATGAAGCTCGTCTCCGACGGGGTCAACGCGCTCCGGGACGAGGGGCGGGCGTTCCTCGTCATCACCCATTACCAGCGCCTGCTGGACCATATCCGTCCCGACGTCGTCCACATCCTCGCGGACGGGCGCATCGTGCAGACGGGCGGGCCCGAGCTTGCGCTCGAAGTGGAGACGAACGGCTACGCCGACATCCTCGGACGGGTGGCGTGATGGCGGCGCTGCCGAAGGCGAAGGCGGAAGGGGCGGAGGCGCTGCTCGCCGCCCGGCCCGCCCCCGCAAAGGGCGCGCCCTGGGCCGAAACGGCGCGGGAGGCGGCCCGCGGCCGGCTCCGCGCCGCCGGCGCCCCGGCGCGGCGGGACGAATACTGGCGCTTCACCGACCCGGCGCCGCTGCTCGCAGAGGCGCCGCGCGCGGCGGCGCTGGCGCCGGAGGAGGTTCAGGTCTTCGACGAGGTCGAGGCGCTCCGCCTTGTCTTTGTCGATGGCGTGTTCCGCGCCGACCTCTCTGACGATCCTCGCCTCGAAGGCGTGGAGATACAGCCGCTTTCGGCCGCGCTCGCGGCGGACATCCACTGGGCGCGCGGCCTCTACGGGGCGCTGGAGGCGGCGGGGCAGAACCCCGTGCCCCGCCCGCTCGCCGCGCTCAACACGGCGCAGGCCGATACGGGTTTCGCGATCCGGGTGACGGGCCGGCCGGCCCGCCCGATCCATCTCCGGTATCTCCACGAGTCGGAAAGCTCGGAGGCGATGATTCGCCATGTCGTCAGGGTCGAAGCCGGCGCCGAAGCAACGCTTCTGGAGAACGGCCCTGCGGCGGCGCGGTTCAACAAGGTCATGGAGGTCGAACTCGGCGAGGGCGCCGCGCTCCATCATGTCCGCGCGCAAGGCCGGGACCATGATCGCCTCGCCGCAACCCATGTCTTCGCCCGGCTCGGGGCGCGCGCGGCCTATCGCGGCTTCACGTTGACGACGAACGGGCGGCTGACGCGCAACGAGGTCGTGCTCGAACTCGCGGGGGAGGGCGCGAAGGGCCATGTCGCCGGCGCCGCCATCGGCGCGGCGGGGTTCCACCACGACGACACGGTCTTCGTCACCCATTCGGCCGCCCATTGCGAGAGCCGGCAGGTCTTCAAGAAGGTGCTGAAATCCGGCGCGCGGGGCGTCTTCCAGGGGAAGATCCTCGTGAAGCCCGGCGCGCAGAAGACGGACGGATACCAGATCAGCCAGGCGCTGCTGCTCGACGACGATGCGGAGTTCAACGCGAAGCCGGAGCTGGAGATCTATGCGGACGACGTCGCCTGCTCGCACGGCTCGACCTCGGGCGCGGTGGACGAGGACGTTCTCTTCTATCTCCGCTCCCGCGGCGTGCCGGAGGCCGAGGCGAAGGACATGATGGTGCTCGCCTTCGTCGAGGAGGCGATCGGCGAGATCGAGTCCGAGCCGCTCCGCGACGTGATCCGGGACCGGATCGCCGCCTGGCTCGTGCGCCGCAAGGTCTGATCCGGTGAGCCTCGTCTCCCGCATCGCCGGCGCCTGGCGGGCGCCGGGCGCGTCCTGGCGCGCCGAATGGGCCGACGGGGCGGGCGAGCCGCGGCTTGTCGCCTATGCGATGGGCGCCTCCGCCTTCCTGGCGCTCGGCGACGTGGCGGCGGAGGCGATCCGCCCGGTTCTCGCCGTGGGGGAGGGACGGGAGGCGTGGTTCGCCTCCCGCGTTTTCGCCGGCCTCTCCTTCTTCCCGCTCGCGCTCTATCTCTCGGCGGCGCTGATCCGCCTCGTCTGCCGCGTCGCCGGGGGGCGCGGCGGCTGGCGGGAGACGCGGCTCGCGCTCTTCTGGTCGGGCCTCGTCTCCGGCCCGGCGGCGGCGGTCGTCATCGCCCTCGGCGCGGCGGCGGCGCAGCCGGAGGCGGCGCGGCTCGCCGCGGGGCTTCTCTGGGTCGGTCTCCTTTCGCCGATGCTCGCGGCGGCGCACGGCTTCCGCGCCGGCTCGGTCCTGCTCGTCTTCCTCGGTTTCGCAGCATTGTCGTTTGCGCTCGCCCGGTTCGGCTGACATGAATATCGTTGCAGCGAGCGTGGGGGCGTTCATGGACAAGGGGGGCTCGCGCCGGACTGGCGCGTCGGCGGAGCGGCGTTTCCTGCTCGACCGGATACCGGACGAAGACCCGGACCTGAGGTCGGGCCGCAGCTACGCCGACCGGGTGCTTGACGCCTGGGCGGACATGCGCTGGTCCACCCGCTCGCTGATCGAGTCGCGCCCTTCGGAGGGGCGGCTCCTGTTCCTCGCGCTCCTCTCGGACGTGATCTTCTTCCTCTCCCGCTCGCTCTCGCTCGTCGTCGCGCCGCCTGCGGAGATCGGCGCGCGGCTGCCCGATTATGTGGGTTTCGGGATCGTGCTGGCCTTCCTCGTCCGAACTTCGTTCTTCTATGTCGCCGCGGCGGCGGCGGTGATCGTCTCGCGCCCGTTCGGCGGGCGCGGCTCCTGGTACGAGACGCGCTGCGCCGTCTTCTGGGCCGCCTTCGTCTCCGCCCCGGTCGAGGCTTTGGGCGCCGCCGTCACCGGCGTCGCGGTCTGGGCGGGGATGGCGGAGGGATGGCTGGCGGAGACGCCCTACTTCCTCGGCCCCATCGCCTTCGGCTTCTTTCTCTCCGCCGGGGTCGCGGAAGCGCAGGGCTTCCGCTACACCTATCGCGTGATGGCCGTGACGGCCGTCCTCGTCGTCGGCCTCGCGGCCGGCGCGCTTCTGCTCGCTGGAATGCAAGGCGCCTGATGTTCGGAACCCTGATCGAAGACGTGATCGCCAGCTATCGCGCCCCCCGCGCGACGGTGCGGAAGGTGATCGACCGGATTGACGGCTGGCGCGACGTGGCGATGCTCTTCGGCCTCGCCTTCTGCCTTTCCACCGGCATCGCCGTTCTGCTTTCGCTGATGGCGGGGGAGGGCGGCGCGGGGCTCGGCTTTGTCGTCTCCAACCTGTTGTTCAGCGCCGTCGCCTATCTCGTCGCCGTCGTGCTGATCCACCGGGTCGGCGCGCTCTTCGGCGGCACGGGCGCGATGATCGAGATCGGCGCCGCCGTCGCCTGGCACAGCCTCGTGACGGTGATCTTCGCGCCGCTCGTCGCTGCGGCGACGGTGCCGGAGCTGGCGGGCGGCGCGGCGGGCTTCCTTGCGCTGGCGCAGCTCGCCATGGTCGCCGTCGTGGTCTGGCTCCTCGCGAACTTCATCGCCGAGGCGCATGGCTTCAAGAGCGCGCTGCGGGTGGCGGGCGGGCTCTTCGCCGGGATTTTCATGCTCGGTCTCGTGCTGTCCCTCCTGCTTCCGAGCCTTATATCAGCGACATGAACAGTCACGCCGCCCCCCGCTACGATGTCGAGGAGATCCGGAAGGATTTCCCGATCCTTTCCCGCACCGTTCATGGCAAGCCGCTCGTCTATCTCGACAACGGCGCCTCGGCGCAGAAGCCGAAGGCGGTGATCGAGGCGGTGACGCGCGCCTATTCCGAGGAATACGCCAACGTCCATCGCGGGCTCCATTTCCTCTCCAACCTCGCGACCGACAAGTATGAGGCCGTGCGCGGCAAGATCGCCCGCTTCCTCGGCGCGCCGGAGGAGGAGGGGGTGATCTTCACCACCGGCTCCACGATGGGGCTCAACCTCGTCGCCTCCTCCTGGGCCGCGCCGCGCGTGGAGGCGGGGGACGAGATCGTGCTCTCCGTGCTCGAGCATCACGCCAACATCGTGCCCTGGCATTTCCTGCGGGAGCGGCAGGGCGCCGTCCTGAAATGGGTGGAGCCGGAGCCGGACGGCTCGCTCGACGCGGAGAAGGTGCTCGCCGCCATCGGGCCGCGGACGAAGATCGTCGCTGTCACCCACATGTCGAACGTCACCGGCGCGGTGGTGGACGTGAAGCGGATCGTCGAGGGCGCGCATGAGAAGGGCGTGCCGGTCTGCGTCGACGGCTCCCAGGCCGCGGTCCACATGCCGGTAGACCTCGCCGATCTCGGCGCGGATTTCTATGCGATCACCGGGCACAAGCTCTATGGCCCCTCCGCCTCCGGCGCGCTCTGGATTTCGAAGGCGCGGCGGGAGGAGATGCGGCCCTTCCTCGGCGGCGGGGACATGATCCGCGAGGTCGGGCGGGATGTGGTGACCTATGCCGACGCGCCGTTCCGTTTCGAGGCGGGGACGCCCGGGATCGTGCAGATGATCGGCCTCGGCGCGGCGATCGACTATCTCGAAGGCCTCGGCATGGAGGCTGTCGCCGCGCATGAGGCGGAGCTGAGGGATTATTGCGCGGCCAGGCTCGCCGGGCTCAACTGGCTGACCGTGCATGGCGACGCGCCGGGCAAGGGCGCGATCTTCTCCTTCACCATGGCGGGCGCCGGGCACCCGCATGACATCTCCACGATCATCGACCGCAAGGGCGTCGCAGTCCGCGCCGGGCATCATTGCGCGCAGCCGCTGATGGCGCATCTCGGCGTGACGGCGACCTGCCGCGCGAGCTTCGGCCTCTACAACACGAAGGCTGAGGTGGACGCGCTCGCGGATGCGCTGACGCTGGCGCACGAGTTGCTGGGGTAGGGCGAAGGTCGGTCTCGCGGGCGTGGCCGAGCGAAGGCGCGGCGCTTCCCCCACGATCCTTGGCTCGGGCGACCAGCCCGGGCCGCGGCCTCCCTCCCGCACCGGAGGCTGCATTGCGACGGCGCGAGACGTGCAATCGTTCGAGTGCATGGCGCCATAAATCGCTGAAACCATTCGTTTCGAGGCGGCCACCCGAGGGAAGCCGCGGCCCTTTGCGCCCCGTTCCGGCGTTGGCCGGCCTCGTCCTCCGGTCCTGATGGCTCCGCCTGGCGGAGTCCGCAGCCGGCCCCCTCTACTCCGCCGGCTCCAGCATCATCGAGCCGAGCGCGCCGGCCCGCACATCGGCCTCCGCCATCGACATCGGGATGTATTCCCCCACCCGCCATAGCGCGGCGAGGTCGTCGTAGTGGCGGGAGAGGAGGTGGCCGGACTGGCCGGTGGAGAGGATGAAGACCGACCGGTCGAGATCGGCGAAGTCGTAGACGGCGCGATAGCCCGCGGCGTGGACGTTCAGATAGGGCTCCTCCCCCCGCCCCCGCGTCTGGGCGCGCTGGAGCGTGTGATCGCCGCCCGAGGTCTCGTGCTCGATGTTCACGAGGAGGTCGAAGGGGAAGCGGAGGCCGAGCGGCGTCGCCACATGGCGCGCGCGGTGCGCCTCTCCCCAGCGCCAGGCGCTCATGTCCTCGCCCTGCGCCGCCTCGATCTCGTCCAGCGCGTCGTCAAGCGCGAGCTTGGCCATTTCCGGGCAGGTCTCCTCCCGGTTCGTCTTGTCCACGTCGCACCAGCGCGCTGCGCCGTCCACGTCATAGAACACCCGCTCGATGAAGAGCGGGCGCGGCCCCTCCACCGCCTCGAAGAGCTCGCCGAGCTCGTCCGCCGCGATCCGCCGCGTCAGCGCGCGCATCCAGGCGGCGAAGATCAGCGGCTCCGCCTGGTGCTCGCTCATCTCGCCGTTCCAGGCGCCGAGCTTCTGCAGCGCGGCCTCCCGCCGGTCCCCCCTCGCGTCGCCCACCGCCTCGTCCCGAGTCCACCAGAGATCGGCGGCGATGAGGGGGAGGACGGCGCGCGCCATCTCCGAGACGGTGTCGTTCTGCAATTCGATGAAGCTCTCCTTGGTGTGGAATTCACGCGCGTTCAGCTTCTGCTCCAGCCGGCGGATGCGATAGGGGGCCTCCCAGTCGAAGGAGATATGGTCGGGGAAGGCCTCGTCCGTCGTCCGGTTGTTGGCGTTGGCGACGACGCCGGAGCGGGGGCGGATCGACCGGGGGTTCAGGCCGGGGTCGCGGAGGCCCTGCCAGTCATTCTCCGCGATCCAACCGAGCGAGGGGAGCCGCCCGCGGCTCCGGCTGTCCGCCCGGCGGAGCGGCGCGCGGCCGGTCACGATCATGCCGACGCCCGCGCCGTCCGCCAGGGTCACGTTCTGGGCCGGCGCGATGACGAGCCGGCCGGCCGCCTCCGCCTCCTCGATCGTGCGGGCGCGCATCAGCCGCAGCGCCCCCTCGATCGAACGGTCCTCCACATTCAGCGCCGTCCAGGAGAGGGCGGCGACATGGCCCTCCGGCGTCACCGCGCCGAGGTCGTAGAGATCGGGCGGCGGCACCGGGCCGTGCCGCGTCCAGCGGAGCGTCACCCGCTCCTCCACGCCGCCCGCGGCGCGGATCGTCTCCTCCCTCGTCATGAAGCGGGCCCAGCCTTCCGGCGTGCGGTATTCCCCGGGATTTTCGGGGTTCACCTGCTCGATATAGACATCCTGATCGTCCATCCCGACCGTGGTGAGACCCCAGGCGAGGGAGCGGTTTCGCCCGACGAGAATGGCGGGGACGCCGGGCAGCGTGCCGCCGATGGCGCTTTCTTCCGGGAAGTCCACGCGCATCAGCATCCAGACGCTGGGGGCGGAGAGCCAGAGATGCGGATCGTTGGCGAGGATCGGCGCGCCTGTCGCGCTCCGGGCGCCGGAGACGGCCCAGGCGTTCGACGCGCCCTCGAAGCCCTGCGGCGGGAAGAAGAAACCTTCGAGCCAGGCCAGCCGCTCCGGCCCTGTCTCCGCCTCGGCGCGCCGGGTCTCCGGGAAATCGAGGCCGGGAAAGGCCTCCGCGAAGGTCGGCAGCGCGATGAGGCCCGGATCGGGGTTGAGCGGGAAGAGATCCTCCAGCCGTTCGGGCGGCGCCTGCCGCAGGAGCCGCGCGCGCCGCGTCTCCTTCTCCGCCGCGCCGGTGAGGCGGAGCGCCATGAGCTTCAGGATCGCGAGGCTGTCTTCCGGCGTCCAGGGGGCAAGCCCCTCTCCGAAGAGGAAGAATTCCGGCGCGCCGCGGCCCCGCGCGCCCTCGTTCACCGCCTCGATCCATGCGTTTACGCCTTCGGCGTAGGCCTCCAGCGCGGCGCGCGTCTCCGCGCTCTGATGATCGAGCCCGGCACGCGCGACGGCGTGGAGGGAGAGCGCGCGGAGCCGCCGGTCGAGGGGCAGTGCGGCCGGGCCGAAGAGCTCAGCGAGCCGCCCCTGCGCCCCCCGGCGCGAGAGCTCCATCTGCCAGAGGCGCTCCTGCGCATGGACGAGGCCCATGGCGAAGAAGGCGTCATGCTCCGTCGTCGCGAGGATGTGCGGGACTGCGTTCGCGTCCCGCACGATCTCGACCGGGGCTTCCAGCCCGGCGAGGGCGAGGCGCTCGCCATAGTCCGGCAGGGAGCGGGAGAGGAGATGCCAGCCGAGGCCCGCAGCCGCCAGCGCGAGCGCGACAAGCGCGCCGCCGAGCCAGAGCAGCAGCCTGAAGATCGTCCGCATCCGTTTCCCTTCGATGGCCCCGCGCCCTTGACCGGGCGGCGGCGCGCGGCGAGTGTGCGCCAGCTTATCGGGAAGGACGGGGAGAAGAAACATGGCGCGCTGCGCGTTCATCGGTCTCGGGGTCATGGGCTATCCGATGGCCGGCCATCTCGCGAAGGCCGGGCATGAGGTGACGGTCTACAACCGCACCGCGGCGAAGGCGGAGGCCTGGGCGGCCCAGCATGGCGGCAAGGCGGCGAAGACGCCGGCCGCGGCGGCGAAGGGCGCCGAGCTCGTCTTCGCCTGCGTCGGCAATGACGACGATCTCCGCGCCGTGACCATCGGCGAAGACGGGGCCTTTTCCGAGATGACGCCCGGCGCCGTCTTCACCGACCATACCACCGCCTCCGCCGCCGTGGCGCGGGAGCTTCATGCGGTGGCGAAGGGGCTCGATTTCGGCTTCGTGGACGCGCCGGTCTCCGGCGGGCAGGCCGGGGCGGAGAACGGCGTGCTCACCATCATGTGCGGCGGCGAGGCGGCGGATTTCGACCGCGCGGCCCCGGTGATGGACGCCTATGCGCGCGCGCGGCGGCTGCTCGGGCCCTCGGGCGCCGGTCAGCTGACGAAGATGGTCAACCAGATCGCCATCGCCGGGCTCCTCCAGGGGCTTTCGGAGGCGGTGAACTTCGCGGCCCGCGCCGGGCTTTCCGTGCCCGACGTGATCGACGTGATCTCCAAGGGCGCCGCCGGCTCCTGGCAGATGGAGAACCGCGCGGTGACGATGGGCGAGGACAAGTTCGATTTCGGCTTCGCGGTGGACTGGATGCGGAAGGATCTCGGCATCTGCCTCGACGAGGCGAAGACGAACGGCGCCGCCCTCCCCGGCACCGCGCTGGTGGACCAGTTCTATGGCGACGTGCAGGCGATGGGCGGCGGGCGGTGGGACACGTCCTCCCTCATCCGCCGGCTGAGGCGCTGAAGGTTTCCGGGCTCCCGCACCGGCGGGAGCCCGGGTTCAGCGGGCGATGCGCGTGTATTTCGCCCCTTCGAGGCTTGCCCCGGCGAGGAGCCCGTCCTGCGCGAAGACGATGGCGATGACGGGCTTGCCCGCGCTCGTCGAATCGAGGTTCAGCGAGATCCCGTCCCCCGGAACGGTGAATTCGGCGTCCGCGCCGAGCTCCCATCCGTTCGCGGTACGGAAGCGGTTGAGCGCCGGGTCGGTCATGAAGAAGAGCGCGTGCGCCGTCTGCTGCACGCCGATCTGGTAGCCGATGGAGGCGGCGGCGACGCTGTAATAGGCCTCGGTCGCGCCGCCGACGCGGAGCGCGCCCTCGCCATAGGAGCCGCCGATGATGAGCCCGCCCTTCACGACCGAGGGCATGACGAGCACGCCGCGGGCGCGGGCGGCGAGTTCCTCGGAGCCCGGAACCGTGCCGTAGAGCTCGCGGAGCGCGCGGTCCACATTCGCGTCGATCTCCGGCCCGCTCTCGGCCTCTGCGGCGAGCGGCGCCAGGGACGCGGCGGCGAGGGCGGCGAGTGCGGTGCGGCGGGTGAGGGCGATCATGGCTCGGCTCCTTATCTTCGGCCTGTTACGCTCTATATCGACAATTCCGGCGGCGATTCCAACGAGGCTTGCATGATCGAGGCTGAATTAGACCCTTCGGTGAACGTCCTCGGCGGCGATCTCGCGCCCTGTTCGCAAGATCCCCTCACCGGATTCTTCCGCAACGGCTGCTGCGACACCGCCGAGGCGGATCGCGGCTCGCACACCGTCTGCGCGGTGATGACGGCGGAATTCCTCGCCTTTTCGAAGGCTGCGGGGAACGATCTTTCTACGCCCATGCCGCAATACGGCTTCCCCGGCCTGAAGTCGGGGGACCAATGGTGCCTCTGCGCCGCGCGTTGGGAGGAGGCGCGGCGGGCGGGCCGGGCGCCCAAGGTGCGCCTTGCGGCGACGCACCGGCGCGCGCTGGAGATCGTGCGGCTGGAGCATCTTCGCGCCCATTCCGCCGATCTCAACTGAGGCGCCGGCTCAGAGCCCGGTCGGGCCGAGCAGCTCCATGCTCGGCATCAGGCCGAGGAGGTGTTTCGAATAGTCGTGCTGCGGGGCGGCGAAGAGTTGTTCCGTCTCCGCCGTTTCGCAGATCGCGCCGTGGCGCATCACCGCCACCCGGTCGCACATCTGGCGGATCACCGGCAGGTCATGGCTGATGAAGAGCATGGTGAGGCCCAGCTCCTCCTGCAGGTCCTTCAAAAGGTTGAGGATCGTCGCCTGAACCGAGACGTCGAGCGCGCTCGTCGGCTCGTCGCAGATGAGAATCCGCGGGCGGGAGGCGAGGGCGCGGGCGATGGAGATGCGCTGCCGCTGCCCGCCCGAAAACTCGTGCGGGTAGCGGAGCGCCGCGGCGGCGCCGAGGCCCACATGGTCCAGAAGGTCGGCGACGATGCGCCGTGTCTCCTCCTCGCTCCCGGTGGTCCGGTAGAAGCGGATCGGCTCCGCCACGATGTCGAGCACCTTCATTCGCGAATTGAGCGAGGAGTACGGATCCTGAAAGATCATCTGGAGCGCGCGCCGCGCGCGCCGCGCCTCGGGCGATTTCGGGTTGGTGACGAGATCCTGCCCCAGCACGCGGATCATGCCCGAATCCGGCCGGTAGAGCCCGGCGAGAAGGCGCGCGACCGTGCTCTTGCCCGAGCCCGACTCGCCGACGAGGCCGAAGGTCTCCCCCTCCCGGATCGTCAGGCTCACGTCGTTGACCGCCTTCAGCATCCGGCGGTTCTTCTTCAGCACCGCCTTCTGGAGGACGAAGGAGAGGTTGAGATGCTCGATCTCGACGGCGACGCCGGTTCCCTTCGGGCTCTCGGAGCGGCCGAGCCAGTGATTGGCGATGTCGATCCGCCGCGCCGCACTCGCCCCGCCCTCGATATAGTCCACGGAGGCGAAGCGGTGCAGCTTCCGGTCCGCCCGCGGCACGGCGGCGATGAGGCTCCTGGTGTATTCATGCCGCGGCGCACCGAGGATCTGCGCGACCGGCCCCTCCTCCACGATCTCGCCGCGATACATGACCGCCACCCGGTCCGCGATCTCCGCGATCACGCCGATATCGTGGGTGACGATGATGACGCCGAGCTTCCGCTCCCGGCAGAGGGCCTTGATGAGGTCGAGGATCTGCGCCTGGATCGAGACGTCGAGCGCGGTGGTGGGCTCATCCGCGATGATGAGGTCGGGGTCGCCGGCGAGGGCGAGGGCGATGACGACGCGCTGGCGCATCCCCCCTGAAAACTCGTGCGGCCAGGACTTGAGCCGCGCCCGCGCCTCCCCGATCCCCACCTGCTCCAGAAGCTCCGCCGCCCGCTCAAGCGCCGCCGGGCCGCGAAGGCCGGTCGTCTTGGCGATGGTCTCGGCGAGCTGGTCGCCGATGGTCATCAGAGGGTTGAGGGAGGTTTGCGGGTCCTGGAAGATCATTCCGATCCGGTCCCCCCGGATCAGGCGCATCTCCGCCTCCGTGCGCCCGCGGATCTCCTCCCCCTCGAAGCGGACGGAGCCGGCGGAGACGCGGCCGGGACGCTCCAGAAGGTCGATCACGGCGTTGCCGATGGTGGATTTCCCGGCGCCGGATTCGCCGACGAGCCCCACGACCTCCCCTGCGTTCACGACGAGGTTTATGCTCCGCGCCGCCTCCACCGTGCCGCGCCGCGTCGGGAACTCGACCGAGAGGCCGCGCAGCTCCAGCAGCGGCGGGGCGGCTGGCGCGGCCGCCTCGGCCCGCGCCGCCGGCTCGCGGATCGTGCGCCCGCTCGGCAGCATCACGGGCGGTAGGTCGCCGTGGCCGCTCATCGGAGTTTCGGGTTGAGTGCGTCGCGCATCCAGTCCCCCAGCAGGTTCACGGCGAAGACGAGGACGACGAGCGCGATGGCGGGGAAGAGCGTGATCCACCAGAGGCCGGAGAAGAGATATTCGTTGCCGACGCGGATCAGCGTGCCGAGCGATGGCGTCGTCGGCGGGATGCCCTGCCCGAGGAAGGAGAGCGTCGCCTCCGCGATCACCGCGAGCGCGAGGCCGATGGTCGCGATCACGAGGACGGGGCGGAGCGTGTTCGGCAGGATGTGCCGGAGCATGATGAGCCAGCCCGGCAGGCCGATCACCCGCGCCGCCTGGACGTATTCCTTCTGCGCCTCCACCAGCGTCGCGCCGCGGGCGACGCGGGCGAATTGCGGCCAGTCCGTCAGCCCGATGGCGATGATGACGACATAGATCGCGAATTCCTCCCGGATTTCGGGCGGCAGGAAGGCCCGCCCTATGCCGTTTATGAGGATGGCGAGGAGGATGCCGGGAATGGTCAGCTGCACGTCCGCGATCCGCATGATGACAGCGTCGAGCGCGCCGCCGACATAGCCGGCGATCACCCCGAGCCCGACGCCGAGCACCATGCCGAGCCCGACCGCCGCGAGGCCGACGATGATGGAGAGACGCCCGCCATAGAGGATGGTCGAGAGCATGTCCCGGCCCTGATTGTCGGTCCCCAGCACGTATTGCGCCTGCCCGCCCTCCACCCAGGCGGGCGGCAATTTCCCGTCCCAGAGCGAGATCTGCGCCGGGTCGAACGGGTTGAAGGGCGCGATCAGCGGCGCCGCGAAACAGGCGAGGATGGCGAGGACGGTGAAGGAAGCGGCCACCATCGCCGAGGGCGTCGAGATGAAGGAGTGGAAGACGTCGCTCTCCCGCAGCCGCGCCCAGGCTGAGGGCGGTTTCGCGGCCGGATCGACGCGGGGTTCGACGGCGCTCATGATCCGCCCATCCTGATCCTCGGGTCGATGACGAAATAGAGGATGTCCACGATCAGGTTGATCACCACGAAGAGGAGCGCGACGAAGACGAGATAGGCCGCCATGATCGGCACATCGACGAAGTCCACCGCCTGGATGAACATCAGCCCGGTGCCAGGCCACTGGAACACCGTCTCCGTGATGACGGAGAAGGCGATGAGCCCGCCTATATTGAGCCCGATGATCGTCACCACCGGCACCAGCGTGTTGCGGAGCGCGTGGACGAAGTTGATCGATCGTTCGGAGAGGCCGCGCGCGCGGGCGAACTTGATGTAGTCCGTCCGCATCACTTCCAGCATCTCCGCGCGCACGAGGCGCAGGATCAGCGTGAGCTGGAAGAGCGAGAGCGTGATCGCGGGCAGGATGATGGAGCGCCAGCCGTCCAGCGTCAGCAGCGAGGTCTTCCAGAAGCCGAGGTCCACCACCCCGCCGCGCCCCGAGGAAGGCAGCCATCGGAGATGGACGGCGAAGAGATAGATGAGCCCGATGCCGATGATGAAGGTCGGCAGGCTCACCCCGATCAGCGAGGAGGAGAGGACGAGGCGCGAGATCCAGGAATCCCGCCTGATGCCGGTATAGACGCCGAGCGATATGCCGAAGACGAGGGCGATGATCGCGGAGACGAAGACCAGCTCCAGCGTCGCCGGCAGCCGCTCGAGGATGAGGTCGTCCACAGGCTGCTTGATCCGGTAGGAGATGCCGAAGTCGCCGGAAAGGATGTTCCCGACGAAGCGCGCGTATTGCACGAGGATCGGATCGTCGAGCCCGAGTTCGAGACGGATCTCAGCCCGCCGCTCCCGCGTCGCGTCCTGCCCGACCATGTTGTTGACCGGGTCGCCGACGAAGTTGAAGAGCGAAAAGGAAATTACGGAGACGACAGCCATCACGAGGACGGACTGCGCCAGACGACGAAGGATAAATGCGAGCATGGCCGTGCAGGGTCGCGGGGCGCCGGGAGGCGCCCCGCAGTTCCGTTACTTCTTCACCACGAAGCGCGGGCGGAAGCTGTCATCCGCCCCGATCGGGATCTCGAACCCGTCGGAGATGCCCCAGGCGATGACCTGATGGTGGACGGGGGCGTAGGGCGCATCCGCCTTCACGATGTCCCAGGCCTCGGCCACCAGCGCGTCCCGCTTCTCCTCGTCCATTTCGGTGGCGATGAGGTCGGTGATCTCGTTGACCCGCGGGTTGGAATAGCCGGTGGCGTTCCAGGAGCCCTCGCCGTCGATCAGGTAGGCGAAGACGTAATGGCTGTCGAGCGTCGGCACGCCCCAGCCGAGGAGGTAGAAGTCCGTCTGCCGGTTCTGGATCTTCGGGAAGTGCTGGGACTTGGAGACGGCCTCGAGATTCGCCTTGATGCCGATCCGCGCGAGCATGCCGACCGCCGCCTGGCAGATCTTCTCGTCATTGTTGTAGCGGTCGTTCGGGCAGTCCAGCGTCACGGAGAAGCCGTCCGGATAGCCCGCCTCGGCCAGCAGCGCCTTCGCGGCCTCGGCATTGAACTCGTAGGGCGCGTCGTTATCCGGCGTGTTGCCGCGCACGCCCGGCGGGGTGATCATGCCGGTTGGGAAGGAGAGGCCCTCCATCACGACGCGCTTGATCGCCTCCTTGTCGAGCGCATGGTTGACCGCGAGGCGCACCTTCGGGTCCGCGAACGGGTTCTTGCCCTTCACGTCGGAGGAGCGGAGCTCGGCGCTCCCCACATCCATGCCGAAGAAGATCGAGCGCATCTGCGCGACGGTCGATACGCCGAGCCCGTCGGTCGATTCGATGCGCGGCAGGTCCTGCAGCGGCGGGTCGAGCACGAAATCGACCTCGCCGGAGAGGAGCGCGGCGACGCGGGTCGCGGCGTTCTTGATCGGGCGATATTCGATCTTGTCGATGTTGCCGGGGAACTCGCTCCAGCCCCACCACTCGCCGTTCCGCTCCATGACGGTCAGCTCGTCCGGCGCGCGGGAGGCGAGGCGATAGGGGCCGGTGCCGTTGGCGTTCCGCACGGCGAAGGTTTCCTCCTTCGCGGCGTAGTCCTGCGGCATCTCCACGTTGTTGGCCGCGGCCCAGCCCGAATCCATGATGAAGAGCGAGGTGATCTCGTTCGGCAGGATCGGGTTCGGCCCGTCGGTGACGAAACGGACCGTGTGGTCGTCGATGATCTCTATGTCCTTGATGGACTTGATCTGCTCCTTGTAGTCCGAAGCGCCGGACTGCGCGCGCCGGAAGGAGAAGGCGACGTCTTCCGCCGTGAAGTCGGCGCCGTCATGGAACTTCACGCCCTGGCGGAGCGTGAAGGTCCAGCCTTCGAGGTCGCCCTCCCAGGAGGTCGCGAGCTCGGGCTGCAGCGCGAGGTTGTAGTCCCGCGTCACGAGGCTCTCGTAGATCTGGCCGTTCATCGAGATGGTCGGCCCCTCGTTCTGCGCGTGGGGGTCCATCGTCAGCGCGTCGCCCTGGCTGGTCCAGCGCAGGACGTTCTCCGCCGAGGCGGGCGCGGCGGCGAGGGCCGCGGCGAGCGCGAGGGCTGAGGCTCCTTTCAGGCTCCGGTGTTTCATCTTTCTCTCCTTGTCGGTTCGGCCCGCCTCGCGCGCGGGGCGCGGGCATGCTCTGATCCCGATACTATGGGAAGCGCGGGGCGCGTCCAGCCCTGACGCCAAGGGAGGCGGCATGAAAGATGTGAGCGTGGAGATGCGGGAGGAGGGCCGCGTCGCCCTCGTCCGGTTCGACCGGGGGACGAAGGCGAACGCCCTCTCCCTCTCCGCCATGCGCGCGCTGACCGAGACGGCGCTGAGGCTGGCGGAGGCGCCCGCGCTCTCCGCCGTCGTGCTGGCCGGGGCGGAGAACTTCTCGCTCGGCTTCGACCTGAAGGACGGGGAGACGGCGAGCCTCGCCGCCCTGCCGCTCGCCGAGCGGCGGCTCCTCCTCCAGACGGGGCGGAAGATGTGCCGCGCCTGGGCGGAGCTCGAATGCCTCACCATCGCCGCGGTGCGGGGCTGGTGCGTCGGCGGCGGGGTCGCGCTCGCCGGGGCGCTGGACCTGCGCGTCGCGGAGCCGGGCGCCGTCTTCTACGCGCCGGAGATCGAGCGGGGGATGAACATGTCCTGGGGCTCCGTCCCGCGCCTCGTCGCCCTTGTCGGCCCGGCGCGGGCGAAGCGGCTCCTGATCCTGGCCGAGCGGTGGGGCGCGGCGGAGGCGGAGCGGTTCGGGCTCGTGGACGAGGTGGCGGAGGATGCGGAGGATGCGGCGCTCGCCCTCGCCGCGCGCGCCGCCGCGATGCCGCCCGTCCCGCTCCGGATGATCAAGCAGGCGGTGGAGGCCGCCGCGCTGCCGCTCGCCCATGCCGCAAGCTGGGCGGACTACGACCAGTTCGCCCTTGCGCAGACGGGGGAGGACCATCGGGAGGGCGTCGCCGCCTTCGCGGAAGGGCGCGCGCCGCGGTTCACCGGGGGGTGAGGCGCCCTGCTGGCTCCCCCTTCCCCCCTCGCGAGAACAGGAGAGGGGAAGGGGAGGGTGGGCGTGCGCGCTTCGCAGCAACATTCCCGCGCCTTGCGTCGCGCGGGGGTGGAGGCGCGCGCCTGCATGTTGTCGCTCATTTAACCGTTTCCGGCGAATTCGCCATATTAAATCGCGGTTAACGCCTCATCGGAACGGCGCGCCGTGCGCCGCGCGAATCCTCTCGATCTCCGCCCGCGCGCCACGGATGAGCGGCAGCGCGGCGCCGCATTCCCCGTCCGAGGTGATGACGACGATGTTCTCGTCGTTCACGAGGTTCGCCGGGCCCGTATAGTTGAAGGAGCCGATCACCAGCGTCGCCTCGTCCACCACCATCATCTTGTGGTGCATCTTGTTCACGAGGCCGTAGACTTTCGGCACCCGCATCAGGTCCGCCCCCGCCTCCAGCAGGCCCTTCGACGCGGCCCAGACCTGGTTCGCCTGCATCCCGTCCATCACGCCCGAAATCTTCACACCCGCGCGCATCGCCATCTTCAGCGCGTCGTCGATCGCGCTCGACTGGGCGAAGGTGAAGATGGCGAAGTCGATCCGCTCCCGCGCCTTGTTGATGCGCTTGGCGATTTCCATCTCGGGGCTGTGCTCCGGCGCGAAGCAGACCTTGAAGCGCACGCCGTCCACCACGAATTCGGGCGGATGATCCCTGGCCGCCGAATGGCGCCCGAAGGTTCCCTTCGCGATCTCGGCGAATTCCTGGGAATAGATCTTCGCCATCGCCGGCGAATTCACGGTGATCACATGGTTGAGATTGCCGCCCGCGGGCGAGCGGCCCACTCCCGTCGGCGTGAAGTTGGTGGAGCCGGTGAGGACGGCGGAGCCGTCCCGCACGATGAATTTCTGGTGGAAGATGTCCGGGTTGAAATCCGCCCGGACCCAGACGGTCGCGCGCATCGCGGCGGCGGCGAGGAAGCGGTTCTCTTCCTCCGGCCCCTTCGACTCGAAGGCCTCGGCGACGCTCGCCGGCCGCCGCCCGGCATGGAGATAATCCGCCTCCAGCACGAGCCTCACGCGCACGCCGCGCTCGATCTCCGCCCGGAGGATGGCCTCGGCGATGGGGCGGCTCTCCAGCTCCTGCACCGCGATGTCGAGCCGCTTCTCCGCGCCGTCGATGAAGTCGACGATGGCGGCCTCGAGGTCGTCGAGGCCGGGCGCGGCGCTGTCCGGGCCGAGATGGAAGCGGATATGGTCTCCGACGGCGATGGGCATGGGGCGCTCCGGGCGGGTTGCGGCCTTCAGCCTATCACGTCGCCGCGGCCGTTGCGCCTATCGCTCCGCCCGCGCGTGAAAGACGAAGCCGAGGAAATTCAGCAGCACCTGCGCGGCGAGGATCGCGGTGACCCCTGAACGGTCATAATCCGGGGCGACCTCCACAAGGTCGATCCCGACGATCTCATGATTGCGCGCGACGCCCTGCAAGAGCTCCAGCACCTCGTAATAGAGGAACCCGCCATGGCTCGGCGTGCCGGTTCCGGGGGCGATGGAGGGGCAGAAGCCGTCGATGTCGATGGTCACATAGAGTCGCGCGCCCTCGGGAAGCCGGTCGAGGAGGCCAGGAACGCCGAGCCGGCGGGCCTGCCGCACCGAGATGATGTCCGCCCCCATCGCCCGCGCCGCCTCATAGCCCTCCCGCGCGGTGGAGGAGACGTTGCGGATGCCGACCGAGGTGATCCCGCTCACATGATCCCGCTCCGCCGCGCGGCGCATCGGGTTGCCGTGGCCGTGGCGCACGCCGTGCCGCTCGTCCACGAAGTCGAGATGCGCGTCGATCTGGAGGATGTGGATCGGCCCCTCCTCGTCAAAGGCCCGGATGCAGGGGATGTTGACCGAGTGATCCCCGCCGATCACCACAGGCAGCGCCCCGGCGGCGAGGGCGGCGCGCACGCCGGCCTCGATGTTCGCGTGGCTCTGCTCCGTGTCGGTATGGACGATGTCCGCGTCCCCCATGTCCACGATGGAGACTTCGGGGCCGAGATAGACCGCGTCGTCCTCATGGTCATAGGCGCCGGCATGGCCGAAGGAGAAGAGCGTCGAGGCCTCCCGGACCGCGCGGGGCCCGAACCGGGCGCCGGCGCGATATTGCGTCCCCATGTCGAACGGCGCGCCGAGGATCGCGACATCGGCGTCGAGCGCGGACCAGTCGGGCTCGTAAGGCTTCTTCGCGAAGGTCGCGATGCCGACGAAGGGGAGATTCAGGCGGCCGGATTCGTAGGTATGGGTCATGCCGCTCGTCCCCATCGCGATGCGTTCCGTGACAGACGCAGCACGGCGCGGAGCGATCCGTCAAGCGTCGTTCTTCGGCCCTAGCGGCAGGGGCAGCCGTAGGCGTTGGCGCGCTCGGCGCCCGGATGCCGGTCTTCGAACGTAGCCCCCGCCGTGCAGGCGGAAAGGAGGGCGAGGGCGGAGACGGCGACAAGCAGGGGGGAAACGCGGCGGAACATGGCGGACTCCTGAGCTGCATCTCGGGAAATAGGGGCGCGCCGCCCCCGCCGCCTTCACGATCCGGTGAAACCTGTGCGGGAGAGGCGTCTCCGCCTACGCCTCCGGGTTGATCGGGCGGTTCGCCGTCCAGTCCCATGTCCCGCGGTCGCGCTCATCCACCGCCCGCTTCCAGCCGACGGCCTCCGCCCGCGCCTTGAAGTTCAGGCCTTCCGGCGAGTGCCGCGTGATGCCGTCGAGGATCGTCGCGAGGCGCTGCGTCTCGTTGAGGCCGAGCGCCTCCACCGCCTGGTTGACGACCATCTTCTGCATGACGAGCTGGTTGACCGGCACGGTCGCCATCCGCGCCGCGAGCGCTTCCACCCGCGCGTCCAGATCGGCCTCGGGGACGGCTTCGAGCACGAGGCCCATCGCCGCCGCCTCCCGCCCGGTGATCTTGTCCCCGGTGAAGAGCATCCGCTTCGCCTTTTCCGGGCCGAGCCGGTAGACCCACATCGCCGTCGTCGGGCAGCCCCAGACTCGCGTCGGCATGTAGCCGATCCGCGCCTCCTCCCCCATCACGATCATGTCCGCGCAAAGCGCGATGTCCGAGCCGCCGGCGACGGCGTAGCCGTGGACCTTGGCGATCACCGGCTTCAGGCAGCGGAAGATCGACATGAATTTCTGCGTGTTGGCCCACATGAAGGCGTAGTCCTTCATCGGGTCCCAGGGCATGTCCTGAGTCGCCTGCCCGTTGCCGTTGCCCTCGGCGTAATACTTGAGGTCGTAGCCCGCGCAGAAGGCCGGGCCGTTCCCCGAGAGAACGATCACATGCACGCCCGGGTCGGCCTCGGCGGCCTTGATCGCCGCCTCCAGCAGCCCCGGCAGTTCGTCGTCGATGGCATTCATCGCCTCCGGGCGGTTGAGAGTGACGCGGCCGATCCGGCCGTCGCGTTCGAAGATGACCTTGGGCATGGGCTCCTCCTTGGATCACTCGGGAAAGCCGGCCTCGCGCAGGGCCGAAACAACCGCGCTCCAGAGCCGAGGATCCGATTTGAGGTTGTCGCGGGCGATGGTCAGATATTCGCTTATGCGAAACTCCGGGTAGATCTCTTCGTGCCTTTGGCGCGCCATCTCGGCCTCCTCTCTCATGCCGAGCTTCTGGCAGGCCAGAAGACGGTAGCGCAGCATCAGCGAGGCGCGGGGGTTCATCGAGAGTCCGCGGGAGGAATAGTCCAGCACTTTCCCGTAATCGGCCAGGATCACATGCGCGAGGCAGAGCGCGATATATGCCCGGAACGCGAGCGGGTCCCGCGGGCTGAGGCGAAGCCCTGTTTCCGCCTTACGAATCGCCGCTTCGGCGTCGCCGACGTAAACTGACAGGAAACTGGAGGATATCCACGCCCAGGCGAAGCTGGGGCAACGCGCCGTCGTCTCCTCCAGCAGGCGAAGCGCTTGATCGTGCGCGGCTTCGAGAAAACCTATCGCGTAGCCGGCGTAGGCCGCCACCTCCGGGTCTGACCCGTCGAGGTCGAGCGCGCGGCGCGCGAGGCGACGGCCGGTCTCATGCGTCTCCTCTGCGGTCAGCTCGCCGAACATGTGGCCGATCGTCGTCAGCCACGCCCGGAGCGCCATGGCCTTTGCGTAGCCCGGCGCTGCCTCTTCGGCCTTGGCCAGCAACTCCCAGGCCTCTTCGATGCGGGAGCGGTTCAGCGCGTCCTGCGCACGAAGGTAAAGGTCGTAGGCGTCAAGATTCTCCGGCCGCTTGCGGAGCCCGCGCGCGATCTCCGCGCTCCTGATCTCCGGCGCGATCGCGGCGGCGACTTCGCCGGCGATCCGGTCCTGAAGGTCGAAGATGTCCTCCACCCCACCGTCGAACCGCTCCGCCCAGATGTGCTTGCCAGTCTCCGCATCGACGAGCTGCCCCGTCACCCGCAGCCGGGCGCCGCCGCGCCGGACGCTCCCCTCAAGCACGTAGCGGACGCCGAGCGCGCGGCCGACCTCCCGCACATCCACGTTCAGCCCCTTGTAGGTGAAAGAGGAATTGCGGGCGATGACGAAGAGCGAGGGCACATGCGCGAGCGCGGAGGTGATCTCCTCCGTCACCCCGTCCGCGAAATAATCATCCTCCGCGGCGGCGGACATGTTCGCGAAGGGAAGGACGGCGACGGAGGGTTTGTCGGGGAGCGCCGGCGCCGGGGCTGGCGCGAGGGCCGCCGCGGCGCCGAGCGTGAAGACGCGGACAGGCCTCGCGATGTTCTTCAGCTCCCGGAGGCCCGTATCCGTGAAGGCGAGGTCGAGCTTGCCCTCGACGTCCTCCCGCACCCTCGCCGAGACGGCGACGCCGCCGGGCGGCGCCAGCGCTTCGAGACGTGCGGCGATGTTGACCCCGTCGCCCAGCACGTCATCCCCCGCGATCACGATGTCGCCGGCATGGACGCCGATGCGGAACAGGAGGCGGCTCTCCTCGCCCTGCGCCGCGTTCCGCTCCGCCATCAGCTTCTGCGCGGTGTCGGCGCAGGAGACGGCGTCCACCACCGAGCCGAATTCGGCGAGGAACCCGTCCCCTGTCCCCTTCACGATACGTCCGGAATGGAGCCCGATCACCGGCTCCATCGCGCCGATATGGCCCTTGAGCGCGCGGATCGCCGCCTCCTCGTCCCGCCCTGCGAAGGCGGAGAAGGAGACCGCGTCCGCCGCGAGGATCGCGGCGAGGCGACGTTTCATGCGTTGAGCGCCTCCTCCGCCGTTCGCGTCGCGGCTTTGCCGTCGGTTCTAGTTACATGCGCGACGCGCCGGTGTCTCCCTCGCTGACGCCGCGCCGTCGACCGCCTACGGTTCAAAGCCGGACGATGCGCCCCCCCGCCGCCGCCGCATCCGCCTCGTCATGCGTCACTTGCAAGAGCGGCAGCCCTTCCCGCCGCGCCGTGTCGAAGACGAGCGCGCGGATCTGGTCGCGCAGCGCGGCGTCGAGGCGGGAGAAGGCCTCGTCGAGGAGGAGCGCCGCGGGCTCGGAGAGAAGCATCCGCATCAGCGCCGCCCGCGCCTTCTGCCCGCCGGAGAGCGTCGCCGGGTCCCGCTCCGCCATGCCTTCGAGCCCGGCCTCGACGAGCGCCCGCTCCACCCGCGCGCGCCGCGCCGCGCGGCCCTTCACATGCGGGCGGAGGCCGAAGGCGAGGTTCGCGCCGACCGAGAGATGGGGGAAGAGAAGCTCCTCCTGAAAGAGGATGCCGATCCGTCGCGCCTCGGGCGGCAGCGCCGTCACGTCCCGCCCGTCGAGCAGCACCCGCCCCGAAACGGAGAAGCCGGGCGGCGGCGCGCCGGCGATGGCGGCGAGCAGGGTGGACTTGCCGGAGCCTGAGGGCCCCATCACCGTCAGCGCCTCGCCGGAGCCGATCAGCGTGTCGAGCGAGACGAGGCGCCGCCCCTCCCGCGTGATCTCCAGCCGCTCCAGCCGCAACCCCCGCTCAGCCATCGCGGAGCCCCGCGCGGTTGCGCCAGGCGAGGCGGGGGATCAGCGCCGCGGCGAGGAAGGGGGCGAGCGCCGCGGCGGTCTGCGCCAGAGACCAGATCGCAATCGCCCGCCTGTCCCCCCCGGCGGCGAGGGCGACGGCCTCGGTCGTCGCCGTCCGCACCGCGCCGCCGCCGATCAGCAGCGTGGGGAGGTATTGCCCCACGGAAGCCGCGAAGCCGACCGCGGCGGCGGTCAGCGCCGGGCGCAACAGCATCGGCAGCCGCACCGCGAAAAGCACGCGCCCCGGCCCGGCGCCGAGCGTGCGCGCGACGAGCGCCTGCCGCGCGTCCCATTCCCGCCAGGGCCCGGCGAGCGAGAGGAATACATAGGGCAGGACGAAGAGCGCATGGGCCGCGATCACCGCGCCCCGCCCGCCGTCCAGCCCCGCGGCGAGCGCCAGCGTCTGCAACCCTGTGAGAAACGCGACCTGCGGCACGATCAGCGGCAGGTAGAGAAGCCAGAGCGCCCGGCCCGAGGGCGCAAGCCCGTGGCGGCTTTCCGTCTCCAGGCAGGCGATCGTCAGAAAGAGCGAAAGCGCGGTGGCGGCGGCGGCGATCAGCAGCGTCTCCGCCATCGGCGCGGCGAGCGCCGGGCCGTGGCGCATCCAGGAGCGGAGCGTCGGCCCCTCCGGCAGCGCGTCCGGGAAAGGCCAGAGCCCGGCGAATGACCAGATTGCGAGCCCCCCGAGCCCGGCGAAGACCGCCCCCGCCGAGAGCGCGGCGAGCGCGAGGCCGAGGAGCCGCAGCGCGCCCTCCGCCGCTCCCCCGCCGCGCCCCCCGCGCTCGACCCAGCGGCGGCCGAGCGCCGCGCCCGCCTTTTCCAGCCCGGCCCAGAGGAGGAGCGCGGCGGCGACGAGCCCGAGCTGCAGCATCGCCCCCGCCGCCGCGCGGAAGCGGAGCGCAAGGTCCGGGTCGTTCATCCAGCGCACGACCTGCACGGAGAGGGGCGGCGGCGCGCTCGGCCCGAGGATGATCGCCATGTCCACCACCGACATCGAATAGGCGAGAACGGCCAGCACCGGCAGCCGTATCTGCCTGTAGATGCGGGGAAAGACGGTCTTGAACCATCCAGTCAAAGGCGCGTAGCCGAGCGCGCGGGCCACCGTTTCGCTCTTCGCCGGCTGCGCCTGCGGCAGGGCGGCGAGCGTCATCAGGAAAAGGAACGGCACCTCCTTCGCCACGAGCCCGAGGATGAGGGAAAGGCCCCACGGGTCCTGCACGATGAGGAGGTCGGGCGGCCGCTCCCACCCCGTCGCCCAGGGGGAGAGGGCGCGGGAGATCCAGCCCGAGGGCGCGATGAGAAAGGCGAGGCCGAAGGCCGCCGCCGCATGGGGCACGGAGAGGAGCGGGGAGAGCGCCCGCTCCAGCGCCCGGAACGCCCGCGACCCGCGCCAGCCCGCGACGATCAGCATGACGGCGAGGAGCGAGAGCGCCGTCGCCGCGAGCCCGACAAGGACGCTGAGCGCGACCGCGCGCGAGAGGCCCGGCCAGGCGAAAAGCTCCCGGAAGGGCAGGGCGCTCAGCCGCTCTCCGCCCAGCGCGGGCATGTAGCCGAGCGAAGGGGCCGCGACGCCGAGGAGCCCGGCCGAGACCGGCAGGAGCAGCAGCGCGACCGTCAGCGCCGGAGCGAGCGACGGAACCCGCCGGGCTCGCCCCGCCGCCGCTGTCACCGCCGCCTCACCGGGACGAGCCGTAGCGCTTCGCCCAGTCCTCCTCCAGCCGGACCATCCAGCTCGGATGCGGCTCCGGCAGGATCGGCCCCAGCGCCTCGGGCGGGAGCGAGGCCTCCCCCCGCGCGAAGCCGTCGAAGCGGGCGCGGTCCTCCGCCGAAAGCCGGTCCATCGCCAGCACCGTCATCCCGCCCCAGATCTCCGGGTCCTGCTTCCGCGCCTGCGCCTCCGGCGACATCAGGAAATTCGCGAGAACCATCGCCGCCGCCGCATCCCCCGCATTGTAGGGGATGGCGAGGAAGTTGGCGTTGCCGATGGAGCCTTCCTCCAGCACGAAGCTCCGCACGCTTTCGGGCAGCTGGAAATTGGCGACGGCGTTCGCCGCCTCGTTCGGGTTGAAGCTGAAGGCGATCTCCGTCTCCCCGTCCGCCAGAAGCTGGATGAGCCGCGGCCCGCTCTGCGGCCAGGCCGCGCCGCCGCGCCAGAGATGGGGCGTCAGTTCGTCGAGCCAGGCCCAGAGCGGCGCGGTCGCCGCTTCGTAATCCGCCTCGTCCACCGGCGCCTGAAGCCTCGCCCGGTCCGGCGTCAGGGCGATCAGCGCCTGCTTGAGGAAGGTGGAGCCGAGGAAATCCGGCGGCTGCGGATAGGCGAAGCGGCCCGGATTGGCCTTCGCCCAGTCGAGCAGGGCGGGAATGGAGCGCGGCGGCTCCGGCAGGCGGGCGGAGTCGTGGAAGAAGACGATCTGCGCCATGTCCCATGGCGCCTCGTATCCCTCGGTCGGTATCGTGAAGTCGAAGGCGACCGCAGGGTTCGCGACCGGGTCCACAAGCGCCCAGTTCGGCAGGCTCTCCGCCCAGGGGCCGAAGAGGAGGCCCTGCTCCTTCATCTCCGCGAAGTTCTCGCCGTTGATCCAGATGAGGTCGACCGCGCCGCCCGCGTCCCGCCCCGCCGCCCGCTCCGCGATCACCCGGCTCACCGCGTCCGCCGTGTCCGCCAGCGGGACATGGACGACCGTGAAGCCATGAAGCCGCCCGGCCTCCGCCGCCGCCCAAGCGATGTAGTCGTTGATCGCGGCGGAGCCGCCCCAGGCGTGCCAGTGCACTTCCTGCCCCTTCGCCGCCCCGAGGACGGCGGGCCAGTCCGCCGGGTCCGGCGCCTCGGCCGCCGTGCCCGCGGCGAGCGCCGCCGCGGCCAGAACGCCGGTCGCAATCGCCCTCATCGCATCCTCCCTCATGGAATCGCCGGGCCTCGGGGCCCACGTTCCGCAAGGTCGGGCGCCGGAGCGGCGCAATTCAAGGCTTGATGCGGCCGCGGCGCCGGAAACGTGAGCCGCGGCGCCGCTGCGTTCCGGTCAGAAGGACCAGACGCGCGTCTCCGGGTCCATCATCGCGCCCGCCATGGCCGGCGGCTGCGCGACGCCGACGCCATCGATCAGCGCCTCCGGCCCTGCGCCCTTGCCCGGCAGGTAGATGGCGCAGACCTCCACAATCGCCCCTGCTTCCATGATCTTCCCCATCAGGCCCTGGGGGCTCATGTCCCGCGGCGGCTGCGGCGCGGTCGCGCTTGCCGGGGCGTCCCGGAGCGCGAGGTCGCCGCCCGGGCCACAGAGAAGGACATGCGCCTTCGCGCCCTGCTGCACGGCCTGCATGGTCAGCACCATCGCCATGAGTTGCGTCTGCGGCTCCGGCGTGGTGACGACGGATACAAGCTTGCGCTCCTCCGCAGCGGCGGAGGCGGCGGCCAGCGCGGCGGCGGCCGCGGCGGCGAGGATGATCGGCTTCATGGGTTCGCTCCCTTCCAGCGTCGCGGCGGCGCCGCGGCTTGCAGGAAGAGGGATGGGGTCTCCCATCCTAATAAGCAATATAATTAATATAACTTTATGCGCGGCGCTGCGACGCAGGCGCGTTGCGAACCAATCTACCATACAGAGCCATCGGCGCCGGAGGCTGGCGCGAAGAGGCGGAAACCTATATCCTGCATCGAGCAATGGGAGGCGAGGGCCGATGCGCCTGACGAGCTACACCAATTACGCGCTCCGCTCGCTCCAGCTTGCGGCGCTGAAGGCGCCGGCGCTGGTGCGGGTGGACGACGTGGTGAAGGTCCATGGCCTCGCCCGCCCGCATATCGTGAAGATCGTCCACGCCCTCGGCCGCGCCGGCCTGATCGAGACGCAGCGCGGCCGCGGCGGCGGCTTCCGCCTCGCCCGCCCGGCGGCGGAGATCACGGTGGGGGAGGTCGTGCGGCTGACGGAGGGGCCGCTCGACATCGTCGAATGTTTCAACCGGGCGACGAACACCTGCCCGCTGATCGGAATCTGCCGCCTCTCCCGCGCCCTGCAGGAGGCGACGCACGCCTTTCTCGACGTGCTGGACGGGGTGACGGTGGCCGACATCGCCGCCAACCGGGGCGAGCTTCTCGCCCGGATCGCGCCGCTCGAGGCGGCGGCTCCGACGAGGGCGCGGGCATGATTCCCCCGGGAATGATCGACCGTCTGGGCCCGCTCGCCGACCTGCCGGCGCCATTGCGGGACGAGGTCGCGCGCCGCAGCGTCTACATCCGCGTTCCCGCCGGCTCGGTCGTCTTTTCCTCGGGGCAGGAGGCGGCGAACCTCCTCTTCGTCCTTTCCGGCGGCGTGCGCGTGAGCCAGACCTCCGAGTCGGGGCGGGAGGTCGTGCTCTACCGCGTTTCCGCCGGCGAAAGCTGCGTGATGACGACGGCCTGCCTGCTCGCCGGGGCCCCCTATCTGGCGGAGGGCGTGGCGGAGACGGATGTGGAGGCGGTCGCGATCCCGCAATCGGTGTTCGACGACCTCGCCGGCCGTTCCGCCGCCTTCCGGGCAATGATCTTCGAAGCTTATGCCCGCCGCCTGACGGATCTCTTCCATGTGATCGACGACGTCGCCTTCGGGCGGGTGGACATCCGCCTCGCCCAGCGCCTCATCGCGCTGGCGGCGGGGGAGGACGAGTTGCGCGTCACCCATCAGCAGCTCGCCGCGGAACTCGGCACGGCGCGGGAGGTCGTCTCCCGCCAGTTGCAGGAATTCCAGCGCCGCGGCTGGATCGCTCAGTCCCGCGGGCGGATCGAGATCGCGGACCGGGCCGCAATCGCCCGCCTCGCCGGGGCCTGAACCCGGTGGCGCCCGCGACGCGGCGCCGCGGCTTCCGCGTTACGGTGACTTCGTCACAGAAGCCGGGGCGAAGGCCCCTTATCTCCAGTTCAAGCCTGTAGAAATGACGCTCCGGAGGAAATCGACATGACCAACTACCCCCTGAACATCGAGACTCGCCCCGAGGTCGAAGGCTTTTTCGACGAGGCGACGAACACGATCAGCTACATCGTGAAGGACCCGAACTCGAACGCCTGCGCCATCGTCGACAGCGTGATGGATTTCGACCAGGCCGCCGGACGCATCACCTTCGAGCATGCCGACATGCTGATCGCGCGGGTGCGGGAGCGCGGCCTGACGCTCGACTGGATCATCGAGACCCATGTCCACGCCGACCATCTCTCGGCCGCGCCCTACATCCAGGAGCGGCTTGGCGGGCGGGTCGGCATTGGCGCCAACATCCTCGTGGTGCAGGAAACCTTCGGGAAGATCTTCAACGAGGGCACCGAGTTCCAGCGGGACGGCAGCCAGTTCGACCGGCTCTTCAACGATGGCGACACCTACAAGCTCGGCTCGATGACCTGCTTCGCCATGCACACGCCCGGCCATACCCCGGCCTGCATGACCCATGTGATGGGCGACGCCGCCTTTGTCGGCGACACGCTCTTCATGCCGGATGGCGGCTCCGCCCGCGCCGACTTTCCGGGCGGCGACGCCGGGACGCTCTATGACAGCATCCAGCGCGTGCTCGCCCTGCCGGACTCGGTGCGGCTCTTCATGTGCCACGACTACGGCCCGAACGGGCGGGACATAAGCTGGGAGACGACGGTCGCTGACGAGAAGGCGCACAACATCCATGTCGGCGCCGGCAAGACGCGGGAGGCCTTCGTGGCGATGCGCGAGGCGCGGGACGCGACGCTCGGCATGCCGAAGCTCATCCTCCCCTCGCTCCAGGTCAACATGAGGGGCGGCGAGGTGCCGACGGATGCGGACGGCCGCCAGATGCTGAAACTGCCCGTCAACGCGCTCTGAGCGGCGCGAAGGGAGGAAACCTACATGGACATCCGCAGGATCGCCGACGAGATCTCCGTCAGCCCGCAGATCGCCGCCGCGGACGTCGCGGCGATCGGGGCGGCCGGCTTCCGCACCATCATCTGCAACCGGCCGGACGGGGAGGGCGCGGACCAGCCGAATTTCGAGGAGATCGAGGCCGCCGCCCGCGCCGCCGGGCTGGAGGCGCGGTACATTCCCATAGCCGGCGGCATCGTGCGGGACGAGGACGCGGCGGCCTTTTCCCGCGCGCTCCGCGAGGCGCCGGGGCCGATCCTCGCCTATTGCCGCACCGGCACGCGCTCCGCCACGCTCTGGTCGCTGGCGGAGGCCAGGCGCCGGCCCCTGCCGGAGATCCTCGGGGCGACGGCGGCGGCGGGCTATGACATGGCGGGCGTCGCCCGGCGCATCGCCAATGGCGGCAGGACGCCGACGGACACGGGCGACGCTTCCTTCGACGTCGTCATCGTCGGCGGCGGCGCCGCGGGCGTCTCCGTCGCCGCCAGCCTCCGGGCGCGGAAGCCGGGGCTCGAGATCGCCGTCATCGACCCGGCGGACATCCACTATTACCAGCCCGGCTGGACGATGGTCGGCGGCGGCGTCTTCGAGGCGGCGGAGACCGCGCGCACGATGGGCTCGCTGATCCCCCCCGGCGTCCACTGGATCAAGTCCGCCGTCGCCGCCTTCGAACCCGGCGCCGACGCGGTGATCCTCGACGGCTGCCGTGTGGTGAAATACGGGCGCCTCGTCGTCTGCCCCGGGCTCAAGCTCGACTGGGCGAAGGTGGAGGGGCTTGAGGAGACGCTGGGCCGCAATGGCGTCACCTCCAACTACCGCTACGACCTCGCGCCCTATACGTGGAAGCTGGTGCAGGGCCTGAAGCGCGGCCGCGCGCTCTTCACCCAGCCGCCCATGCCGATCAAATGCGCCGGCGCCCCGCAGAAGGCGCTCTACCTCTCCGCCGACCACTGGCGGCGGACGGGCGCGCTGAAGGACATCGACATTCATTTCTGCAATGCCGGCGGCGTGCTCTTCGGGGTGAAGGATTATGTGCCCGCGCTCCAGTCCTATATCGACCGCTACGGCGCGAAGCTGGACTTCTTCCACAATCTCGTCGCCATCGACGGGCCGGCCCGAAAGGCGACCTTCGAGGTGAAGCGGCCGGATTCCGCGCCTGAGCGCGTGGAGACGGAGTTCGACATGATCCATGTCTGCCCGCCGCAGACGGCGCCGGATTTCATCCGCGTCTCTCCGCTGGCGGACGCGGCGGGATGGGTGGACGTGGACCAGAGCACGCTCCGCCACAAGACCTACGCCAATATCTGGGCGCTCGGCGACGTGATGAACGCCCCGAACGCCAAGACGGCCGCCGCCGCGCGGAAACAGGCGCCCGTCGTGGCGGAGAACATCGCCGCCGACATCGCGGGGCGCGAGGCCGTCGCTCAATATGACGGCTACGGCTCCTGCCCGCTCACGGTGGAGCGCGGGCGCATCGTGCTGGCGGAATTCGGCTATGGCGGCGTGCTGAAGCCGAGTTTCCCCGGCTTCCTGATCGACGGGACAAAGCCGAGCCGCCTCGCCTGGCTGCTGAAGGAGAAGATGCTGCCGCCGATTTACTGGAAGGCGATGCTGCGCGGCCGCGAATGGATGGCGAAGCCGGAGAAGATCAGCGCCGCGCGCTGACCGGCCCCGAAGGAAGGGCCGGAGCCCGCATGAAACCCGTCTTTAGCCGCTATCTCCCCATCCTCGCCTGGGGCCGCGCCTATGATCGCGGCGCGCTGACGAACGACCTCGTCGCCGCGCTCATCGTCACGATCATGCTGATCCCGCAATCGCTGGCCTACGCCATGCTCGCGGGCCTGCCGCCGGAGGTGGGGATCTACGCCTCGATCGCGCCGATCCTGCTCTATGCGGTCTTCGGATCGAGCCGGGCGCTCGCCGTCGGCCCGGTCGCCGTCGTCTCGCTGATGACGGCGGCGGCCCTCGGTCAGGCCGTCGCGGAGACGGGGGCGGACTACGCCGCCGCGGCGCTCACCCTCGCCGCACTTTCGGGCGGGATGCTGCTCGCCTTCGGGCTCCTGCGCCTCGGCTTCATCGCCAATTTCCTCTCCCATCCGGTCATCGCCGGCTTCATCACGGCCTCCGGCGTCCTGATCGCGGCGAGCCAGCTCAAGCACATTCTCGGCGTGAAGGCGGGGGGCGGGACGCTCCCCGAAATGCTCGCGGGGCTCTTTTCCGCGTTGCCGGAGACGAACCCGATCACCCTCGCCATCGGCGCGTCGGCGACGGCCTTTCTCTTCTGGGTGCGGAAGGGGTTGAAGCCGCTCCTCGTCCGGCTCGGGCTCCGCCCGCGGCTCGCCGATCTCGTGGCCAAGGCCGGCCCTGTGGCCGCCGTGGCGGCGACGACGCTGCTCGTCGCCCGTCTCGGGCTCGAAGCCGAGGGCGTCGCCGTGGTCGGCTCCGTGCCGCAAGGCCTGCCGCCGCTCACCATGCCGGATTTCTCGCTCGTCCTCGTCACGGCGCTGCTCGCCCCGGCGGCGCTCATCTCACTGATCGGCTTTGTCGAATCCGTCTCCGTGGCGCAGACGCTGGCGGCGAAGAAGCGGCAGAGGATCGACCCGGACCAGGAACTGATCGGCCTCGGCGCCGCCAATCTCGGCGCCGCCTTCACCGGCGGCTATCCGGTGACGGGGGGCTTCGCGCGCTCCGTCGTGAACTACGACGCGGGGGCGGAGACGCCGGCCGCCGGCGCCTTCACCGCCATCGGCCTCGCGGTCGCCGCCGTCGCGCTCACGCCGCTCATCTTCCACCTGCCGACGGCGACGCTGGCGGCGACGATCATCGTTGCAGTGCTCAGCCTTGTGGATTTCTCCATCCTCCGCCGCTCCTGGGCCTATTCGAAGGCCGATTTCGCAGCGGTGAGCGCGACGATCCTCCTCACGCTCGGCTTCGGGGTGGAGGCCGGCGTCTCCGCCGGCGTCGCCTTCTCCGTCGCGCTCCACCTCCTCAAGACCTCGCGCCCCCATGTGGCGGAGGTCGGGCTCGTCCCCGGCACGCAGCATTTCCGCAACATCCTCCGCCACAACGTGGAGACGGACCCGGCGATCCTGACGCTCCGGGTGGACGAGAGCCTCTTCTTCGCCAACGCCCGCTTCCTCGAAGACATGGTGCAGGACCGGGTGGCGGAGGGCTGCGCCGTGCGCCATGTCGTGCTCATGTGCTCGGCTGTGAACGAGATCGACTTCTCCGCCCTCGAAAGCCTCGAGGCGATCAACCAGCGGCTCGGGGAGATCGGCGTCGGCCTCCATCTCTCCGAGGTGAAGGGGCCGGTGATGGATCGGCTGAAGCGCAGTCATTTCCTCGACGCGCTGAACGGCCGCGTCTTCCTCTCGCAACATGACGCCTGGGTCGCGCTCCGCGGCGGGGCGCCAGCGCGCGCGGCCTGATTTCCGGCGCGGCGTTGACCGGTGCCGCCGGATGGGGGATTGCTCTTCGGCGTCGCCCGCCCGCCGGCGACCCGCGAGATCGAGGAGCAGCGAGGCCGATGAACGCGCAACCGCCCCGCCCCGCCTTCGCCGGCTGGCTGTCGGAGACGAACGACATCACCGCCCGCTTTCTCGCCGCGGGGGGCGTGCCCTGCCTTATCAACCTCGCCGGCGGCCTGCCTGCGCCGGAGACCTATCCGGGCGAGGCCGTCGCCGCGCTCGCGGCCGAGGCGGCGCGGGAGAGCGCTGAGACGCTGGCCTATGGCCCGATCCACGGCCTGCCTGCGCTTCGCGACGCCGTCGCCGCCCGCTTCTCGACGCCGGAAATGGCGCTGGGGCGGGAGAACGTGCTCATCACGACGGCAGGCATGCAGGGACTCAGCCTCGTCGGGCAGGTTCTCATCGAGCCGGGGCAGGTCGTCGCCTGCCAGTCCCCCGCCTATCTCGGCGCGCTCGACGCCTGGCGCCCGCGCAGGCCGGCCTGGCGGCCGATCTTCCCCGAGCGGAACGGGTTCGACGCAGAGGCGTCGCTGTCCGGCGCGCAGTTCGGCTATGTCGTGCCGAATTTTTCCAACCCAACGGGGCGCCTCGTCGGCCTCGAACGGCGCCGTGAGCTTGCGGCGGCGGCGGAGGCGACGGGGACATGGCTGGTGGAGGACGATCCCTACGGCGCGCTCTACTACGATTCCGAGCCGCTGCCGCGCATCCTCTCCCTTTCCGGCGCGCTCCGCCCCGGCCCATATCGCGGCCCGGTCGTCTATCTCGGCACCTTCTCGAAGGAGATCGCGCCCGGCCTCCGCATCGGCTGGGCCATCGCCGCGCCGGAGATGATCGCGGCGCTCGCCGCGGCGAAGCAGGGGGCGGACATGTGCACGAGCCCGCTGACGCAGAAGATCGCGCTCCGCGCGCTGGAGACGCGCCTGCCGGAGGCGATCCGCCCCGGCCTCCTCGCGCTCTACGCAAAGCGGCGGGACGCGCTGGCCGCCGCGATGGCGACGCATCTCCCGGACGTCTTCGACTGGGAGGTTCCCGTCGGCGGCATGTTCCTCTGGGCGACGGCCAAGGACCCGGCCTTCGATACGGACCGGCTCTTCGAGGCGGGGCTGGAGGCGGGTGTCTGCGTCACGCCGGGCCGCGTCTTCGACCCGCTGGGGGAGGATCGCCGCTCGATCCGGCTCAACTTCACGCTGAACGACGAGGCGAAGCTGGAGGAAGGCGTGCGCCGCCTAGCGAAGGCGGCGCGAGGGATGTGAACGGCGCCGCGCCGGAGCGCGGCGCCGTTCGGTCTCAGCAGGCGTTTACGGCGCGTTTCGTCATCACGGCGACGAGATGGGCCCTGTATTCGGGCGATCCGTGGATGTCTCCGATCATGCCGTCGGCGGCGGGGGCGGGGGGGACGGCGTCGGGGGAGAAGTTGGCCGAGAGGGCCTCTTCGGCGGCCGTCCAGCGGAAGACGCCGCCTTCGGAGGCTCCGGTGACG
>NZ_JBKAGV010000011.1:0-169769 GCF_046290545.1 Pikeienuella sp. | reverse complement strand
CATCCGTGAAGCGTTTCTTGGGCATCTGGGCATTCCTCCGTTTCCAGATTCATGCCCGAAAAATCGCAATCGGTCCGGACCAGTTCTCCGGGTCAGGACCCGGAGGGCTCGTGGAAGAGGTCCTTCTCGCCCAACCAATGGTCGCCAAGGTAATCGCCGTGGTCCGATGTCAGGACGATCAGCGTGTCTTCGAGATCTCCGGTCGCGGCGAGATGGGCGACGAGCCGGCCGATCTGGTCATCCGCCTGCTTTACGAGGCCCATATAGGCGGGGATCACCGCCTCGCGCACCTCGTCCCGGCTGAAGGTTCGGCCGATCAGGTTGTCCATGAAGGCGGCGTAGACCGGATGCGGGTCCTGCCGCTCCCGCGCGTCGCGCTTCGCGGGGAGGACGTGTTCGGGGCCGTACATGTCGTTGTAAGGGGCGGGGACGATGTAGGGCCAGTGGGGCTTGATGTACGAGAGATGCATCAGCCAGGGCGCGCCGCCCCGCTTCGCATCCACGAACTCGATGGCGCGGTCGGTGAGCCAGGGCGTCTCCGAATCCTCCTCGTGGACATGGGCGGGGAGGGGCGCGTTCTTCATCAGCCAGCCGGAAGCCATCATGCCGGCCTCGTCCACGCCCGCATTCGCATAGTCGTGCCAGGGGTTCGGCCCCTCATAGCCGCGGGCGCGGAGAAATTCGTTATAGGGCGAGCGCTTCACGTCATAGAAGCCGGCGGGGCCCTGGCCGTAGAGGCCGTCCTCCCGCACCCACGCGTCGAAGCCGCATTCGGCCACGCGGGCGCCGATCACGCTCTCGGGCGCGAGGCCGAGGCGGGCCATCCCCTCCGCATCCGCGCGCATATGCGTCTTGCCGACGAGCCAGCTCTCGACCCCGATCTTCCTCAGGTGATCGCCGATCGTCATCTCCCCGACCTTGAGGGGGAAATTGTTCCAGGCGGCGCCGTGGGAATGGACGTAGCGGCCGGTATAGGCCGACATCCGCGCCGCGCCGCAGACGGGGGACTGGACATAGGCGCGGGTGAAGCGGACGCCGCGGGCTGCCAGCCCGTCGATATGGGGCGTCTGAAGATGCGGGTGGCCGTAGCAGGAGAGGTAGTCGAACCTCAGCTGGTCGAACATGATGAAGAGGATATTCTTCGCCCGCGCCATCGCCGCCCCCCCGCTTTTCGCGGCAGGATAGGCGCCGGGCCGGGAAAGGAAAGGGAGCGCGACATGGGCGAGACGATGCGGGGCGTCCTCCTCACCGGCCATGGCGGGCCGGAGATGCTCGAATGGCGGGAGGACCTGCCGAAACCCGCGCCGAAGCGGGGCGAGGTTCTGGTGCGGGTGCGGGCGGCGGCGGTGAACAACACCGACATAAACACCCGCGTCGGCTGGTACTCCCGCTCCGGCGCGCCGGGGCAGGATGGCGGCTGGACCGGCGCACCGCTCCGCTTTCCGCGCATCCAGGGGATCGACGCCTGCGGCGTGATCGAGGCCGCGGGCGAGGGCGTGCCGGAGGGCCGGATCGGGGAGCGGGTTCTGGTCGAGCCCTGCCTGCGCGAGGCCGGCGGCGAGGCGCTGACCTCCCCGCTGTTCCTTGGCTCGGAGGTGGACGGGGCCTTCGCCGACTATCTCTGCGTTGCATCGCGCCACGCCCATGCGGTGACCTCTCCGCTTTCGAACGAGGCGCTGGCCTCCTTTCCCTGCTCCTGGTCGACGGCGGAGAACCTACTGACACGGGCGCGCGTTACGTCTTCTGATATCGTGCTCGTCACCGGCGCCTCGGGAGGCGTCGGCGCGGCGGCGGTCAGCCTCGCGAAGGCGCGCGGGGCGCGGGTCTTGGCCGTTACCAGCGCGGCGAAGGCGGAAGGGGTGCTTGGCCTCGGAGCGGAGCGGGCGCTCCTGCGGGAGGAGGGACCGCTCGGCGGGCTCGGGGCGAATGAAGCCGATGTTGTGGTCGATCTTGTAGGCGGCAAGGAGTGGCCTCGCCTTCTCGACGTTTTGCGGCCCGGCGGGCGGCTCGCCGTTTCAGGCGCCGTCGCGGGGCCGCTCGTCGAGCTCGATCTCCGCACGCTCTATCTGAAGGACCTGAGCCTCTTCGGCTGCACGGCGCTCGACGACGGCGTCTTCGCCGCGCTGGTGCGGCGGATCGAGGCGGGGGAGGCGCGCCCCGTCGTCGCGGAGACGTTTCCGCTGCAGGAGATCGGAGCGGCGCAGGCGCGGTTCAGCGAGGGGCGGCATGTGGGCAAGATCGCGCTCTCGGTCGCGGAGGAGTAGTTTGCGCGGGATGCTGGCCCGATTGTCGCGCCCATGCCCCGGAGCGGCGAAATCCGCGGGACAATCGCGCCCCGCCGCGCTAAATGCCCCCGCAACGCCGCCAGAGGACGCCGAGGAGACGACAGATGGACGCCGCAACCCGCGATCAGGGCTTCTTCACCGAACCGCTTTCCAGCCGCGACCCGGAGATCGCCGCGGCGATGCGGGCGGAACTGACGCGCCAGCGCGACGAAATCGAACTCATCGCCTCGGAAAACATCGTCTCCCGCGCCGTGATGGAGGCGCAGGGCTCCGTCGCGACCAACAAGTATGCGGAAGGCTATCCGGGCCGGCGCTACTACGGCGGCTGTCAGCATGTGGACGTGATGGAGGAACTCGCCATCGCGCGGGCCAAGGCGCTCTTTAACTGCCGCTTCGCCAACGTTCAGCCGAATTCCGGGTCCCAGGCGAACCAGGCGGTGTTCCTTGCTCTCATGCAGCCGGGCGACACGTTCATGGGCATGGACCTGTCGGCGGGCGGGCACCTGACGCACGGCGCGAAGGTCAATGTCTCCGGCAAGTGGTTCAACGCGGTGCACTACGGCGTGCGGCGGCAGGACAGCCTTCTCGACTATGACGCGATGGCGAAGCTGGCGGAGGAGACGAAGCCGAAGCTCATCATCGCCGGCGGCTCCGCCATTCCGCGGCAGATCGACTTCGCGAAATTCCGCGAGGTGGCGGATTCGGTCGGCGCGAAGCTGCTGGTGGACATGGCGCATTTTGCGGGGCTCGTGGCCGGCGGCCAGCATCCGAACCCGCTGGACTACGCGGACGTCGCCACGACGACGACGCACAAGACGCTGCGCGGGCCGCGCGGCGGCATGATCCTGACGAATGACGAGGACCTGGCGAAGAAGTTCAACTCCGCCGTCTTCCCCGGGATGCAGGGCGGCCCGCTGATGCATGTGATCGCGGGCAAGGCTGTCGCCTTCGCGGAGGCGCTCCGGCCCGAATTCCGCGCCTACCAGGCGGCGGTGGTCGCGAACGCGAAGGCGCTGGCGGACCAGCTGATGAAGGGCGGGCTCGACATCGTGACGGGCGGGACGGACACGCATGTCATGCTCGTCGACCTCCGGCCCAAGGGCGTCACTGGCGTCGCGACGGAGAAGGCGCTCGGGCGGGCGCACATCACCTGCAACAAGAACGGCATCCCCTTCGACCCGGAGAAGCCGATGGTGACTTCGGGCGTCCGGCTCGGCACGCCCGCGGCGACGACGCGCGGCTTCGGCGAGGCGGAGTTTCGGCAGGTCGCCGACCTCATCGTCGAGGTGGTGGACGGGCTGGCGAAGAACGGGGAGGAGGGGAACGGCGCGGTCGAGGCGGCGGTGAAGGCCAAGGTCACGGCGCTGACGGCGAGGTTCCCGATCTACGACCTGCTCTGACGATGCGGCGACTCGCGCGATGGCTCGGGCGGGCGCTGCTCATCGGGCTCGCCGCTCTCGGCCTATGGCTGGCGACGGTTCCGACGCCCGATACAGACCGGGCGGTGGTCGAGGCGAAATACGCCGTACCGGGGGGCGGGCGCTTCATAGAGCATGAGGGCGCGCGGATACACTGGCGCGAGGCCGGCTGCGCCGACTGCCCGCCGCTCCTCCTCCTCCACGGGCTCGGCGCCAGCGTCCACGCCTGGCTGCCGCTGGAGGCGGAGCTCGGCGAACGATTCCGGCTGATCTCCCTCGACTTCCCGGCGCACGGCTTCTCCCTCCCCCGGCCGGACGACGATTATTCGAACGACGCGCTGGTTGAGGCGGCGGCCGCCGTCGCACGGGAGGCCGGGCTGACGCGGTTCGGGCTCGTCGGTCATTCGCTGGGCGGGATGGTCGCATGGCGCTACGCGGCGGCGCGGCCAGAGGAGGTTTCCGGTCTTTTCCTCATCGCCCCGGCGGGAGAGGCGCAGCCGGATGCGCGGGCGCCCGGCGCCCTCTCCCGCCTCGCGCGCTGGGCGATCCATGGCGAGGCGACGATCTGGCTCGCGGAACGGCTGACGCCGCGCTGGTTCATCGAGGAAAGCCTGAAGGGCTCGGTCGGCGACCCGGCGCTGGCGACGCCGGAGGCTGTGGACCGCTATTGGGAGATGGTGCGCCAGCCCGGGAACAGGCGGGCGCAGATCGTCTGGGCGAAGAGTCCGCGTTCGCAGCTTCGGCTTCCATCGGACGTGAAGGCGGAGACGGTCGTCATCTGGGGCGGGGCGGACCGGCTCCTGCCGCCTGAAAGGGCGGAGACCTTCGCGGCGGCGATACCCGGCGCGCGGGCGGTGATCCTGCCAGGCCTCGGCCACCTGCCTATGGAGGAAGCCCCGGGGCGCGTAGCGGATGAGGTCGAGGGGTTAATGGCGGGGCGCTGAGGCGGCTCAGCGCCGCCTCGACATGAGCCGGGCGGGCGTGAAACCGGCGGCGCCGAGAGCGACGAGGGCGGCGATCAGGCCGGGGGTCAGGCCGGGGGTCAGGCCGGGGGTCAGGTTCGCGCCGTTCATGATGTTCTCCCTCGTCATGGTGAACAGATGCGGCGCGCGCGGCGCCGCCGAAACCGGCGCGCGCAGTTTCGTGATCCCGCACCGCGGCGGCGTGATCGGCTGAAACCTCCCATATCTGGCGCCGGGGCGCGCCCCCTACCCTTCCTCTCGCGGCTCTCCTATAAGGGTCGGACGGCGGAGGTAGGGGAAAACAACATGCGCTGCCCGTTCTGCGGAGACACCGAGACGCAGGTGAAGGACAGCCGGCCTGCGGAGGATCATGTCGCCATCCGGCGGCGGCGGTTCTGCCCGGCCTGCGGCGGGCGCTTCACCACCTATGAGCGGGTCCAGCTGCGCGACCTCACCGTGCTGAAGAAGAACGGACGTCGCGAGGAGTTCGACCGGGACAAGCTCGCCCGCTCCATCCGCATCGCGCTGCAGAAGCGCCCCATCGCGGCGGACCGGGTGGACCAGATGATTTCCGGCATCGTCCGCCGGCTCGAAAGCCTGGGCGACAGTGACGTGCGCTCGGACACGATCGGGGAGATCGTGATGGAGAGCCTCGCGCGGATCGACACGGTCGCCTATGTCCGCTTCGCCAGCGTCTACAAGAATTTCCAGGAAGCCGACGACTTCGAGGAATTCGTCGCGGAGCTTCGCCCGCCGGCCCCCAAAGAGGAATAGGATGGCCGCCTTCTCGGAGGCGGATCGCCGCTGGATGGCGGCGGCCCTCGCCGTCGCGAAGCGGGGGCTCGGGCGGGTCTGGCCGAACCCGGCGGTCGGCTGCGTGATCGTCTCGGACGGTCGGCTCGTCGGGCGGGGCTGGACGCAGCCGGGCGGGCGGCCCCATGCGGAAGTGATGGCGCTGGCCGGGGCGGGCGCGGCGGCGCGGGGGGCGACGGCCTATGTGAGCCTCGAGCCTTGCGCCCATCACGGCCGCACCCCGCCCTGTGCGGATGCGCTGGCGTCTGCGGGAATCACCCGCGTCGTCGCGCCTATGGAAGATCCGGACCCGCGGGTTTCCGGCCGCGGTTTCGCACGCCTGCGCGAGGCGGGCCTTGCGGTCGATATCGGGCTGATGGCGACGGAGGGGGAGGCGGCGAATGCCGGGTTCCTCATGCGCCAGCGCGCCGGGCGGCCGCGCGTGACGCTGAAGCTCGCTGCGACGCTGGACGGCCGCATCGCGACGGCGAGCGGAGAGAGCCGGTGGATCAGCGGGCCCGAGGCGCGGGCGCGCGCCCATCTGCTCCGCGCGACGCATGACGCGATTCTCGTCGGCTCCGGCACGGCGCGGGCGGATGACCCGGCGCTCGACGTGCGGCTGCCGGGACTGGAGGGGCGGACGCCGCAGCGCGTGGTTCTGGACGTCGATCTTTCGCTGCCGTCCACCCTCCGGCTCGCGAGGGGTGCGCCGCCCGCCTGGCGGCTTTGCGCCGCGCCGGGGTCGGCGGAATGGGGCGAGGCGATCCCGGTCGGGCGCGGGGCGGATGGGCGGCTAGATCTTTTCGCCGCGCTCCGCGCTCTAGGCGAGCGAGGGGTGACGCGACTTCTCTGCGAGGGCGGCGGGCGGCTCGCCGCCGCGCTCGTCCGCGCCGGTCTGGCGGACGAGATCGTCTGGGTTTCCGCCGGCGCGTTGATCGGGGCCGAAGGGGCGCCGGCGCTCGGCCCGCTTGCGCTCACCGCGCTCGCGGATGCGCCGCGCTACAGGCTGGCCGGGGAGATGCGGGCGGGGGGCGACATCGTCTCGCACTGGCTGCCAGTGGGCTGAGGCCGTCCAAGCGCTATCGCCAGATCGGGGCCCAGGTGGCGAGGAGGCCCTGCGCCTTGGACAGAAGCCGCCCCGCCCCCTTCGCCGCCCCGGCCCCCGCCGCGAGCCGCTCCACGATCACCTCCGGCGGGCATGGGAGGCCGGTGAGCGGATCGCGGTAGAGCGGGTACTCGACGAGCGTGGCATGTACGAGGCGCGCGAGCGTCGGCCGCGCGCGACGGCGAACGGGTATCTCCCCCCGATCCTCCGTCAGCCCCCAACCCGCATAGAAGGGCGCGCCAAGCGTGACGACACGGCGACCGCGCAAGAGCGCCTCGAAGCCGAAGAGGGAGGTGATCGTCCAGACTTCGTCCGCCCAGTCGATGGCGGCGGCGGCGGAGACGCCGCGCGCGACGGCGTCGGCCAGCGCCTCCGCCCCTCCGCCGGGGCGGAGCCCGGCCTCGACATCGGGATGCGGCTTGTAGAGCAGGAAGGCGCCGGGCCGCGCCGCCCGCGCCGCCGCGAGGAGCGCCGCGTCGCTCCGCACTGCGCAGGCGCCGAGGAGGATCGAAGCGTCGTCCGCCACCTGCCCGACGACGAGGACGGCGCGCCGCCCTTTCGGCGCGGGCGGCGGCATCGCGCCGTGGAGGTTGTATTTCGTGACGCCGGAGGCGGCGATCAACGCCAGGAGCCGCCCGCCGCGCGCTTCCGCCTCCGGGTCGGCGGGGGCGGAAGCGATGAGGCGTTCGAGCCGGCTCTCGCGCGACGGGTCATAGTAGATCCCGAGATCGTCGAGCGCGAGCGAGAGCGGCGGGGCGAGGGCGGCGCCAAGACCGGAGGAGCGGAGGAACCCGTCCTCGATCCGGGCGTCGCCCTCCCCCTGAGGCGCGACGGAGGCCCAGACGATGCGCCGTTCCCCCTTCCGCGCCTTTCCGAAGCGGACGGGATAGGGAGCGAACATGCGTGCGACATGGCCCCGCTTCCAGAGCCGTACGGCTTCGAGAGCGGCGCCGCCCTTCGTCATCCGGTCATGCCGGCGAAGCGCGTCGAGCGCCTCCAGCGTCGCCTCGAAGGTCGAGAGGCCGCCGCGCCACGGATCAAAATAGAGCGGATAAGCGAGCCAGGCCGCCGCAAAGATCTCTTCCGCCGAACGCTCTTCGGCGCGGCGCGGATGCGGCGCCTCATCGTGCGTCGCGCCCCACCCGGCATAAAAGGGATGCCCGAAACAGCGGACGGGAACGCCCGCCAGCATCGCCTCCGCTCCGAGTTGGGAAGAGACGACGTAGACGGCGCGCGCGCCCTCGATCTCGTCCCACGGGTTGACGGGCGCCCGGCGCGCGCCGGGCTCGGCTTCGAGGTGACCGGGCTTTCTCCCGACAAGGGTCTCAGGGTGGAGGCGCACGAGGATCTCCGCCCCCGGATGCTCCGCCCGCGCCGCCGCGAGCATCCGCGCGAAGGCCTCCGGCCCGGCGCCGGCGCCTTCGATCGAGGCGTCGCCGAGCGTCTGGTCGACGACGAGGACATGACCTCGAGGCAGCGCCTCCGCATCCGGCGAGTCGTTGAATTTAGAGAGACGGAGCGCGCGGAGCCTGGCGATTCCGGCGCGGGCGCGCGTGATGTCCCCCCCGCCTTCGGCGATCATCGCCTCGAGGCGGGAGGGGCGTGCGGCGTCATGGTGAACGCCGAGATCGTCGATGAGGAGGCTCAGGATGGGGCCGGAGCGGCCGGGCCGGACGGAGCGGAGGAAACCGTCCTCCAGCGTGAGTAGCGGCGCGCCCGAGCGTTGCGCCGCTGCGATCCCGCGCCGCGCAGCCGTGCTCCGGCCCCAGACGGCGACTGCATCATGCGGCAGAAAGCCGGGTCGCGGCCGCCAGCCCGCCGCAGCGAGCGCCGTGCGGAGCGCGCCGTCCCTCAGGAACGAAAGGGACCAGAGGCCGAGGCGGCCCTGCGTCGCTCCGGTTCTCAGGGAATGACGCGCGCCGTCGAAGCGGCGGCGCCCGTGAACCCGACCAAGGAAGCGACGGAGCCGGCGATCTTCTGGAAGCGGGCGAACGGCGCGTCAGTGACATAGAGGACATCGCCGTCACGCATCAGCATCTGATCGGCAAGGAACATGCCCGAGCCTTCGGAAAGATCCAGCAGATAGGCGATGTTCCGCGTCCCGTCGGCCCGCGCGTTGGCGGAGACGCGCGTCGCGATTTCCGGCGGCTCCACCCGGAAGATGAAGACGCCTGACGGGTCGGAGACGTTGCCCTGAAGCCCGCCGACGAGGGATATTGCGTCGAGCACCGAGACGTCCCGCGTCGGGAAGGGCACCCGGGTCTGGCCGACGGCGCCGAGAGAGCGGAAGAACCGGCGATCCCGATTGAGGAAGATGACGTCGCCGGCGCGCACGGGCACATCATACTGGGGGTTCTCGAAGAGATCGGTCATCCAGATCGAACCTTCGACCGGACCGCGCCGCACGATGACCCGGATCACCTCCGTGTCCGGAACGGAGAAGCCGGTCTTCGCCAGAAGCGAAAGGAGCGAGCGCGTGGTGCGCTCGATCGGCACGACGCCGGCGACGCCGGCGGTGCCCGTTATGGTGATGGACTTCGAATCACCCGTCTGCCGCGCAACCTCAACCTGCGGGTCCAGCGTCTTGTCCGCCAGAAGCCCGATGATGTGCCGCCGAAGCCCGTCCGCCGTGCGGCCGGAGGCCGAAACGGGGCCAAGATACGGGATGTAGATGTTCCCGCTCTCCTCGATCTCTGTCACAAGGTTGGTCGCCCCGCCGATCGGTGAGAAGAGGCCGTTCTCCCCCCGCTCCCAGACCGTGACCTGAAGTACGTCGCCGACGCCGAGTATCGCCGTCTTCTCCGGCTGCGCCTCGATCAGGTCGAGCGAGAAGCCCAGCGGCTCGGCCACATTGGCGGCCTCCACGATCCCGGACGTGACGCGCACGAGATCGAAGCCGGGGTCGACGCCGTCATTCCGCTCCTGAGAGTAGCGCAGGTCCTCGAAATAGGGGCCGGAACGGGGCAGGCCGCAGGCGGCGAGCGTAAGGACGGCCGCGCCAAACATGACGGCGCGCGCGGCGCCCTGAACCCGATCCCGCATCGGCACTGTCCCTCTTCGTCTGTCCCTCGCGCCGCGTTCTCCGCAGCTTGCGCCGGACGCTAACGCATTCCGTCGCAACGCGCCAGACGAAGAGGGGCTTGACTGCGCGCAGCCGGAGCGCGACCGAAGGCGCATGGTTCTTCTTTTCTCACTCCTCCTCGACGCCCTGATGGGCGACCCCAAGCCGCTGTGGCGGCGCATACCCCATCCTGTCGTTGTCTTCGGGCGGGTTATCTCCACGCTGGACGGCGCGCTCAACACCAGCGGCTTCCGGAAAGAGAAGGGCGCGGCGGCGATCCTTCTCCTGGCAGGCCTCGCTGCGGGCGTCGGCGCCCTGATAGAGGCGGCGCCGTTGGAGCCGTTGCCCCAGGTTCTGGCCGCCGCTGTGCTTCTGGCGCAGAAGAGCCTCGTCGACCATGTCTCCGCCGTCGCCGCCGGGCTCCGACAGTCGCTCGCGGAAGGCCGGGCGGCGGCGGGGGAGATCGTCGGGCGCGATCTCGAAGCAGGGGACGAGGCGGCGGTGGCGCGCGCCGCGGTGGAGAGCGCGGCGGAGAACTTCTCCGACGGTCTCGTCGCCCCGGTCTTCTGGTTCGCGCTCCTCGGTCTGCCGGGACTCTTCGCCTACAAGATGGTGAACACCGCCGATTCGATGATCGGCCACAGGACGGAACGGCATGAGCGCTTCGGCTGGGCCGCGGCGCGGCTCGACGACCTCCTGAACCTTGCCCCGGCGCGGCTCTCCGCGCTTCTCATCGCGCTCGCCGCGCTTTCCCCTCGCGCCGCGCTCGTCGCGCTGCGGGACGGGCGGCGGCATCGCTCGCCCAATGCGGGCTGGCCGGAGGCGGCGATGGCGGGCGCGCTCGGCCTCGCGGTCTCGGGCCCGCGCGCCTATCACGGGAAGATGACGGACCAGCCGTGGATCAATCCGGAGGGGCGGCGCGAGGCCGGGCCGGCGGATATCGACGCCGCGGTCGCGCTCCTGTGGAAAGCCTGGGGGATCGTGCTCCTCGCCGCCGCCGTCGCCGCGCTGGCCTGACCTGACCGCTTGCGGTAGGAGATGATGCGCCGCAACACGGGAGCCCGGAGATGAGCGGACTTCTCGCCCTCCTTGACGACGTCGCCGCCATCGCAAAGCTGGCCGCCGCGCAGGCCGACGATGTCAGCGCGATGACGGCGAAGGCCGGGGCGAAGGCCGCGGGCGTCGTGATCGACGATGCGGCCGTGACGCCGAAATACGTCACGGGCCTCCCCGCCGCGCGGGAGATTCCGATCGTCTGGAAGATCGCGAAGGGCTCGCTCTTCAACAAGATCGGCGTCCTCGTCCCCGCTGCGCTTGTGCTCGACGCCTTTGCGCCCTTCCTCCTGACGCCTCTCCTGATGGTCGGCGGGGTCTATCTCTGCTTCGAGGGCGCGGAGAAGATATGGCATGCGCTCCACCCCCATCCCGAGAGCCATGCACAGGAGGCGGAGACGCTGGACGCCGCGCATCTCGAGGAGACGCGGGTCAAGGGGGCGATCAAGACCGACTTCATCCTCTCGGCGGAGATCACGGCGATCTCCCTCGCCGCGATCGGAGATGCGCCGTTCCTTGTCACCGCCGCCACGCTCGTCGCGGTTTCGGTCGCCATCACGGCGGCGGTTTACGGCGCCGTCGCGCTGCTGGTGAAGGCGGACGATTTCGGGCTCCGGCTGGCGCGCGGCTCGCTCGGGGCGACGCGGGCTCTCGGGCGCGGGATCGTGCTCGGGATGCCCTACGTCCTCTCCGTCATCGCGACTGTGGGGACGGCCGCGATGCTCTGGGTCGGCGGCTCGATCCTCGTCCACGGCGCGCATGAACTGGGGCTCCATGCGCCCTATGAGCTGATCCAACATGCGGCGGAGGCGGTCGGATCCGTTGCGGGCGGGGCGGCGGAATGGGCGGTGACGGCGGGGCTCGACGGGATCGTCGGGCTTCTGGTCGGCCTGGGCGCCGTGAAGATCGTCTCCGCCGCGACACGCTGAGGAGCTTTTCATGCTTTCGCGACTGTCTTTCGCCGTGCCGGACGCCGCACTTTCCGCTCGCATTTCCGCGCGTATCGACGGCAAGACGAAGCCGCCTGGCTCCCTCGGGCGGGTTGAGGCGCTGGCGCTCCGCCTCGCGCTCGCCCAAGGGCGGGAGGCGCCGAACGCGCGCGCGGCGCTGCTCCTCTGCGCGGGGGATCACGGGCTGAATGCCGAGGGCGTCTCCGCCTGGCCCTCGGAGGTGACGGCGCAGATGGTCCTCAACTTCCTCGCAGGCGGCGCGGCGGCGAACGTCTTCGCGCGGGCGGCGGGGGCGGAGGTGCGGGTGCTTGATTGCGGAGTGGCTGCGCCCCTGCCGGACCATCCCGGACTTATGCGCGCCGGGATACGCGCCGGAACGCGCAACGCGCTGCGCGAGGATGCGCTGAGGGCGGAGGAGGTATCGGCCGCGCTCGCTTTCGGGGCGGATCAGGCCCACGCCGCCGTGGAGGGGGGCGCCGGGGTGGTCCTCCTCGGCGAGATGGGGATCGGCAACACCTCCGCCGCCGCGCTTCTCGCCCACGCATCGCTCGGCCTGCCGCTCGGCCCGCTGGTCGGCCCCGGCGCGGGGCATGACGCGGCGGGGCTGGAGCGCAAGCGCGCGGCTCTCGAAGCCTGCGCGGCGCGGCGGCCCGGGCCGCTCTCTCCCGAGGACGCGCTCGCGGCCTTCGGCGGGCTTGAGATCGCGGCGATGGCGGGCGCCGCGATCGGCGCGGCCGCCGCTCGCGCGCTCGTGCTCGTGGACGGGTTTATAGCCACCGCCGCGGCGCTTCTGGCGTTGAAGGCGCGGCCCGGGCTCGCGCCCTTCCTCCAGTTCGCGCACCGGGGCGCGGAGCCGGGCCATGCGGCGATGCTGGAGACCGCGCCGGAGGCGGGCGCGCCGCTGCTCGATCTCGGGCTCCGGCTGGGCGAGGGCTCCGGCGCGCTCCTTGCCCTGCCGCTGGTCACGGCGGCCGCGGCGATGCTGAACGAGATGGCGAGCTTCGAGAGCGCGGGCGTTTCGGGGAAGGCCGGGTGAGGCGGGAGTTCGCCCGCGTCCTTTCCGCCGCGCAGCTCCTGACCCGGCTGCCGCTTCCCGATCCGGGGTGGGAGCGAGGGCGGCTGGCGCGGGCGGCGCGGTGGTATCCGGCGGTCGGCTTCCTCCTTGCCCTGCCGGCGGCGGGGCTCTGGCTGGCGCTGAACCTCGCGCTGCCTTCGGCGGCCGCGGCGGGGCTGGCGCTCCTCCTCCTCATCGTCCTCACCGGCGGTTTGCATGAGGACGGATTGGCCGACACGGCGGACGCTCTCGGCGGCCATGCGCCGCGGGAGCGGGCGCTGGAGATCATGCGGGATTCAAGGATCGGAACCTACGGCGCCCTGGCGCTTGTCTTTTCGCTCGGTCTCCGCTGGGCGGCGCTCGCCTCGTTCGATCCCGAGGCCGGCGCGCTCGCTCTGCTCGTTGCGCTGCCGGCGGGACGGGCGGGAATCGCACTGACCCTCGCGCTCGGGGCCTATGCGCGGGAGGAGGGCGCGGCGAGGGAGGCGGCGGGGACGACGCGGGGCGAGGCGGGCTTCGCGATCCTGACGGCCGCCTGCGCCGCGCTCCTCTGCGGGGCCGCCGGAATGCTGGCGCTGGCGCTGGCGCTAGCCCTCGCGGCGCTGCTTCTCCGCTTCACGACAAGACGGATCGGCGGCTATACCGGGGATACGCTCGGCACGGCGGAGCAATTCGGGCATACGGGCGCGCTTCTGCTGCTGGCGGGGCTCCTGTGATCCTCTACCGGCATCCGACGCCAGCGGCGGAGCCCGGGCTCTGCTACGGGCGGCTCGATATCGGGCTAGCACCCTCGGCGCGGGCGGAGATCGCGGCGGCGCGGCGGGCGGCGCCGCCGCTCCGGCTCGTCATGGCCAGCCCCGCCTTCCGGGCCCGCGCACTGGCGGAGGCGCTGGCCGAGGCTTCGGGAGCAACACTTCGCTTCGACGAGCGGCTGCTGGAGCTCGATTTCGGGGCCTGGGAGGGGAAGCGCTGGTTCGCCATTCCCCGCCGCGAATCCGACCCTTGGGCGGAGGACCCGCGCCGCCGCGCGCCGCCGGGGGGCGAGACCTTCGCCGCGCTCGAGGCGCGGGTGCTGGCGGCGGCGGCGGAGGCCGGGCCGGAGGCGGCGCTGGTGACGCATGCCGGGCCGATCCGCGCGCTCCTCATCGCCCGGGCCGGGCTCAGCTTCGCCGAGGCTTTCGCCCGGAAGATCCCGTTCGCGACCGCGCTGGAGGCGCCCGATGCCTGAGATCACGCTCATCCTCGGCGGCGCCCGCTCCGGCAAGTCCGCGCGCGCGCTGGCGCTCGCGGCGCCGCCCCGCGCCTTCATCGCGACGGCGGAGGCGGGGGACGGGGAGATGGCGCAGCGCATCGCCCGGCACAAGGCGGAGCGGGGGGAGGACTGGGCGCTGATCGAGGCGCCGCTCGACCTCCCCGCGGCGCTCGCGGAGGCGGGCGGGCGGACGGCGCTCGTCGATTGCCTCACGCTCTGGCTCTCGAACCTCATGGCGGCGGGGCGGGAGCCGGAGGCGGAGACGGCGCGGCTGATCGCGGCGCTGAGGGCGGCGCAGGCGCCCGTCATCCTCGTCTCGAACGAGATCGGCCTCGGCCTCGTGCCGATGGAGCCGCTCTCCCGCCGGTTCCGGGACGAGCAGGGGCGCCTCAACCAGCGCATCGCCGCGGCGGCGGACAGGGTGGAGTTCGTGGCGGCGGGGTTGCCGATCCGGTTGAAGTAGCGCCCCCTTCCCCGCCCGCCCCCGCTCCGCTATGGAGCGGCGATGACCGAGCCTCGCCTCTATCTCCTCACCCCGCCGCTTTCCGAGGGCGCGTCCTTCGCGCCGCTGCTCGACGCCGCGCTCTCCGCCGCGCCCTGCGCCTGCGTGCGGCTCCGCTTCGCTGCGGAGGAGGAGGGGGTGATCCGCGCCGTGGCGGACCCTTTGCGCGAGGTCTGCCTCGGGCATGACGTGGCGCTGGTCCTGACCGATCATTTCCGCCTCGCCCGCCAGCTCGGGCTCGACGGCGCGCATCTCGCCAATCCGCGGCTTTCGGTGCGGGAGGCGCGGAAGGCGTTGGGGGAGGAGGCGATCGTCGGCGCCCATGCCGGCGCCTCGCGCCATATGGGGATGACGCTCGCCGAGGCGGGGGCGGATTACGTCTCGCTCGGGCCGGTGGCGGAAAGCGCGCTTGGCGCGGGGGAGATCGCGGAGCAGGAGCTCTTCGAATGGTGGGCGGAGGCGATCACCACGCCCTCGGTCGCTGAGGGGGGGATGACGCTCGCGCTGGCGGAGGCGCTGGCGCCGCATGCGGATTTCATCGCTGCGGGCGCGGCGATCTGGTCCCACCCGGAGGGGCCGGCGGCGGGCGCGCGGGCCTTCGCGGCGCTCCTGGACTGACTCAGCCGATCCGCCGCCCCGCCTCGTCGAAGAGGTGGATGGCTTCGGCGGGGGCGGAAACGGAGAGCCGCTCGCCCCGCTTCGCGCCGGCGCCCCTTGGCAGTTTGACGATCACCGACGCCGCGCCTTCGAGATCGAGATGCGCAAGCTCCGCCTCCCCGAGGCGCTCGACGAGGGAGACGCGGCCGGAGAAGAGCGCGTCTTCCTCCGCCGCCGGCGCGAGATCCTCGGGGCGGACGCCAATGGTTCGGGCGCGGGCCGCGCCCTCCCCTAGGCGGAGCGGGGCGCCGCCTTCGGGGCGGACCTCTTCGCCATCCGCCTCCGCGGCGAGGAGGTTCATCGCCGGGGAGCCGATGAAGCCGGCGACGAAGCGGGTGGTCGGGCGGGAGTAGAGCTCCATCGGCGCGCCGACCTGCTCCACCCGACCCTCGTTCAGCACCACGATCCGGTCCGCCAGCGTCATCGCCTCGACCTGGTCATGGGTGACGTAGATCATCGTCGTCCCCTCCATCCGCTCATGCAGGGCGGCGATCTCCACCCGCGTGCGGGCGCGAAGCGCGGCGTCGAGGTTAGAGAGGGGCTCGTCGAAGAGGAAGACGCGCGGGTCCCGCACAATGGCGCGGCCGATGGCGACGCGCTGGCGCTGGCCGCCGGAAAGCTCCTTGGGCAGGCGGTCGAGATAGGGCTCCAGGGCGAGCATCCGCGCCGCCTCCCGCACCTTCTCCTCCACCGCATTCCGCCCGGCTCCGGCGAGCTTCAGCCCGAAGGCCATGTTCTTCCGCACGGTCATGTGCGGGTAGAGCGCGTAGGACTGGAACACCATTGCGACGCCGCGCGCCGATGGCGGGCGGTCGTTCATCAAGTCCCCGTCAAAGCGCAACTCGCCCGACGTGATCTCCTCCAGCCCGGCGATGAGGCGCAGGAGGGTGGATTTTCCGCAGCCCGAGGGGCCGACGAAGACGACGAATTCGCCTTTCTCGATAACGAGATCGACCTCGCGGATCACCTTCGCGGCGCCGAAGGATTTCGAGACTTTTTCGAGGCTCAGACGGGCCATGCGTTCTCCTATCCCTTCACCCCGCCCGCGGTGAGCCCGGCCACGATCCGCCGCTGGAAGATCAGGACGAGGATCACGAGCGGCATGGTCACGGTGACGGAGGCCGCCATGATCGGGCCCCATGGCGTCTCCTGCGCCGAGGTCCCGGAGATAAGCGCGATGGCGACCGGCGCCGTCCGCATCTCGGCGCTGGAGACGAAGGTGAGCGCGAAGAGGAACTCGTTCCACGCCTGAATGAAGGCGAGAAGCCCTGTCGTCACCATAGCCGGCCACATCAGCGGCAGGAAGACGCGCGTGACGATGACGAAGGGCGAGGCGCCATCCATGATCGCCGCCTCCTCCACTTCCTTCGGCAGGTCGCGCATGAAGGTCGTCAGCACCCAGACGGTGAAGGGCAGCGTGAAGATCATGTAGCTGAAGATCAGCGCGCCGTGGGAATTGTAGAGGCCGAGGACGCGCACCGTCTCGAAGAGCCCGGCCAGCACCGCGATCTGCGGGAACATCGAGACGGAGAGGATCGTCATCAGCATCAGCCCCCGCCCGCGGAACGGGATGCGCGCCAGCGCGAAGGCCGCCGTCAACCCGAGGCCGAGGGAGATGGCGACAGTCAGCGTCGCGACAAGGATCGAATTGAACACGTTCCGCCCGAACACGCCCTGCCCCAGCACGAACGTGTAATTCGAGAGGTCGAAGGCCTCCGGCAGGTAGTTCGGGGTGAAGACCGCCGTGCCGCTCTCCAGCGAGGTCAGGATCGCGTAGTAGAAGGGAAAGAGCGCGAAAAGGAGGATCGCCACGATCAGCGCCCAGAAGCCCGCCGCCTTCGCCAGCTTCATCGCGCGCCCCCGAGAGTAAGCCGCGCCACGCGGATATAGCCGAGCGTGACGAGGGCGACGACGAGGAAGAGCATCGTGGAGGCGGCGGAGCCGTAGGCGAACTGGTCGAACTGGAAAAGGTTTTCCTGCGCGAGGACGGACATCGTCCTCGTCTCCGAGTTGTTCGGCGTCATCACGTAAATGATGTCGAAGACGCGGAGCGCGTCGAGCGCGCGGAAGATGACGGCGACAAGGAGCGCCGGCGCGACAAGCGGGAGCGTCACCTCGCGGAAGACCTTGAGCGGATGCACACCGTCCACCCGCGCCGCCTCGTAGATGTCCTCCGGGATCATCTGGAGCCCGGCGAGGATGAGGAGCGCCATGAAGGGCGTCGTCTTCCAGATATCCACGATCATCACCGCGATCATCGCCGTGTCCGCCGAGGCCACCCAGGCGACCGGGGCGGAGATGAGGCCTAGGCGGAGGAAAAGGTCGTTGATGATCCCGAACTGGTCGTTCAGCATCCAGGCCCACATCTTGGCGGAGACGATGGTGGGGATCGCCCAGGGTATCAGCACCGCGGCGCGGACGAGGCCGCGGAACGGGAACTTCTGATTGAGGGCGAGCGCGATGACAAGGCCGAGCGCCGTCTCGATGCTGACAGTGACGAAGGCGAAGCAAAGGGTGTTCCAGACGGCGCGCCACCATTGCCCGTCCGCCAGCAGGCCGAACCACTCCCCCTCCCCGTCGCCATAATCGAACCATTCGAGATAGTTGGCGAAGCCGACCCAACGCGCCTCGTCAAGGTTTCCGAGCGAGGCGTCGGTGAAGCCGAACCAGATGGTCCTCGCCAAAGGCCAGCCGGCGACGACCAGCAAGGTCAGCATCATGGGCGCGAGGAAGAGCGCCGCCGTGCGGCGCCGGCAGCCGCCTGTCGTTCCTCCCCGCTTCAAACCCGCCTCAGTCCCAGCCCGGGCCCTTCAGCCGCTTGAGCCGCGCCTCGAGCCGCGCGAGGTTGCGCGCGGCGTCCCCGTTTCCGGAGAGCGTGGCGTGCACCGCGTCCCAGAACTCCTTGGAGACCTCGTTATAGTCGCCCTTCGTGGGCGCGGAGGGGCGCGGAACCGCGTTCAGGAATATCTCCTTCCACTCCGGGATGATCGGCTGCGCCGCCGCGATCTCCGGATCGTCATAGAGCGCAGGGCGGGTCGGAAGGCTCGAATTGCGCACGGCGCGCAGTTTCTGCGCCTCGACGCCGGTGAGAAACAGAACCAGCTCGATCGCCGCCTCCGGCTCGTCGGTGTATTTCGAGACGGCGAGGTTCCAGCCCCCGAGCGTCGCAGCCGAGCCAGAGCCGCCGGAGGGAAGCGGGGCGACGGCGAAACGGTCCTTGACCGCGCTGTCCTCGCCCTGCCCGAGCGCGTAGGCGTAGGGCCAGTTGCGCATGAAGGCGGCCTTGCCCGTCTGCCAGACGCCGCGGCTCTCCTCCTCCTTGTAACCGAGCACGCCCTCGGGCGATATCGTCCCGATCCAGCCGGCGGCCATGTCGATGGCCGCGGCAGCTTCAGGGTTGTTGATGGAGATCGTCCCGTCCGCCTCCACGATCCCGCCGCCGCCATGCGAGGCGACCCATTCGAGCGCGTCGCAGGTCAGCCCCTCATAGGCGGCTCCCTGAAAGACAAAGCCGTGGAAGTCGCTCTCTCCCTTCGCGCGCTCGCCCTCCTGGATGGTCCGCGCCGCCTCCTCCAGCGCCGCCCAGGTCTCAGGCACGGAGAGGCGGTACTCCTCCAGAAGGTCAGTCCTGTAATAGAGCGCCGGCGCGTCGGCGTAGAAGGGGAGCGCGATGAGGCGGCCGTCCACCGTCTGCGATTCGATGATGGAGGGGAAATGATCCTTCGCGGCCTCGCGCCCCCTTTCCCCGAGGTCGAGGAGATGATCGGCGAGCTGCGGCGCCCAGACGATGTCCGTCCGGTAGACGTCGATATCGCCCGCGCCGGCGGAGAGCCAGAGCCGGTATTGCGCGAACTGGTCTGTGGTGGAGGACGGCATCTCCACGATGGAGACGGTATGGCCCGTCATCTCCTCGAACCGGTCGAGATTGCCGCGCAGCGTCTCGATGTCCCGTCCGATGGCCCCGGATACGATGGAAAGATCTGCGGCGCCCGCGCCGGAGGCGGCGAGCAGCGCTGCGATGGCGATGGCCGGTCCCTGTCTCATCGTCTTCGTCTCCCGTGACATGCGGAGAGCGGGCCGGGCTTTCGCCCCGCTTCGCCGCGGCGTTTCGTGGATCGATTTTTTCCAATGATAGAGAGCCCGGAGGCCACTTGTCAAAAAACGGCGCCGCTTTTTGGCAATCTTCAACGAGGATTCATCAAGATTAGAAAATGAAATCATTAGCTTGAAGCGCTGCTGCCGCGACCGCGTGAAAGGTGACCGAACCGCTTCCTCCCAGCGCCGACAGATCGAGACGCGCGCCTTCCGGCCCGTCCGACAGCGCCTGCGCAAGGGCTTCGAACCCTTCGAGGCGGAGCGCAGAAAGGTCCGCTATGTCCGACCCAGCGCGGAAGCCCCGCACATCGTCGTCGCCGTTCCGGCGACCGAAGACGAAGACATCCGCCCCGCCGCCGCCGATGAGAGCGTCATCCCCGCCGCGCCCCTCGATCCGATCCCGCCCGGCGCCGCCGCGGATGATGTCCGCGCCTGCGCCGCCCTTGAGCATGTCCTCCCCCCCTCCACCGCGCAGCGTGTCCTCGCCCGCCTGGCCAAAGAGCCGGTCGTCGCCCGCGCCGCCGAGGATGCGGTCGTCCCCTGTTCCGCCGCGAAGCGTATCGTCCCCCGCTCCGGCCGCGGCGCCGAATTCCAGCCGGAACAGCGCGCCGCGCAGCGAGACGGCGTAGAGCGCGCCGTCCGGCCCGGTCGCGAACGCGGCGACGTTCTCCGGGAGGCCGTCCCCGCCGAACTGTTCGGTCCGCTCCACTGCGTCAACGGCGGCCCCGTCGACGGCGCGGAGGGTGAAGAAGCGCCCGGTGACGAAATCCGCGAAGACATAGGCGCCCGCGAGCCCCCCGCCTTCAGGAACGAAACCGCCGCCGGTGACGGACACACCGAGATCGCGGGAATAGTCGAAAATCGGGTCGGTCAGCCCTTCCGTCGGCCCGCCGGCGAAGGGCACGAAGCCCTCGCGGATGTTCCAGCCGAAATTGATCCCGCCCGGCGCGCCCGCGGGATGGAGGCTGATCTCTTCCCTCTGGCCCTGTCCGACATCGCCGATCAGGAGATCGCCCGTCTCCGGGTCGAAGCCGAAGCGAAAGGGATTGCGGAGGCCGAAATCCCAGATCTCGGGCGCGCCGCCCCCCACGGCGAAGGGGTTGTCCGCCGGGATCGCGTAGTTGCGCGCCGCATCGGCGGGAAAATCGTCGCCGTCGATGTCGAGCCGCAGGATCGCGCCGAGGAGCGTGTCGGGGTTCTGGCCGTTTCCGTCCGGGTCGCCGCGCCCTCCGCCGTCGCCGACGGAGACGTAGAGCATCCCGTCCGGCCCGAAGGCGACAGTGCCGCCATTGTGGTTGGTGCGGCCGGGATGCTGAATCTCGATCACCGTACGCCCGCTCCCCGGATCGGCGCGCGACGGATCGTCGGCGTCCCGCCTGAACTCTCGCACCTCGACATTGCCGGCGTCGTTCACGAGGTGGAGGAAGAAGCGGCCGTTCGCCGCATAATCCGGGTGGAAGGCGAGGCCGAGCAATCCCTCCTCCCCCGCGGTGGAAATCGCGCCCTCGGGCAGGTCGAGGAAGGGCGTCGAGCTTCCCGTTTCGAGGTCGAACCGGTGGACGGCCCCGTTCTGCTGCTCGACGAGGAAGAAGGCGTCATCCCCCGGCGCGACGGCGGCGAAGACGAGCCTGTCGAGCCCCGTCTCGATCCGGGCGGAGTTGATGAGGGTCGAGCCGCCGCCGGGATCGTCCCCGATCAGGGTATCGTTTCCGGCGCCGCCTCGAGCCCTGTCCGACCCTTCGCCGCCAGTCAGCCGGTCGTCGCCGCCAGCTCCAGCCAGCCGATCCGCACCCGAAAGGCCGCTTACGACGTCGTCCGCCGCGCCGCCGCGAAGGCTCCCGTCATTTCCAGCCCGTCCGTCGATCCGCGCCATGAGAAATCTCCGCCCTGCCGCGCGAGCCTAGGGGCGACAGGAGCCAACGCGCAACCTTCAGGCGAGCGCTTCGGCCGGAAAGGCGCTCCTCACCGCCGTCTCGCAATGCGCTGTCAGCGCCTTGCGGTCCGCCCAGTCCACGGCGCGCGAAGGCTCGTGGAACACGATCTCCACTGTCCCGCCGCGGGAGCGGCACGCGACCTCCCAGATATGCCCTTCAAAGGACATGGAGCCCCACCAGCCGTAGAAGTTCACCGGCAGGCCAAGCCGCGGCGAGGGGCGGTAGACGAGGGAGACGGGCTGCACCATCGCTTCCTCATGCACCCCTTCGATAAAGAGGACCGACATCAGCGTGGACTTGAACGGCAGGACGCGCAGGCCGTCCGTGCTCGTCCCCTCGGGGAAGAGACAGAGAAGCTCGCCCGCGACGATCCGCTCGAGGAGGTCCGTTTGCTGCCGCTTGGCGTGGCTCCGCTTGCGCTCGATGAACACCGTCTCGCAAAGCTCGGCGACGCGGCCGACGCCAGGCCAGTCCCGCACCTCCGCCTTCGAGACGAAATTGATCCGCGTGACCGAACGGAGGGCGAGAATGTCCGCCCAGGAGGCGTGGTTGGCCACAAGGACGCCGCCCTTCCTGATGGGGCGGCCACGCACCACGGGCTTCAGCCCGAAAAGCGCCAGCATGAGGCGGGACCAGAACCGCGCCGCGCCGTACTGAAAGGTCACGCGCGGGCCGAAACGGCCCTTGAGCCATTTCCCGAGAACGAAGACGAGGAGAAGCACGGCCGTCACGATCAGCGCCGCCGCGATCCGAAGGCCGCCGCGCAGCTTCTGCAACTGTGTTGCGGGCGGGAGCGCGGGGGGCTCCGCCTCCTTCCACGTCAGCGTCGCGCCCGTCGCGATCTCAGCCAAGGATGCGATCCGTCGCGCCGCGGGATTCGCGCTGGTAGAAGTCGCGGTAGCGGTTCACCATGCGCGTCGTGTCCATGAGAAGGCACACGTCCACCGTGTTGAAGGCGTGGTCGATGAAGGCGCCGTCCCCGACGAAGCCGCCGAGCCTTATATAGGCCTTGATAAGCGGGGGGATCTGCCGCATCGCCTCGGCGCGCGAAAGCTTTTCCGGCGGGATCACGTCCATCGGCACGAAGAACTCCTCCCGCGTGCGAACGCGGAGATCTTCAGGCGCGAGATGGTTCCAGTGAAGCCACGAAAGCGGGACAGCGAGTTTCGCCGGGTCGTTCCCGTGGAAGCTGGCCACCCCGAACATGATCTCGACGCCATGGTCCGCGACATATTGGCCAAGCCCGGTCCACAGCAGGTGCATCGCCGCGCCGCCGCGGTATTCGGGGCCGACGCAGGAGCGGCCAAGCTCCATCGTCTCGCGAGGATAGTTCTTGATCTTGGTGAGGTCGTATTCGCTTTCGCCGTAGAAGCCGCAGCCCTTCCTCGCGACCGCGCCACGCAGGAGGCGGTAGACGCCGGCCACCCTGTCCAGCGGGTCCTCCGGCTTCGCCTCGTTGTCGATCAGCAGAAGATGGTCGAAATGCCGGTCAAACGCATCCCGCTCCCGCCGGAGTGCACGGTCTTCTTCCGACGGGCGGGCTCCCATCTCCTCAACGAAAACGCGATAGCGGAGCCGCTGCGCGGCGGCGACATCCTCTTCGCTCTCCGCCAGCCTTAAGGTGAACCGGCCTGCGTCGATCCGCAATGCAACGCTCCTTTGCGCGCGGGCGCCTCCCCGCGATCGGCGCGGACATTAGGTGAGCGCCGGATACGACGCAACAAGCCCCGGGGAAAGCCTGTTAACCATCATGGCGACGCAATGCCCTATGCTGGCCCGAATGGCGTCATTCCCAATCCGGGGCGACCAGCTCCAGATCGGCGGCGCCCCCCTGGAGGACGAGCTTGCCCGCATGCTGAAAATTGATCGTGATCCGCCCGCCAATATTCGACTGGACCTGCCCGAGCCCCCAATCAGGCCGGGCCCGGCTGCGAACGATGGCGCCAGGCTCATAGGGCGCGGATCGGCTCATCGGGCTCAGACCTCTCTTCCGGAGGCGGCGCGATGAGCGACGAACTCGCCGTCGCCGGCCTCGTCGCCTCGCGCATCTGCCACGATCTCATAAGCCCGGTTGGCGCGATCGGCAACGGTCTGGAATTGCTGGGCCCGGGCGGCGGCCATGAGGACGTCATCGACCTCATCGCCGATTGCGCCGGCGCGGCGAGCGCGACGCTCCAGTTCCTGCGACTCGCCTTCGGCGCGCGGGACCCGGCCGAAGCGATCGGGCGCGGGGAGCTGGAGGCGGCGGCCGCCGCCCATTTCTCCCGGCGGAAGGTGACGCTGGACTGGTCGGCGGCCCCCGGCTCGCTCCGTTTCGCGGAGGGGCGGCCGCTTCTGCTCCTCGCGCTCGCCGCCGCCTCCGCGCTGCCGCGGGGCGGCGTGCTGACCCTTGCGCGGGCGGACGCCACGCCGCTCGCCCTCGAATGGCGCGCCTCTGGCGCCTCCGTTTCGCTCTCCCCGCGGATCACGGCGCTGATCGACGCGCGGCCCGCCGTGGGCGAGGTTGCGCCGGGGGAAGCGCATCTCCTGCTTCTCTGGATGCTCGCGGAGAGCGCAGGCGCGCGGCTCTGGCGCCGGGAGGCGGATGCGGCCTTCGGCGTGAGCTGAACCCCGTCCGCGCTCAACGCGGACTCGACGGGCGCGCGCGGCTTCGGCATCTTCCCGCCACACTCGGCGAAGAAGGAACCAAGCCATGCGCGCCTATTCCCTGCTCGACCTCGCGCCGATTCCCGAGGGCGCGGCGGCGGCGGATGCGCTCCGCAACAGCCTTGAGCTCGCCCGGATGGCGGAAGAGAGCGGCTATCGGCGGTTCTGGCTCGCCGAACATCACAACATGCCTGGCATCGCCAGCGCGGCCACCGCGGTGGTCATCGGCCATGTCGCGGCGGGGACGAAGACGATCCGGGTCGGCGCCGGGGGCGTGATGCTGCCGAACCATGCGCCGCTGGTGATCGCGGAGCAGTTCGGCACGCTCGCTGCGCTCTTCCCGGGGCGGATCGACCTCGGCCTCGGCCGCGCGCCGGGGACGGACATGCTGACCGCCCGCGCGCTGCGCCGGCACCTCGCCGGGCCGGAGGATTTCCCCTCCGACGTGGCGGAGCTGATCGGCTATCTCGGCGCGCCGCGGGATGGGGCGCGCATCCGGGCGGTGCCAGGCGAGGGCTCGAACGTGCCGGTCTGGATTCTCGGCTCCAGCCTCTACGGCGCGGAATTCGCCGCGCATTTCGGTCTGCCATACGCCTTCGCCTCGCATTTCGCGCCGTTCGCGCTCGAAGAGGCGCTGACGCTTTATCGCGCGCGATTCCGGCCCTCGGCGCATCTGGCGAAGCCCTACGCCATCATGGCCGTAGGCGCGACTTTGGCGGAGACGGACGAGGAGGCGCGTTATCTCCGCTCTTCCCAGATACTCGGCTTCGCCAATCTCCGGATGGGGCGGCCCGGCCCCCTGCCCCGCCCCGTCGAGGACCTGTCCGCCCATCTGCCGCCCGAGGCGATCGCGCAGGCGGAGGCCGCCTTCTCCTGCGCCGCGGTAGGCTCGCCGGCGACGGCGCGGCGGCGCTTCGCGGAACTCGCCTCCCGCTATCGGCCGGACGAGATCATGGTCACCGGCATGATCCATGACCACGCGCTGCGCCTACGCTCCTTCGCCCTTGCGGCGGAGGCGCTGGCCGGGCTCGTCGACGAGGCGGCAGCCGCATGAAGAAGATGGTGTTCCTGCTGAACGGGCCGAACCTCAACCTCCTTGGCAAGCGCCAGCCCGAAATATACGGGCGGGAGACGCTGGCGGATGTCGAGGCGGCGGCGGCGGCGATGGCGGGCGAACTTGGCCTCGGGCTCACCGCCTATCAGTCGAACCATGAGGGGGCGCTGGTGGACCTCATCCACCGGGCGCGGGAGGAGGCGGCGGCGATCGTCATCAACCCCGGCGCCTACAGCCATACGTCGGTGGCCATTCTCGACGCGCTCAACGCCTTCGAGGGCGTGGTGATGGAGGTGCACATCTCCAACATCCACAAGCGGGAGAGCTTCCGCCACCACTCCTTCGTCTCGGCGCGGGCGGATGGGGTGATCGCCGGCTGCGGGACGGAGGGGTATCTCCTCGCGCTGCGGCGGATCGGGTCGCTGCTTCGCGGCTGAAGGGTCTGGCGCGAATCGACGGGCGCAGCATATAAGAACATAACAGGAACCATTACCGGGTCGCCATGCCGAAGAGCCGTCCAGGGGAGCGGATGCCCGGCGCGCGTTCCTTCGTCGATCTCTTCGCCCGGACGTGAATGCGCAACCTTGGGACAAAGCAGCATTCCGCCGGAAGCCGGCCGGCGCGCCCCAACCGCGATCGCCCGTGAACCATGCCCCCGCGCCGCCGCATCCTCTCGCTCTGGCTGCCGCATTTCGCGGCGGAATGGCGGCTGCGCCGGAGCGGCGCGGGGGCGGACGGGCCGGCCTTCGCCCTGGTGGAGGAGATCTCCGGGGCGCTCCGGCTCGCCTCGGTCAACCGCGCGGCGGCGGCGTCCGGGCTCGGCGCCGGCATGATGCTGACGGATGCGCGGGCGATCCAGCCCGATCTCCTGACCCGCCCGGCAGCGCCGGAGCGGGAGGCGGCGGCGCTCGCCGGCCTCGCGCGCTGGGCGGGACGCTGGAGCCCCCTCGTCGCCGCGGAGCCGCCGGGGCCGTGGACGGGCCTCGCGCTCGACATCGCGGGGGCGGCGCATCTGTTCGGCGGGGAGGCGGAGACGCTGACGGAGGCGCTGGAAGCGCTCTCCGATCTCGGGTTCACGGCGCGGGGCGCGGTGGCGGATACGCGCGGCGCGGCCTGGGCGCTCGCACGCCATGCGGCGGGGGCGAGGCCCGGCGGCGCGCCGGGCGGGGATGCGGTGGCGGCGGATGCGCGGGCGACGCGGGTGCGGAGCCCGCGCCGCCCGCGCCCGCCCGCGGCGCCGCCCGCGCCGCCGGCGCCGCCGCTCGTCGTCCCCGTCGGCGGCGCGCGGGCGGCGCTTGCGCCGCTGCCGGTCGCCGCCTTGCGCCTGCCGGAGGCGGTGACGGAGCGGCTGATGCGGCTCGGGCTCCGGCGGATCGAGGAGCTGACGCTCACGCCCCGCGCCGGGCTCGCCCGCCGCTTCGGCGCGGAACTCGTGCTCCGGCTCGACCAGGCGCTGGGCCATGCGCCGGAGCCGATCTCCCCCCTCCGGGCGGAGCCGCCGCTTTCCGCCCGGATCAGCTTCCCCGAGCCGATCGGCCTCGTCGCGGATGTCGAGGCGGCGGCGCTCCGGCTTGCGGAGCGCGTCTCCGCCCGGCTGACGGAGCGGGGGCTGGGGGCGCGCCGGCTCCGCTTCTCGCTCCGGCTCGCGGAAGGGGGGTGGGCGACGGCGGAGATCGGGCTCGCCCGGCCGGGGCGGGACCCGGCGCGCCTCCTCGCCCTCCTCGCGCCGAAGATCGCGGCGATGGAGACCGGTTTTGGCGCGGACGCGGCGCGCCTCGCCGTCACGGAGGCGGAGCCCTTCGACGGCGGGTCGCGTCGCGGCCATTTCGAGGCGCTGGCCGAGGCGGAGGCGCGGCGTGACGCCGGCGGGGGGGAGGATTTCGCCGATCTCCTGACGCGGATCGGCGCGCGGATCGGGCTCGAGCGGCTCACGCGCCCCCTGCCGGCGGAGAGCCACATCCCGGAAAAGGGCTGGATCATCGCACAGGCGGCCTATGCCGCGCCGCCCGAGGGCGGCTGGCCGGACCGGGGGCGCATCCGCCCGCTCGCGCTCTTCCCGCCCGAACCCATGAGTGCGGAAGGCTCCGCCCGGCCGCCCGCCCGGTTCCGCTGGCGCGGCCGGACCTGGAGCCTCGCCCATGCCGAGGGGCCGGAGCGGATCGCACCGGAATGGTGGCTCGACGACCCGGCCTGGCGCTCCGGCCCGCGGGATTACTGGCGGGCGGAGACGGAATGCGGCCGCCGGCTCTGGCTCTTCGAGGCGCTGGGGGCGGAGCGGCGGGGGGAATGGTTCGCGCAAGGCGAGTTCGCCTGAGGCCCCGCCCCTCGACAATCCGCGCCGCATCCGCCCTTCTGTCGGCCTGAGGACGAGGAGGGCGCGATGGACGAGACGCGGATCGAGGATTGGGACGACGCCTACGCCAATGGCGCCCATATCGCCGGGGCCGCGGACTATCCGCCGCGCTGGGCCGCGGCGGCGGCTTCGTTCCGGGAGGCGCTGGGAGCGCGGGCCGAACTCGACCTCGCCTATGGGCCGGGTGAGCGGCAGAGGCTCGACCTCTTTCATCCCGAAGGCGCGGCCGAGGGGCTCGTCGTTTTCATCCACGGCGGCTATTGGCGGGCCTTCGACAAGTCCACCTGGTCATGGCTCGCGGGCGGGCCGCTGGCGCGGGGATGGGCAGTCGCCATGCCCTCCTACACGCTCGCGCCCGATGCGCGACTCTCGGCGATCACGCAGGAGATCGGGCGCGCCGTCGCCTTCGCCGCGCGGCGCGTTCCTGGCCCGCTGCGGCTGACCGGGCATTCGGCGGGCGGGCATCTCGCGGCGCGGATGATCGCGGAGGGCGGGCCGCTCCCGGCCGACGTTCTGGCGCGGGTCGCGCGCGTCGTCTCCATCTCGGGCGTGCATGACCTGCGGCCGCTCCTCCGCACGGCGATGAACGCCGACCTCCGGCTCGACGCCCGGGAGGCGGCGGCGGAAAGCCCCGCGCTCCTCTCCCCCGTTCCGGGCGCGCGGCTCCTCTGCGTCGCGGGGGCGGAGGAGCGGCCGGAATTCCGCCGGCAGAACGCCCTCCTCGCCAACATCTGGGCCGGGCTCGGCGCGGCGACGGCGGCGGAGGAGATCCCGGGCCGGCACCATTTCGACGTGATCGACGGGCTGGCGGAGCCGAGGAGCCGGCTGGTGGAGGGGCTGCTCGGTTGAGCCGCGCGAAGGGATGCGCACATTGCGCAGGGGGGCCATGTATCTGATTATAAATAGAAATCAGAAATAGCGGTTTGCGCGCCGAAGCGCGCCCGCCGCCTGACCGGAGGCCCTACCCCTTCGGCGCGAGCCTGAGCCCCAAATCCCTGAGCTGCTCGTTCGTCGGCGCGGCGGGGGCACCCATCATCAGGTCCTCGGCGCGCTGGTTCATCGGGAACATGATGACCTCGCGGATGTTCTCCGCATCCGCGAGCAGCATCACCATCCGGTCGATGCCGGGCGCGATGCCGCCATGCGGCGGCGCGCCGTAGCGGAAGGCGTCGATCATGCCGCCGAAATGCTCGTCCACGAAGGTCTTGTCATGGCCGACGATCTCGAAGGCGCGATACATGATTTCGGGCTTGTGGTTCCGGATCGCGCCGGAGGAAAGCTCCACGCCGTTGCAGACGATGTCATACTGGTAGCCGAGCACGTCCAGCGGGTCCGCCGCGTTCAGGGCTTCGAGGCCGCCCTGCGGCATGGAGAAGGGGTTGTGCGAGAAGTCGAGCTTCCCCGTCTCCGGGTCGCGCTCGTACATCGGGAAATCGACGATCCAGCAGAACCTGAACTCGTTCTTCCAGTCCCCGTTCGGCTGAAGCTCGGCCCAGATCACGTTGCGCGCCTTGCCCGCGACATCGACGAACTTCGCCGGGTCGCCGCCGAGGAAGAAGGCGGCGTCCCCCGCTTTCAGGCCAAGCTGGAGGCGCAGCGCTTCGGTCCGCTCCGGGCCGATGTTCTTCGCGAGGGGGCCCGCGCCTTCGAGCGCGCCCGCCTCCTCCCGCCAGAAGATATACCCCATCCCCGGCAGGCCCTGCTTCTGCGCCCAGGCGTTCATCCGGTCGCAGAAGGCGCGGGAGCCGCCGCCCGGCGCGGGGATGGCGCGGATCTCCATGCCGGGGTTCTCCAGCATGGAGGCGAAGACCTTGAAACCGGAGCCGGCGAAATGCTCGCTCACCACCTGCATCTCGATCGGGTTGCGAAGGTCCGGCTTGTCCGAGCCGTATTTCAGCATGGACTCGCGATAGGGAATGCGGGGGAATTCCTTCGTGACGGGGCGGTCGCCGCCGAATTCCTCGAAGACGCCCCGCATCAGGGGCTCGATGGCCTGGAACACATCCTCCTGCTCGACGAAGCTCATTTCGAGGTCGAGCTGGTAGAACTCGCCGGGGCTCCGGTCCGCCCGCGGGTCCTCGTCCCGGAAGCAGGGGGCGATCTGGAAATAGCGGTCGAAGCCCGCGACCATGATGAGCTGCTTGAACTGTTGCGGCGCCTGCGGCAGCGCGTAGAACTTGCCGGGATGGAGGCGGGAGGGGACGAGGAAATCCCGCGCGCCCTCGGGCGAGGAGGCGGTCAGGATCGGCGTCTGGTATTCCATGAAGCCGAGATCGGTCATCCGCCGGCGGATCGAGGCGATGACCTTCGAGCGGAGGATGATGGACTGGTGCAGCCTGTCCCGCCTCAGGTCGAGGAAGCGGTATTTGAGGCGCGTCTCCTCGGGGTAGTCCAGCTCGCCGAAGACGGGGAGCGGCAGTTCCTCCGCCTCGGAGAGGACTTCAAGCTCGCGCGCGAAGACCTCGATCTCCCCGGTCGGGATCTTCGGGTTCACGAGTTCGGGCGCGCGGGCCTTCACCACGCCGTCGATGCGGATCACCCATTCGGCGCGCACGCGCTCGACATCCCGGAAGGCCGGGCTGTCTGCATCCGCGATGATCTGGGTGACGCCGTAATGGTCCCGCAGGTCGATGAAGAGCACGCCGCCATGATCCCGCACGCGGTGCACCCAGCCGGCGAGGCGGACGGTCTCGCCCACATGGGCGGCGCCGAGGGCGGCGCAGGTATGGCTGCGATAGCGGTGCATCTTCGTCTCCCGGAAAGGCAGGGGCGGAGAAACGACAGGGCGGCGGTCAAGTCAAGGAGCGGGGGGAGGGCGCGGAGCCGTGACGCCTTGAGGTCGCTCTCAAGTGGCGCTCGGTCAACATTCGGCTCCACGGCCTCGATCAGCGGCCTTCCGGGGGAAGGCCGCAGAGGCCGTCGCCCGGAGACGTAAGCCGAAGGGCGAGGGGCGCCAAGCCGCCGCGTCGGTCAAAGATCCGATCGTGACCGCCGCGGCGGGCGCGGGCGGATCAGCCGCGTGTCTGATCCGCCGGGCGCTCCTGATGACGATCCGCAACCTGATGGCAGGCGGCGCGGCGATGGGGACCCGAATGCGCCCCCGCCCTACCCCGCCGCGCCGTGGTAGAAATAGATGCCGAGCCCGAAGGTGAAGAGGATCTGCCCCGCCAGCGAATGGATGACCCAGGCGAGGCCGAGCGAGCCGTTCCGGAGATAGGCCCACCCCATGACGGCCCCGCCGATCCCCGTCATCACGATGGTCACCCAATGGCCGAAGAAGAGATGGCCGAGCGCGAAGGCCGCGCCGTTCGCCGCGATGGCGGCCCATTTCGAGGGAAAGAGCGCGCCATAGCGCTCGAAGAAGAGCGAGCGGTAGATCAGCTCCTGCGGCAGGGCGGAGAGAAGCGGATAAAGCGCCATGATCGCGAGCCAGAGCCCTGTGTTCCAGGTCGGCAGCGAGAGGAAGCGCTGCGGCGCCGCCTGCATGATCACGGCGTAGCTGACCGCCGCGGTGGCGGCGGAGAAGAGCAGGATCAGCCGCCATTCGCCGAGAACGGGCCCCTGCAGGAGCTTCCGCCAGCGCCAGGCGGGCGAAAAATGGAGGAGCAGGCAGGCCAGCCCGGCTAGACCGAGCAGGACGGGAAAGAGCGGGTAGAGCCCGAAGGTCGCCGCCATCAGGAGCGGCAGACCGACGAACAAGGCGATGAACTCCGCCCAGAGACGGGCCCTTGATGGGGCGGCGGCGAAGGCTGTCGCGTCGGTCATGGAGCCGAGAATGGCGCGGCGCGACGCCCGGTCAAGCGCCGCGCCCGGCCCGTCACCCTTCGGTGAGCGGCGTGATGACGATCTCGACCCGCCGGTTCAGCGCGCGGCCCGATTCCGTCTCGTTCGAGGCGACGGGCTGATCCTCCCCGCGCCCGAAGGCGGCGATGCGCGCCGGCAGAACGCCGCGGCGGGACATGAAGTCCGCCACCGTGTCGGCGCGGCGCTGGCTCAGGTCCTGATTGTAGGCGGCGGAGCCCACGCTGTCGGTATGGCCGACCACGTCGATCAGGCTGCTCTCATATTGCGCCAGCGTGCGGGAGACGCGGGTGAGCGGCTCGACGAATTGCGGCTGGATCTCGGCCCGGTCGAAGGCGAAGGTGACGCCTGCCGGCAGGTTCACGCGGATTTCCTCCCCGGTGTTGGTGACGGTCGCGCCCGTGCCTTCGAGGTTGCGCTCGAGCTCGCGCTGCTGCGCGTCGAGCTGGGCGCCCACGGCGGCGCCGGCGACAGTGCCGATGCCCGCGCCGATCAGGGCGCCGCGCCGGTCCCCGATCAGCCCGCCGACGACGGCGCCGCCGACCGCGCCGAGGATCGCCCCGGCGCCGGTTCGCTGGCCCACCGTCCCGTCAGGCTGGCACGCGGCCAGGAGCCCCACAGCGGCCAGAGCGGCCACGCATCTCGTCATCATTTCTATTCCTCCAATGCAGGCCTGCGCCCCTTCGGACGCGGGTCGCCGACATCATACGCGAAAGCGGCGAAATTCCGGCGCTCCGATCAGAACTCCGCGAGCCCCGGCGCTATAAGGAAGAAGGCGAGCGCCGTCGCCCAGTTGAGCGCGACGGAGAGCGCGAACTGGCCGGTGCGGAGATAGGCCCAGCTGAGCGCCGCGCCGGTCGCCGCGCCGAAAGCGGCGAAACCGCAGCCACAGCCCATTGCGGCCCAGAGCGCCGCCCCGGCCGCCGCCGAGAAAAGGATGGCGCCGCGCTCCGAGGCGAAGAGCCTGCCGTAGCGACGGAAGAAGAGCGCCCGGCAGAAGAGTTCCAGCGGCAGGGCGACGAGGACCGGGTAGAGGAGAAGCCGCAGCGCCATCTCGGGTTCGGGGCTGAAGAGGGACCCGGGCGCTAAGACGAGGCCGAGCGCCAGCGCGGCTGCGGCGAAGCTGGCGGTCAGCCCCGCGAAGAGCGGCCATTCGGACAGCGCGTCGCGCGGCAGGAGGTCGGCCCAGAGGAAATTGCGGGACATCGAGAGGAGGATGACCGAAGTCCACAGAATCGCGGAGAGCAGGAACGGGGCCGCCGCCGCGCCCGCGAGGAAGAAGACGAGACCTGGCATCAGGAGGAACACCGCCACGCCCTCCGCGAGGAGCGTGTGCGCCCCCCTGGCCCTGCGCCCGCCACGGGACAGCAGCGCCGAAGCATCCGCCACAGGCGACGCGGAAAGGGCGCTCTCAGCCTTATGACCAGTCCCGTACTGCGCCATTCTTCCACCCAAGCCAACGAAGCTGCGCCACACAGGACGCACGCTGCGCAGCCGCCATAGGCCCGCTTATGACCACCACATGTTGAGGAAGTCCTTCGGCCCCACGCCACCCCCCCCACACACCGCATATACAATCCATGATCCTCAGGATACAGGTAAAAATGACTGAACCGTGACCAAAAGGCGGACAATGGCGGGCGACTATCGGATGATCGTTGAACAGGGCGAGCTCGACTCGCTCTGCGGGGAGATGGCCGGGACCGACTATGTGACGATCGACACGGAGTTCATGCGCGAGCGGACCTACTGGCCGCAGCTTTGCCTCGTGCAGATCGCGCGGCCACTCGACGCGGACGGGGCCGAGAACGCCGCGCTGATCGACCCGCTCGCAGGGCTCGACCTCGCTCCGCTCTTCGACCTGATGCGGAACCCGGGAGTGCTCAAGGTCTTTCACGCCGCGCGGCAGGACATCGAGATCTTCGTCAACCTCATGGGCGAGGTGCCGGCCCCGATCTTCGACACGCAGATCGCGGCGATGGTCTGCGGCTATGGCGACCAGGCGGGCTACGAGACGCTGGTGCGGAGCCTTGCCGGCGCCTCGCTCGACAAGTCCTCCCGCTTCACCGACTGGGCGCGCCGGCCGCTTTCGGAAAAGCAGCTGGTCTATGCCGCGGGGGACGTGACGCACCTGCGGGTGATCTATGAGAAGCTTTCCGCGCAACTTGCGGATACCGGGCGAACCGCCTGGGTCTCGACGGAGATGGAGGCGCTCAGGGCGCGGGAGACCTATGTCACCGAGCCGGAGGCCGCCTGGGAGCGAATCAAGACCCGCTCTACCGACGCGCGCTTTCTCGGCGTCGTTCGCGCGCTCGCCGAATGGCGGGAGCGGCTGGCGCAGGAGCGGGACCAGCCGCGGGGGCGCATCCTGAAGGACGAGGCGATCCTCGAAATTGCGGCGAGCCGCCCGACGACGCGGGACAAGCTGCTCGAATCCCGCGCGCTCCAGCGGGAAGGGCGGCGGCCCGAGATCCTCGACCAGATCCTCGAAGCCGTCGCCGCCGGGCAGGCGCAGCCGCTTCGCCTCCCCCCCGCGCCGGACCGGCCGAAGCAGAAACCGGGCGGGCAGGCGCTGGCGGAGCTCCTGCGCGTCCTTCTGAAGGCGAAGGCGGACGATCTCGGCGTCGCGCAGCGTCTCATCGCCTCCTCCGCCGAGCTGGACGAACTCGCCCATGCGGAGGAGCCGGAGGTGAAGGCGCTCGAAGGCTGGCGGCGCGAGGCATTCGGGGAGGACGCGCTGCGGCTGAAGCGGGGGGAGATCGCGCTCTCCGCCGGGCCGCGCGGGGTGAAGATCGTCTCGCTCGACCGTTGATCGCACGGGTTGCGCCGCCGGGCGCGGCGTGTCACGAAGACATCGCGACAGGGGCGTCCGGGCGACCGGGCTGAGAAGCACCCTTTGAACCTGAACCGGATCATGCCGGCGGAGGAAGTCGCGGCGACCGCCGGCTCTCCTCGCCCGCGCATCCGCCGCCCCCCTCCGCCAAAGGAGGGACGATGGAGATCGGAAAGAGGCTGGAGGCGATGCGGCGCGCGGGCCCGCTCGTCCACAACATCACGAATTATGTGGCGATGCAGCGAATGGCGGACATCCTGCTCGCCGCCGGGGCCGCGCCGGCGATGATCCATGCACGCGAGGAGGCGGCGGAGTTCGCCCGCATCGCCTCCGCGCTCACCGTCAACATAGGCACGCTTTCGCCCGAATGGACGGCGGCGATGGCGGAGGCTGCGGGCGCGGCGCGGGGCGCCGGCCGCCCATGGGTTCTCGACCCTGTGGCGGCGGGCGCGACCGCCTATCGCCGCGAGGTCTCCGCCCGCCTTGTCGCGCTCAAGCCGGACGCAGTGAAGGGCAACGCCTCCGAGATACTCGCCCTCGCCGGCGCGGGCGGGGCCGGGCGCGGCGTTGAGGCGGGTGACGATGTTGCGGCGGCGGAGGACGCGGCGCGGGCGCTGGCGCGCCTGACGGGCGGGATCGTCGCCGTGACCGGCCCGGTGGATTTCGTGACGGACGGGGCGCGCGCCTTCCGGATCGCGAACGGCGATGCGGTGATGACCCGCGTCACGGCGATCGGCTGCGCCTTGACCGGGGTGGTCGCCGCCTTCCTCGCGGGCGAAGGCGACCGGCTCGAAGCCGCGGCCGCCGCGCTCGCCTATTATGGCGTCGCAGGGGAGCGAGCGGCGGCGGCGGCGGCGGGGCCGGGCGATTTCGCGCAGCGCTTCCCTGACGCGCTTTTCGCGCTGGACGGCGCCGCGCTCGACCGCTTGGCGAAGGTGGAGCCGGCATGAGGCCCGCGCCGGACTACACCCTGATGTATGTCACTGACCCGGACGCGCCCGGCGGCCTGATCGAGACGGCGCTCGCCGCCGCGAGGGGCGGGGCCGGGATCGTCCAGCTTCGCGACAAGCGGAGCGGGGACATGGCGCTGGCGGAGGCGGCGCGCGCGCTCGTCGCCGCGCTTGCGCCCCTCGGCGCGCCGCTGATCGTCAATGACCGGATCGGCGTCGCCGCCGCCTCGGGCGCCGCGGGCGTGCATCTCGGCCAGGGAGACGAATGCCCGGCGAAGGCGCGGGCGCTGCTCGGCCCTTCGGCGCTGATCGGCCTCTCGGTCGAGACGCCGGCCCATGCGGCGGACGCCGATCCGGCGGCGGACTATCTCGGCGCCGGCCCCCTCCGCGCGACGGCGACGAAGCGGGATGCGGCCGCGCCGCTCGGCCTCGAAGGCGTCGCGGAGACGATCCGCCTCGCGCGGCGGCCCGTCGTCGTCATCGGCGGGGTCGTCGCGGCGGATGCGCCGGGGTTGAAGGCGGCGGGGGCCGCGGGCCTCGCCGTCGTCTCCGCCATCGCCGCTTCGCCAGAGCCGGAAACGGCGGCGCGGGGGCTCATCGAGGCATGGAGGCGCGCATGATCCCCAACATCCTCTCCATCGCCGGCTCCGACCCTTCGGGCGGCGCCGGGATACAGGCCGACATCAAGGCGATCTCCGCCTCGGGCGGCTATGCGATGGCGGCGCTGACCGCCCTGACGGCGCAGAACACGCAAGGCGTGACCGGCGTTCACCTCATCCCGCCCGGCTTCGTCGCGGAGCAGATCGACGCGGTGTTCGCGGATGTGGAGGTGCACGCCGTAAAGATCGGGATGATCGCGACGGCGGAAATCGCCGAGGCGGTCGCGGAGGCGCTGGCGCGCTGGCGGCCCGCGCATGTCGTGCTCGACCCGGTGATGGTGGCGAAGGGCGGCGCGCGGCTGCTCGACCCGGAGGCGGCGGAGACGCTGCGCCGCCGCCTCCTTCCGTTCGCGGACATCGTCACGCCGAACCTGCCCGAGGCTGCGGCGCTGACCGGCATGCCGGAGGCCCGGAGCGCGGAAGAGATGCCGGCGGTCGCGGCGGCGCTCCGTGCGCGCGGCGCGCGAGGCGTCCTCCTGAAAGGCGGCCATCTCGAGGGCGCCGCCTCGCCCGATCTCCTGCTGACCGCTGCGGGCGAGACCTGGCTGCCGGGCGCGCGCGTCGAGACTCGGAACACGCATGGCACGGGATGCAGCCTTTCAGCCGCCCTCGCCGCCGAGCTCGCGAAGGGCGCGCCGCCGGAAGAGGCGGCGCGGCGGGCGAAGGTCTTCGTCGCGGCCGCCATCGCGGCGGCGGGAAGGCTCTCCGTCGGCTCCGGGGTGGGGCCGATCCACCATTTTCACCAGATGGAGACAGACCGATGAGCGATTTCGGCTCCCCCCTTTTCGCCCGGCTCCGCGAGGAGGCGCGCGCCGACTGGGACGCCTATGTGGACCATGAGTTCGTCCGCGCGCTCGGGCGCGGCGACCTGCCGGAGGCGGCCTTCCTCCGCTATCTGCGGCAGGATTATCTCTTCCTCGTCCAGTTTGCGCGCGCCTGGTCCCTCCTCGCCTTCAAGGCGGGGGATGCGGAGACGATGCGGGAGGCGGCGCGCGTCTCCCTCGCCCTGGTCGAGACGGAGCTGGAGCTCCATGTCGCGCTCTGCGCCGAGGAGGGGATAGACCGCGCGGCGCTCGCCGGGGGGCGGGAGGCGCCGTGGACGGTGGCCTATACCCGTTACGTGATCGATGCGGGGCTGGCGGGGGACGAGCTCGACCTCATCGTCGCGCTCACGCCCTGCGTGCTCGGCTATGCGGAGATCGGGCGAAAGCTCGCCGCCGGGCCGCGGCCGGCGGACCGGCGCTTCGCGGCCTGGATCGACGCCTATGCCGGGCCGGACTACGGCGAGGCCGCGGCGCGGGACGCACGGCTGCTCGAACGGGCGGCGGCGCGGCGGATCGGGCCGGCGACGGAGGATTCGGCGCGCTGGCCGGCGCTCGCAGCGCTCTTCGCGGAGGCATGCCGGCTGGAGGCCGCTTTCTGGGAAGGCGCGCTCGGCGCGGAGCGCTAGAACCGCCCCTCGATTGAGTCGCGGGAGGACCAGACGCGAACGCCCCGCGCGCCGCGCAGCATCGCGACCGGCATCGTCACGTCCGCCCGCATCCGCCTTGCGGATTCGGGCGCGCCGGCGAGCGCCGCCGCATCCGCCGGCGGGCGCACGAGGAAATCGTATTCGTAGAAGCCGTCCGCCGCCGGGCGCCCTTCATAGCGGATGCGCAGCTCAGGCTGATAATGCCCGGCGCCGGGCGCGAGGCCGAAGGCGGTCAGCACGTAGCCGTCATAGAGACGGCCGAGCTCCAGCGTCTCGATCCGGTCAACCGCCACCTTGGCGGGAAGCGCGGCAAGCCGCTCCGCCTCCGCCTTCTCGGGGTCGAAGATCGGCCCCATGTCGCAGGCCGAAAGCGCGAGGGCGGCGAAGAGCGCCGCGACGATGAGCCTGATCCGCGTCATGGTTCCTCCCTGCCCCGCATCACGAAGCCGGAATAGCCGGAAAGGCTCCGCCGCGCAAAGGCCGCTTCTGGACGCGCCGGCCCGCGCCGCCTATGTGCCCCCGGAGGGAGGACTGCGGATGAGCGCCGAGACTTTCGACGACGTGGCGGAGACCTTCGCCTTTCTTGACGATTGGGAGGATCGCTATCGCTATGTCATCGACCTCGGGCGGGAGATGCCGGCGATGGACGACACGCTGAAATCCTCGCTCACAAAGGTGGACGGGTGCGCCAGCCAGGTCTGGATCGCGCCGTCGCTGGAGGGCGAGGGCCAGGCGCGGCGGCTTCATTTCGTGGGAGACAGCGACGCGATGATCGTGCGCGGCCTGATCGCCGTCCTTCGCCTCATGCTGAGCGGCAGGACGCCGGGCGAGATCGTCGCGACGGATGTCGAGGGCCGGCTGGCGGAGCTCGGGCTCGACCAGCATCTTTCCTCGCAACGGTCGAACGGGCTCCGGGCGATGGTGGCGCGGGTGAGGGAGCTGGCGCGCGCCGCCGCCTGATCTCAGCCGCCCAGCCAGCGACGAATGACGGCGCGGATGCGTGCGTGGATCTGCGGCTTTTGCCCCCGCCCCTCCTCTTCGGCGATGAGCGCGTCAGGACCGCTCTGCGCCCGCATGTCGGCGCTTACGTCGGACTCGAAAGCCAGCATCTCTCCCGTCGCCGCGTCGCGGACGCCGAGGTCGAAGCGCATCTCGTGGACGCCGAGATTGATGTCCGTGGCCAGCGCCTTCGGCGTCATCGCGTGGAACTGGATCACGGAAATCGTGAGATCGACCGGTCGCGCGCCGGTCATCGCCGGGGCGGCCCCTTCGCGCGCCGCATCGGCAAGAAGGGCGGCGACCTGGGCCTTCCGGTCGCCCGGCGGATCGCCCCACCAGACCAGCGTGTCCGGCGACGGATAGCGGATGTCCGGATCCTCGGAGACCGGCATCGCCTCGGGGATCGAGACGCGCACCTCGTTGAGCGACCAGCCGTCGACGCCGGGCCCTGCGCCCTTCAACTCCGTCGTGGGATCAAGCGGCGGGACGGCGCATCCGGCCAGCGCAAAAGCGGCGACGCAGAGCCCCGCCAACCGAAATGTCAGAGCCATCCGCCCCTCCCGATCCCGCCTCGCGGCCTCCACAAGGCCCGCATATCGTTAAGTTTTCATAATCATCACGAAACTTGTCCGCTTCAAGCCCCCGAAACGGCGGGAGGATGGCGGCTATCGTGCAGGAACGCACAGGCCGGAGCCCGCCCGAGGCAGGAACCCGCTTGACCCGCGCGTGCGGCGGGGCGCACGGTTTCCCCGCTATGACAAGGGCGGGCCGAGAACGGTCGCCGAAAAGCAGGGGAAACGCTATGGCTGTCAATCTGAGCGACTTCATGGATTGGGTCGTCGCCCGCAATCCGGGCGAGACCGAATTCCATCAGGCGGTGCACGAGGTCGCCGAAACGGTGATCCCGTTCATCAACGCCAACCCGGTCTACGAGAAGATAAAGGTGCTGGAGCGCATGGCGGAGCCGGACCGCATCGTCTCCTTCCGCGTCTCCTGGGCGGACGACAACGGGGAGGTGCAGGTCAACCGGGGCTACCGCGTCCAGTTCAACAACTCGATCGGGCCCTACAAGGGCGGCATCCGCTTCCACCCCTCGGTGAACCAGGGCGTGCTGAAATTCCTCGGCTTCGAGCAGACCTTCAAGAACTCGCTCACGGGCCTGCCGATGGGCGGCGGCAAGGGTGGCGCGGACTTCGACCCGAAGGGCAAGAGCCAGCATGAGATCATGCGCTTCTGCCAGAGCTTCATGACCGAGCTCTATCGCCATGTTGGCGCGAACATCGACGTGCCGGCCGGCGACATCGGCGTGGGCGGCAAGGAAATCGGCTACATGTTCGGCCAGTTCAAGCGCATCACGAACAGTTTCGAGGGGGTGCTGACCGGCAAGGGCCTCGAATATGGCGGCTCGCTGATGCGGCCTGAGGCGACGGGCTATGGGGCGGTCTATTTCCTCGAGAACATGCTCCACCATATCGGGCAGGAGATCGAGGGGAAGACGGCGGTCATCTCCGGCTCCGGCAACGTGGCGACCCATGCGGCGGAGAAGATTCTCCATCGCGGCGGCAAGCCGGTGACGCTCTCTGATTCCGGGGGCTTCATCTTCGACCCGGACGGGTTCACCCAGGAGAAGATCGACTGGGTCAAGGAGCACAAGAAGCAGCGCGGCGCCCGCATCTCCGCCTATGTCGCCGAATTTGGCGGCGAGTATCACGAGGGCAAGACCCCCTGGGGCGTGCCCTGCGACGCGGCCCTGCCCTGCGCCACGCAGAACGAACTTCTGGGGGACGACGCGAAGACGCTCCTGAAGAACGGCTGCAAGGCGGTCTCGGAAGGCGCGAACATGCCTTGCGACATGAAGGCCATCGCCGCCTTCCACGAGGCGCGCATCCTCTACGCCCCGGGCAAGGCATCCAACGCCGGCGGCGTCGGCATGTCCGGCCTCGAGATGAGCCAGAACTCCGCGCGGCTGCATCGGACGGAGGAGGACCTGCGGCTCGCGCTCCGGAAGATCATGGACGACATCCACGACGCCTGCGTCCGCCACGGCTCCGAGCCGGACGGCCATGTGGACTATGTGAAGGGCGCCAACGTCGCCGGCTTCAAGAAGGTCGCCGACGCGATGCTGGCCTTCGGCGTGGTCTGACGGCGTATCGGGGGCCGCACTGAGCGGCCCCCTTTGCATCCCGCGCCGATGCGCCTATTGTCTCGCACCGCAACAAAGCGAGACGACCATGACCGACGCCCTCTCGAAACTCCTCGAAATCCGCCCCTGGCTCATGGCCGACGGCGCGACGGGGACGAATCTTTTCGCGATGGGGCTGGAGGCCGGGGAGCCTCCCGAGCTCTGGAACGTCGACCATCCGGAGCGGATCAGCGCGCTTTATCGCAGCTTCATCGAGGCGGGATCGGACCTGATCCTGACCAATTCCTTCGGCGGCACGCGCGCGCGGCTGAAGCTCCACAACCATCAGGACCGGGCCTATGAGCTCAACCGCCGCGCGGCTGAGCTGGCGCGGGCGGAGGCGGATCGGGCGGGAAGGCCGGTCATCATCGCGGGCTCCATGGGGCCGACAGGCGAGCTTCTGGAGCCGGTCGGGCCGCTGACGCATGAGGCGGCCGTGGAGATGTTCGAGGAGCAGGCGCGCGGCCTCCTCGACGGCGGGGCGGACGTGCTCTGGGCCGAGACGATCTCTTCGGAAGAGGAGATGCGCGCGGCGGCGGAGGCGGCGGCGCGGCTCGGCGCGCCCTTCTGCGGCACGATGAGCTTCGATACGGCGGGGCGCACCATGATGGGCGTCACCCCGCCGGGCTATGCCGGGATCGCCCCGATGCTCCCGAAGGCCCCGATCGCCTTCGGCGCCAATTGCGGCACCGGCGCCTCGGACCTCGTGCGGACGCTGCTCGGCCTCTCCGCCGCAGCGCCGGACGCGGTGCTGATCGCGAAGGCGAACGCCGGCATCCCCTCCTACCAGGACGGCAAGATCGTCTATTCCGGCACGCCGGAGCTGATGGCGGACTACGCGCTTCTCGCCCGCGATTCGGGCGCGCGGATCATCGGCGGCTGCTGCGGCTCGAAGCCGGAGCACATCGCCGCCATGCGCCGCGCGCTGGAGACGACGCCGCCGGGCGGGCGGCGGCCCAGCCTTGAAGAGGTCGAGGCGAAGCTCGGCGCCTTCACATCCGCCGACGACGGTTCGGCAGGCGCGCCGCCGAAGCGCGAGGGCCGGAGGCGGCGCGGCTGAGCCATCTGTCGTTTTGTCGCATCGCGAAGTCGCCATTCGCTGCGCGAAGCGCATCATATCCGTAGATTGAGGCTGGATATCGGGCGCGCCGCCCGGAGCCGAAGGGGCGAGACATGGCCGCAGACGACGATGAAGAGATCATCCTCTCCGAACTCGACGACGACGAGCTCGTGCAGCAGATGCATGACGATCTCTATGACGGTCTGAAGGAGGAGATCGAGGAATCGGTCCACATCCTCCTCGAACGCGGCTGGACGCCCTATGACATCCTCACCAAGGCGCTGGTGGAGGGGATGCGGATCGTCGGCATCGACTTCCGCGACGGGATTCTCTTCGTGCCCGAGGTGCTGCTCGCCGCCAACGCGATGAAGGGCGGCATGGCGATCCTGAAGCCGCTGCTGATCGAGACGGGCGCGCCCAGGCTTGGCCGCATGGTGATCGGCACGGTGAAGGGCGACATCCACGACATCGGCAAGAATCTCGTCGCCATGATGATGGAAGGCGCCGGGTTCGAGGTCACCGATCTCGGAATCAACAACGCCGTCGAGAAATATCTCGAGGCGCTTGAGCGGGAGAAGCCGGACATTCTCGGCATGTCCGCCCTCCTCACCACGACCATGCCCTACATGAAGGTCGTGATCGACACACTGGTGGAGAAGGGGATGCGGGAGGACTTCATCATCCTCGTCGGCGGCGCGCCGCTCAACGAGGAATTCGGCAAGGCCATCGGCGCCGACGCCTATTGCCGGGACGCCGCGGTCGCGGTGGAGACGGCGAAGAGCCTCGTCGCGCGAAAGCATAATCGGGCCCTGGCTTGACGGCGCCGGTCAGCGACAGGGCGCTGACCGAAACCGGGCTCGATCTTTCGGAGCCGGCCGGCGAGGGCCGGCTCCTCGTCATAGCGTGCGGCGCGCTCGCTCATGAGGTTCTGGCGCTCAAGCGGCTCAACGGCTGGGCGCATCTCGATCTCGTCTGCCTGCCCGCGAAGCTGCATCTCTTTCCCGAGAAGATCCCCGGCGCGGTGCGCGAGGCGGTCGCGAAGGGGAGGGCGGGCGGGCATCGGCGCATCTATGTCCTCTACGCCGATTGCGGCACCGGCGGGATGCTGGACCGGATGTGCGAGGAGGAGGGCGTCGAGCGGATCGCCGGCCCCCATTGCTACAGCTTTTTCGACGGGAACCAGGCCTTCGCCGCACGGGGCGACGAGGAGATGCGCGCCTTCTACCTCACCGATTTCCTCGTCCGCCAGTTCGACGCCTTCGTCTGGCGGCCGATGGGGCTGGACCGGCATCCGCAGCTGCGGGACATGCTCTTCGGCAATTACGAGGCGCTGATCTATCTGGCGCAGACCGACGACCCCGCGCTCGACGCGAAGGCGGAGGAGGCGGCGCGGCGGCTCGGGCTCGAATACCGGCGCCGCTTCACCGGCTATGGCGACCTTGCCGGCGCCCTCGCCGGCGCAATGGGCGACTGAGGCTTCAGCCCTTCACCACCCGCAGATGGTCGCGCCGCCGCACGCCGCGGCGGGGAGCGGGGCTGGAGGCGCCGCCGGCGACTCGGAGTTCAGGCTTCTTGCCGGCGAAGCCGGCCGGCGCCTCGGCGAAGCCCGGCAGGGCCGCCGCCGGCCCCTCCATCGCGGCGAGGCCGCGGATCGAGCCATCGGAAAGACGGCAACGCCGCGCTACGGGCGCCACCTCGCGCGCGCCGTCGAGCGTGTGGATCGCGCCGAGCAGTCGGTCCATCCGGCCGAAATCGCTGCGAAGCGGGGCGAGGACAATCTCGATGCCGACCGCCTCGCCGCCGGCGGCTACGGCTTCGCCGGAAAGGACGCCGACGACGCCGGAGGCGAGCACTTCCTGCGCAAGGTCGGCGAACCGGGCCCGGCTCTCACCCTCCATGACGGACAGCGCGCTCATGCCCCGAAGCTCCATGCCGAAGAGATCGTGGAGCGCGGAGCCGCCGAGACGGAAGCGCAGCTCGCCGCCCGTGAGCGCCTCGAGCATGAAGACATGGGCCGAGAGGGTCCGCCCCAGGCCCTGCGCCGTGACCTCCGCCTTGTATGGCGCAGAGCGGCCGGCGCGGAGCGCGGACCAGAAATGATAGAGCGCTTCCGACCCCGGATGTTTCATTTCGACCCTCGGTTTCCCGCGATGCCGCTTCGTTTCGGAACACAGGCCCTCAGAGTGATTGCCGCCGCCGCTGATGTCCATGTTCTTTTTCCTCTTCCGTCTCGCCAGGGCCCCGGTTTTCGGGGATTTTGCGAACAATGCCTCGCAAATGCCGTGCCATCCGAAAGGGGGCGCCGCGCCGCCCTTGGCGTGGGCGCGCCTCCGCCATAACCTGCGCCCGGAATCGGGAGGGTGGCTCTATGCGGTCGATGACGGGATTCGCCGCAGAGGCGTTCGAGGCCGGGGGGCGGCGCTGGCGCTTCGAGGCCCGCAGCGTCAACGGGCGAGGGCTGGAGCTGCGCTTGCGCCTCGCCGAGGGGACCGAATCGCTGGAGCCGGAATTTCGCGCCGCGGCGGCGAAGCGCCTCGCCCGCGGCTCCGTCTCCGTCGCGCTCAGGCCGGACGAGGCGGGCGAGACGGGCGCGCCCGCGCTCAACCTCGCCGCGCTCGACACCGCCATCGCGGCGGCGAAAGTCGTTGAGGCGCGCGCTGCGGCAGCCGGGCTGGACCTTCAGCCGGCGAGCCTCGGGGAGATCCTCTCCCTTCGCGGCGTCATGGAGGCGGGCGCCGCGGCGCCGGACGAGACGGCCGCCCCCGCCTTCCGCGCCGCTTTAGACCGGCTCCTCTCCGCGCTCGACGCGGCGCGGGCGGAGGAAGGCGGGCGCCTGGCAGCGACACTCGCGGGGCAGATCGACCGCATCGCCGCCCTGACCGACGCGGCGGAGGCGGCCTTCGCCGAGCAGGAGGCGGGCGCGCCGGCACGGCTTGCCGAACGGGTGTCGAGGCTGCAGGAGGCGGGAGCGGAGCCCGCGCCGGAGCGTCTGGCGCAGGAACTCGCCCTCCTTGCCGTGAAGGCCGACGTGCGGGAGGAGCTGGACCGGCTCCGCGGCCATGTCGATGCCGCCCGCGCGCTCCTCTCCGCGAAGGGGCCGGTCGGGCGGAAGCTCGATTTCCTGACGCAGGAATTCAACCGCGAAGCGAACACGCTCTGTTCGAAGGCCGGGAGCGCGGCTCTCACCGCCATCGGGCTCGACCTCAAGGTGGTGATCGACCAGCTCCGCGAGCAGGCGCAGAACGTCGAATGAGCATGGATCTCCAGCGCCGCGGGCTCCTCTTCATCCTTTCCTCGCCCTCTGGGGCGGGGAAGAGCACGATCTCCCGCCGGCTCCTCGCGGCGGAGCCCGACCTCGGGTTTTCCATTTCGGCCACGACGCGACCGCCGCGGCCGGGGGAGAGGGACGGGGCGGATTATCATTTCGTCAGCGCGGAGCGCTTCGCGGAGATGGTGGCGGCGGGCGACCTCCTCGAACACGCCACCGTCTTCGGCAACCGCTACGGCACGCCGCGCGCGCCCGTCGAGGCGGCGATTTCCGCCGGGCGCGACGTGATCTTCGACGTGGACTGGCAGGGCGCGCAGCAGATCGCGAACTCGCCGCTGCGCGACGCCGCCGTCTCCGTCTTCATCCTGCCGCCCTCCATCGCCGCGCTCGAGGCCCGCCTCCGCGCCCGCGGGCAGGACAGCGCGGAAGTGATCGCGGGGCGCATGGAGAAATCCCTGAGCGAGATCAGCCACTGGGATGCCTATGATTACGTCCTCGTGAACGAGGATATCGACGATTGCGCGGCGGAGGTCTTCGCGATCCTGAAAGCGGAGCGGCTGCGCCGGATGCGGCGGCCGGGCCTCACCGGCCTCGTGCGGCGCCTCGGCGAGGAATTCGAAGGGAGGCAGGCATGACGGGTCTATATGCGCTCGATGGCGTCGCGCCACAGACGCCGGAGGACGGAGATTTCTGGATCGCGCCGGGCGCGGCCGTGGTCGGGAATGTCCGGCTCGGCGCCGGAGCATCGATCTGGTTCAACGCGGTGCTGCGTGGGGACAACGAGCTGATCGACATCGGCCCCGGATCGAACGTGCAGGAAAGCTCAGTGCTGCACACCGACCCTGGCTTCCCGCTCACCGTGGGGGCGGGCTGTACGATCGGGCACAAGGCGATCCTCCACGGCTGCACGGTCGGCGAGGGGGCGCTGATAGGCATGGGGGCGACGGTGCTGAACGGCGCACGGATCGGGAGGCGCTGCCTCGTCGGCGCCAATGCGCTGGTGACGGAAGGCAAGGAATTTCCTGACGGCTGGCTTATCATGGGTTCGCCCGCGAAGCCGGTGCGGGAGCTGGACGAGGACGCGATGGCGCGGCTTCGCCTGTCCGCTCTGCATTATCAGGAGCGGATGCGCCGGTTTCGCGCCGGCTTAAGGCCGCTCTAGGAGCCGATCTCCCACGCCCTGCCAAAGCGCGGCAGGCCCGCCCGCTTCAGGAAGGCGCGCATCCCCCGCTCTCCCGCCGCGCGCTCCATCTCCGCCAGCGCGGCGCGGAGGCGCATCGGGTCCCGCTTCAACGCCCCGGCGAGGAACGCGTCCGGATGGAGCGCGACGAGGCCGAGAGGGCGAAGCGCGCGGGGCGGAAAGTCCTTGAGATTGAAGGTGAGGATCGCCTCGGCGCCCCCGGCCAGCGCGGCGGCGACGACATGGGCGTCCGCCGGGTCCGGCCCCCCAAATCCGGCTTCGAAGTCCCCCGCAGCGTCGATCTCGCCATCGGGAAAGGCTGCGCGCATCCGCGCCGCGTCCCCCCGCGCCAGCATCTCCGCCGCCTCGCCCTGCTTTGCGCCCGCCGCCCGCGCCCATTCCTCCGCCGCCCGTGCGGACCAGACGGGCGTGAAGCCCCCGGCCTTGGCATAGGCAATGAGCATCTCCCGAAGCGCGACCGGATAGAGCGCGCAGGCGTCGAGACAGAGGATCATGCGAGCCGGAAGACCAGCGCTTTCAGATAGGACGTTTCCGGCAGGGCGAAATGCGCCGGATGGTCCGGCCCCGCCCGGCCCTCGTGAACGAGCGACGCCGTGCGGCCTGAGGCCCTGATCCCGGCGACGCAGGCGGAGCGGAAAAGGTCCGGCGTCGCCGCATGGGAGCAGGAGCAGAGGCAGAGATAGCCGCCCGGCCGGGTGAGCGACGCGGCGAGCTTCGCCGCCGTCTCGTAAGCCCGCAATCCCTTCTCCAGCGCCGCCTTGGCGGGGGCGAAGGCCGGCGGGTCGGAGATGACGACGTCATAGCTCCGCCCTTCATCCCTCAGCGCGCGCATCACGTCGAAGGCTTGGCCGCGCCGCGTCGCGAAGCGGTCCGCCGCCCCGCCCGCCGCGGCGCCCTGCTCGGCGAGCGCAAGGGCGGGCGCAGAACTGTCCACCGCCAGCGCCGTCGCCGCCCCGCGCGCAAGGCAGGCGAGCGCGAAGCCGCCGACATGGGAGAAGACGTCGAGCACCTCCGCCCCGGCGGAAAGCGCGGCGACGAAGGCGTGGTTCGGCCGCTGGTCGTAGAAGAGCCCGGTCTTCTGCCCGCCGAGCAGGTCCGCGAGGTAGAAGGCGCCGTTCATCGGCACGGGCCGGGGCCCCGCCACGTCGCCCCGCTCGACGAAGACCTCCGCCTCCAGCCCTTCGAGCGCGCGCGCGCGCCCCGCGCCGTTGACCACGATGGTGGTGACGCCGGCGACCGCGGCCAGCGCGTCGCAGATCTCGCCGCGCATGGCCTCCGCCCAGGCCGCGTTCGGCTGGACGGCGGCGGCGGCGCCGAAGCGGTCGATCACGAGGCCGGGCAATCCGTCCCCTTCGGCGTGGACAAGCCGGTAATAGGGATCGGGGTAGAGCCGCTCGCGATGCGCGAGCGCGGCGGCGAGGCGGCGGCGCAGCCAGTCCGGGCCGATCTCCGCCTCGGGGTCGGCGTCGAGCACCCGCGCCATGATCGTCGAGCCCGGATTGACGGTGACGGTGGCGAGAGGCGCGCGCTCCGCGCTTTCCAGCGTGGCGATCGTTCCGGGCGCCAGCGCCTTCGTGCGCCGGTCCGTCACGATCTCGTCGTCGTAGAGCCAGGGCGCCCCTTCGAAGAAGCGGCGCCCCCGGTTGGGGCGGAGGCGGATGACGGGGCGGGCGGCGTCGCTTTCGGGCATGGCGCCGTCTATCCCGGAGCCCTGCGAAAGGAAAGCCGCCCGCCCCTCCGCCTACTTCAGATAGTCCACCGCCACTTCGCCATAGGGCAGCGTCAGGTCGGCGATGATGTGCCGGCCCGTCACGATCTTCCGCACCGGAAGGTCCGCAACCGGCGCGTTCACATGCGGCACGAGATGGAGCCGCGCGGGGGAGGACCAGGAGCCCTTCACCGTGATCTCCGTGAGATTGTACTTCACCAGCTGCGCGATGGCCGGCTTTCCGTCCACGCCCGGGATGAGCTTCAGGTTGTACTGAGTCTTGGCGAGCGCGGCGGCGGAGCGTTCCGGGTTCCGCACATGGCTTTCGAACTTGTAGCCCATCGTGCCAACCGCGACCTCAACGCCCGCGTAGGAGAGGCGCCCTGTCAGCGTATCCTCCACCACCTCCATCTTCGGATGGGCGTATTTCTTCGGGAAGCCCCAGATCTCGCGGCCCGCGGCGATGGGCGGATCGTCGTCCAGATACATCTGGGCGACGAAATTGCAGGCCTCGCCGTTGAACTTGCAGGGGATGACGACGCCGGATTCCGTATAGTCGCCGAAGCCGGAGGAATCCGGCATCTTGATCCATTCGTAGAAAACCTGGTTCGACGGGTCCGGCTCCAGCGGCTCCGGCACCGCGGCGCGGATCGCGTCCGGGTCGCTCTCGTAGATGATGATCATGTATTCCCGGTTCACGAACCGGTAGGGCCCGCGCGGATAGCTCGGGCCCGCCGCGGGCATGGAGGGGAGGGCGAGAATTTCGGCCTTGTTCATGGGCGCCTGCCGGTCAGAGGAATTTCGTATCGATATCGGTGGAGGAGCGGACGCCCACATCATCGAGATGCGCGGCGATGAAGGCCTCGCCCTCTCGCCGGCCCGCCTCGAAGAGATGGGTCAGGAAAGCCTTGTCCGCATTCAGCTTGGAGGAGACGCCGAAGCCCTTCAGGCTCTCCTGCCCGTCCACGGTGTGGATGAAGACCCGCTTCAGCTTGCCGTCATCATCGAAGCCCTTGTCGATCAGCTTGGAGACGAAGGAGATCACCCGCATCTCCCGCATCAGCGAGGAGTTGAAGGAGAGCGTGTTGATCCGGTCCATGATCTGCTGGCTCGTCTTCGGCAGCTCGTCGATGACGATGGGGTTGAGCTGGACGATGAGGATGTCCGGGCAGCCGCCCTCGTAGATCAGCGGGTAGAGCGGCGGGTTGCCCATATAGCCGCCGTCCCAGTAGTGCTCGCCGTCGATTTCCACCGCCTGGAACATGAAGGGGAGGCAGGCGGAGGCGAGCACCGCGTCGATCGAGAGGTCCTTCTCCGTGAAGACGCGGATTTTCCCCGTCATCACGTTGGAGGCGCAGATGAAGAGCTTCACCGCCTTTTCTTCATGCATCCAGTCGAAATCGATGCTCGCCGCCAGCACGTCGCGCAGCGGGTTCACGTTCATCGGGTTGAGCTGGTAGGGCGAGGCGAAGCGGCTCATCACGTCCATCATCATGAAGGCCGGCGAGTATTCGACATTGCCGACGCCCATCATCCGGTCGAGCCATGTGGGCTGCATCGGGCTCGACTTGGCGGCGTCCGAAATCCGGCCCCAGAAGGCCGAGAGCGCCTCCCGCGCGCCGGCCGGCCCGCCCTTGGCGAGGCCGTAGGCCGCGACGGAGGCGTTCATCGCGCCGGCGGAGGTGCCGACGATGGCCTTCACGTCGAAGACGTCCGCCTCGAAGATCCGGTCCAGCACGCCCCAGGCGAAGGCGCCGTGGCTGCCCCCGCCCTGCAAGGCCAGCGAGAGCGGCTTCTTGACCGGCTTCGCGGCGCGCTTCGGTTGCGCGGGCGCCGCGCTCAACGCGCCGTCCATCCGCCATCCACCGAAATCGTCGCCCCCGTGATGGAGGCCGCGCCGTCAGAGGCGAGGAAGACGGCGATGGAGCCGATCTCCTCCACCGTCGCGAACTTCTTGTTCGGCTGGTTGGAGAGGAGCACGTCGCGCACGACCTGATCCTCCGACATGCCATGCGCCTTCGCCTGCTCGGGGATCTGCTTGGCGACGAGCGGCGTCCAGACATAGCCGGGGCAGATCGTGTTGGCGGTGATCCCCATCTCCGCCGTCTCCAGCGCCGTCACTTTCGTCAGGCCCATGATGCCGTGCTTGGAGGCGACATAGGCGGACTTGTAGGCGGAGGCGACGAGCCCGTGCGCGGAGGCCATGTTGATGACGCGCCCCCAGCCCTTCGCCTTCATCGAGGGCAGCGCCGCCTTCGTCGTGAAGAAGGCGGAGGAGAGGTTGATCGCGATGATCTGGTCCCATTTCTCGTCCGGGAACTCGTCGATCGGGGCGACGTACTGCACGCCCGCGTTGTTCACGAGCACGTCGACGGCGCCCAGCGTGGACACCACCTGCTCAACCATGGACTTGCATTGAGCCCGGTCAGACATGTCGCCGGCGGCGAAGATCACCTCGCCCTCGCCCTTCGCCTTCAGCCCGGCGAGGATCTCCTCAACCTCGGGCGTGAGCTTCCGCGCATTGAGCGCGACGTTGTAGCCCGCCTCCACGAAGGCTGTGGCGACGCCGAGCCCGATCCCGCTCGACGATCCTGTGACGACGGTTGTTTTCCGCTCCGGCATGGCGACCCCCCGATTGCGCGCGTTGCAGTGCGGCACAGAACACCGGCTGCGGAGCGCTGTAAATCGGAATCTGGTTAACAAATGACCGAATGGAGGCGCCGGGGCGAGTTTGCGGCCTTCTTGATCATATTGCGACGCAATTATGACGCCCTTTTCGGCGCGGCGGCTTGTCGCTCGCGGGGGGAGCGGGGTTTTGATAAGAACATATAATGAACATATCACGCGGATTCGCCCCTGCCCTGCGCCCGCTCCTCCCGCTCGGGCCGGGGGCGCCCGGTCTTGCGCCGCACCTCGCCCTCGGGCGCGCGCATGAGGCGACGGGGCCGGCGGCCGCGATCTTCGCCGCGCTGACCGCGGGGCGGCTCTCGGGCCCCGTGCTCTGGATCCGCCCCGGCTGGCGGCGCGATTCGTTGCATCCGGAGGGACTGCTGCCGTTCTTCGACCCGTCGCGCCTCGTCCTCGCCGCGCCGGCGCGGGGGGCGGACATCCTCTGGGCGGCGGAGGAGGCGCTGCGCTCGGGCGCCGCGCCGCTGGTGGTCGCGGAGCCGGAGGCGCCGCCGGGCCTCACCCCGCTCCGCCGGCTGCAACTGGCGGCGGAGGCGGGCGGGAACCCGCTCTGCCTCCTCCTCCCGCCCGAGGCGGGGAGTTCCGGCGCGGTGGAGAGCCGCTGGCGCTGCGCGCCCCTGCCGGCGCGCGGCGGCCCGCCCCGCTGGCGCTTCGAACGGGCGCCGGGCAAGGCCGGCCCGCCGCTCGTCTGGGAGACGGGGCTGGGGGAGATCGCCTCCGGAGCGATCGGCCAGCCGCGCGCGCCCGCTCCGGTCACCGGCTCTCCGGAGAGGGGCAGCAGGGGCGGGTCGCCCGATGCGCGTTGATGCGCCGAACGCCGCCATGACCAAGCCTGAAGGCGAGGCCGCCAATCGCCCCCTCAAGAAGGACGAGCCGAAACGAGCGCAGGAAAGCCGCAAGCCGCTTGATCAACTTGATGACAGCCTCGACTCGCCGAACTTGAAGCGCATGTTCGCCGCTCCCATCTCCCGCCGACCAGGCCGCGCGCCCGTCGGGCGCACGCAACACGGGGTTCGATCGCATGACCGAAGAGACGCGCCTGCCTGCCCGCCGCCGTTTCCTGACCTTCGCCGCGGCGCTTCCCGCGGCGTTCGGACTTTCGGCGGGCGCGGCGGGCGCCGATGAGCCGCAAATCCCCACGGCGGCCGACATGGAGGGGCCGTTCTACATCCGCAATGTCCCGGTGGCGACCAACCTCAACCGGTTCGGCAAGCCGGGCGAGGCGATGCGGATCGCCGGAGAGGTGATGAACGCCGCCGCCCCCGACCAGCCCGTCCCGGGCGCCCGCGTCGAGATCTGGCAGACCGACGGAACCGGGCGCTACCACCCCGAGAAGAACGGAGACTATGGCGACTTCGCAGACGGCGACATCGACATGCGCGGAACGGTCATCGCCGACGCCGAGGGCCGCTTCAGCGTGATGTCCCTGTTCCCGAAGGAATACTGGCCGCGCCCGCCGCATATCCACTACTGGATCCGGGCGGAAGGGTTCCGGCCGCTGGTCACGCAGCACTATCTCGACACAAGGCCGCGCGACAGGCCCCACCGCACGGCGCAGGTGATCCGCAGCCAGAACCCGGCGCTGTTCCCCGCACCGACGATCTATCTGCAACCGCTCTGACCGTGAGGCTCGCCCGCCGGCCCCGTTGGGCCGCGTGGGGGCGACTGACCCGGCGGCCTCAGGCCTATTCCGCCTCCGGCGCCCCGCGCAGCGTCTTGACGGCGCCGCGCCGCGCCTTGCCCTCAAGCCGCCGCCGCTTGGAGGCGAGGGTGGGCCGCGTCTTCACCCGCGGCTTCGGGCGGACCGCCGCCTCGGCGATCAGCGCCACCAGCTTCTCCAGCGCCGCCTCCCGGTTCCGCCCCTGCGTCCGGTGCTCGGAGGCGGTGACGATCAGCGCGCCCTCCGAGGTCCAGCGCCAGCCGGCGAGCCGCCTCAGCCGCGCCTTCACGGGGCCGGGCAGATGGGGCGAGCGCTCCGCCTCGAAGCGCAGCTCGACCGCGGTGGAGACCTTGTTGACGTTCTGCCCGCCGGGCCCGGAGGCGCGGACGAAGGTCTCCGTCAGCTCCCATTCGGCGATGGCGATCTCGTCATTCACCCGGATCATCGGGCCCCCCAAAGAAGCAAAGGAGCCGCCCGGAAAGGCGGCTCCCCTGAGTGTCACGGGCGTCGTCCGCTGCGGGGCGAACCCCGGCGGGCGGCGCGCATCAGCTGAAAGAGGGCTGCCCCTTCCGCGTAGCGAGCTGCGATCCGTCCGACGCGCCGACGAACTCATGATGCATCGGATCACCTCCTTTCAGTTGTTGCGACTGCGAGAAGGATGCCACGACCGCGCAGGAACGCAAGCGATTATGCGAAACGTCGGGAAAGAAGCCGGAAGGGCGCCAGCGCCGCCGCCGCCAGCGCCAGCTTCACCCCGAAATCCGCCACCGCGAGGGATACCCAGAGCGGCGCCGCCGGGCCGAAGCCGAGCAGCGGGACGATTTCCCGCGCCCAGCCGTTCGGGTCCGCCGGGTCGAGGAAGAGGAAGGCGGCGGAGAAGGCGACGGAGAAGAAGATCGCCGTGTCCACCGCCGAGCCGAAGAGCGAGGAGAGGAGCGGCGCCCGCCACCAGGCCCCGGCGCGCAGCCGGTCGAAGATCGCGACGTCGAGCAACTGCGCCGTCAGGAAGGCGAGGCCGGAGCCGAGCGCGATGCGGAGCGTCACCAGCGGGTCCCCGAACTCGTTCACGAAGCGGCTCGCGATGAGGGACGCCACGACCCCGACGACGAAGCCGGCCGCCACCACCCGCCGCGCCGCGGCGGGGCCGAGGGCCCGGTTCGTCAGGTCGGTCACGAGGAAGGCGAGCGGATAGGTCAGCGCGCCCCAGGTCAGCCAGTCCCCCAGCAGATGCTGCACGAGGATGTTCGACGCGAGGACGACCGCCGCCATCGCGACGATTCCGATCAGGAGGGGGCGGGTCAGCATGGGCGAGGCTCCGTTTTGCGCGGCGGGCCTAGCGCCGATGAGCGGCGGAGGCAAGCGGCGCGTTCAGCCCTCCGCCCATCCCTCCTGCTTGCGGTAGAGCGTGGAGGGCGAGAGGCCGAGGGCGCGGGCGGCCTTCGGCGCGCTGCCCCAGCGGCGGATTGCGGCGGATATGACGAGGCGCTCGATCTCCGCGAAGGGCAGGCCGAGCAGCGCCTCCGCCGCGCCCTCGGCGCCGTTGTGCGGCGCGGGGGCGGGCGAAGCGGCGAGGCCGAGCCGTTCCGGCGTCGCCGCCTCCCCCTCCCCAAGCACGACGGCGCGACGGAGGGCGTTGGCAAGCTCGCGGACATTGCCGGGCCAGAGATGGGCGCGAATCGCCGCCTCCGCTTCGGGACCGAGCCGAGGAACAGGAACCCGCTCCTCCGCCGCGAGGCGCGGCAGGAGCGCGCGGGCGATCTCCACCGCGTCTTCCCCCCGCTCCCGGAGCGGCGGGGCGTGGACGGGGAGGACATGGAGGCGCCAATAGAGATCCTCCCTCAGTCTTCCCGCCGCCATTTCCGCCGCCGGATCCCGGTTCGTGGCGGCGACGATGCGGGCGTCAGCCGCGCGCGGCGTCGGGTCGCCCAGCCGCGTCACCGCGCCGGTTTCGAGGAAGCGGAGGAGCCGCGTCTGCGAGGCGAGCGGCAATTCGCAGAGCTCGTCGAGAAAGAGCGTGCCGCCCGAAGCCGCCTGCGCCGCCCCCGTCCGGTCCGCCACCGCGCCGGTGAAGGCGCCGCGGCGATGGCCGAAAAGCTCCGCCTCGATCAGCTCCGCCGGGATCGCCCCGCAATTGACCGGCACGAAAGGCCCCGCGGCGCGGGGCGAGGCGGCGTGGATCGCCTCCGCGCAGAGCTCCTTGCCCGTCCCGCTCTCGCCCGTCAGGAGGACGGTCGCCTCCGACCGGGCGACGCGGGCGAGGCGGCGGCGAAGGGCGCGCATCACGGGCGAGGAGCCGATCAGACGCTCCGCCCCCGCCTCCGCCCCGAAATCCCCGCCATCCGCCATCACCCGCCCCTGTTGAGAGAAAGGGAGACTGCGCGCTCGCGCCTAAGGCGGGCTTAACGGCCGGCGCGGCGTGTGTGCACACAGTGTGCAAGGGGGTCAACTATCTGATATTAAATCAATATCAGAAATAGCGGTTTCCGGGCTGGTTGTGCGCCGGGGTCCCGGCTCAGGGCCGGGACAGCGGCGATTGCCTACCGCCCCTCCCAGACCGGCTCCCGCTTCTGAAGGAAGGCGTCGATCCCCTCCTCGGCGTCGCGTGCGAGCATGTTGCGGGTCATCACCTCGGAGGCGAAGGCGTAGGCCGCCTCTGTCTCCTTCTCCGCCTGCTCGTAGAAGGCGCGCTTGCCGATCTCGAGCGTCAGCGGAGATTTCGCGGCGATGAGAGCGGCGAGCGCCGCCGTCTCCGCCTCCAGGGCGCCGGGCGCGGCGAGATGCGAGACGAGGCCGAGGCGCAGCGCCTCGTCCGCCCCGATCATCTCCCCCGTCAGCAGCATCCGCATCGCCGCCTTGCGCCCGACGGCGCGGGAAAGGGCGACCATCGGCGTCGAGCAGAAGAGGCCGATGTTGACCCCCGGCGTCGCGAAGCGGGCGCCCGGATCCGCCACGGCGAGATCGCAGGTCGCGACGAGCTGGCAGCCCGCCGCCGTCGCCACGCCATGAACCCGCGCGATGACCGGGAGCCGCAGCCGCTGGATGCGGAGCATGAGCGCGGAGCATTCCGCGAAGAGCGCCTCATAGGCCGCCCGGCCCGGATTGGCCCGCACCTCCCGGAGGTCATGCCCGGCGCAGAAGCCCGGCCCCGCGCCGGCGATGACGACGACGCGCGCGGCCTCGTCCGCCTCCGCTTCCCCCAGCGCCTCCATCAGCGCCGCCATGAGCGGGCGGGAGAGCGCGTTTCGCGCGCCGGGGCGGTTGAGCGTGAGCGTTACGACGCCCGCGGAGTCTTCGCGCAGGATGAGGGGCTGGCTTTCGGCGTTCATGTTCGATCCTCCCGCCCCGCTTCTAGCATGGCGGGCGAGGGCGGCGAAACCGGCTCAGGGCGCGATCAGGATCGTTCCCGCCGCCTCGAACCCTTCCGGCCCGAGAAAGCCGACGACGATCTCGCCCGAGGCGGGAAAGACGCCGGAGAGCGCGGTCACGTTTACCTGATGCGAGACGAGCATGACGCGCGCGCCTTCGGGCAAGGCGGCCAGTGCGGCGAGCGCGGCCTCCGTGCGCTCCGGCCCGAGGCTTCGCTCGCCAAAGAAGGAATTGAGCGCGGGAAGCGGCTCCGGCGCGCCGTGGCCGAGCAGCTCCGCCGTCTCCCGCGCCCGGCACCATTCCGAGGTGAAGACGCGGTCGAACGCGACGCCCTTCTCGAGGAGCGCCGCGCCGGCGCGGCGCGCCTGCTCCCGCCCCCGCCCGTCGAGATTGCGCTGCGTCGCGCAGTCCCCGAGCGTGAAATTCGGCGGGTCCCCCGTCCCGGGCGCAAGGGCGTGGCGCATGAGGGCGATCGCGCCGGGGCGGGAGAGCGCGGCCCAGGCGGCCTCCTCGCTCGCGCGGGCGAGAACCGGGGAGAGAAGGAGGAGGGCGAGGATCAGTATCGTCTTCATGCGCGAGGACATGGCGCGCGGGCGCGGGAGGTCCAGCCTAGAACCGGATGCGCCAGCGGAGGAAGCCCGCTTCGTCCATCCCCGCCTCCTCCAGCCGCAATCCGGGCGCGGAAGCGGCGTGGAAGGCCGAGCCCGGACCGCTCCGGAAGATCGCCGTGGCGCCCTTCGGGCCGGTCAGCCGCCAGGAGGGCGGGCCGGGCGGCCGCTCCGCCCCGCCCTCCCGGATATGGGCGAGGAGGATGTCCCGGTTCGCGTCCGGCCCGTCGAAGATCACCCGCTCCTCCGACGCGCCGGGGAAGCCGCCGCCGCCCGAGGCGCGGTAGCTGTTCGTCACGATCACGAAGCGCTCGTCCGGCTCAACGGGCCGGCCCGCGACGCAGAGGTTTCGCACCCGCCCCGGACCGGGGAAAGCCGGCGCCCCCTCGGCGTCGAACCTCGCGGGGCGGGAAAGGTCGAATTCCCAGGTGAGGCCGAGGAGGGTGTCGAAGTTGAAAGCCGGGAAGCCCGGGTCGATCAGCGGCGCGTCATGCGCTCCGGGCGCGATGCGGTTGAAGAGGCCGGCGGCGCGCTCCAGCCAGTCCCGCGCCTCCGCGCCGGTGACGAGGAGGGCGCGCACGGTGTTCGGGTAGACGTAGAGGTCGGCGACGTTGCGGATGGCGAGGTCGCCGGCCGGAACGTCTGTATAGTAGCCCGGCCCGCCGCGCCCGCCGGCCTTGAAGGGCGAGGCTGCGGAAAGGAGCGGCAGGGCCTCCCATTCCGTGCCCGCCAGCATCCGGCGCATATAGGCGGCCTGCGCCTCCGCCACGATGCGCACCGCCGGGCTTTCCGCCGCAAGGGCGAACCACGAATGGAGCGGCTGGGCGCTCCGCCCGACCGGGCGGCGGACATAGGCCAGCGTCGCCGCATGATCGGCGCGCACGGCGTCCAGCACCGCCTCGTCCAGCGGGCCGCCCTCTTCGGGCACGGCGACGGAGGACTCGGCTTCCGTCACGCGCCAGCGCCCGCCCTCCTTGCGGAGAAGGAGGTCGATCACCCCGAGATGCGAGCCGAAGGCGCCGGGGGCCGCCGCGGGCTTTCCGCCGACGAGGCCCTTCGCGGCGTCCACGCCCGGCGCGCCCGCATGGTCCGGCCCGGGGAGGACGCGGTGGCTGTGGCCGAGGATCATCGCGTCGAGCCCCTCCAGCGCGGCGAGGGGGAGCGCGGCATTCTCCATCCCCTCGCTGTGCGCCTCCGGCCCGATCCCGGTATGGCAGAGGCCGATGACGAGATCGGCGCCCGCCGCCCGCAGTGCGGCGATGGCCGCCTCCGCCGCCCTGACCATGTCCCCGGCCCGGGCGCGGCCTTCGAGATGGCGCGCATCCCAGACCATGATCTGCGGCGGGAGGACGCCGAAAAGACCGATGCGGAAAGCATGGTCCGCCCCCGCGCCGTCCGTGAGCCGCCGCTCCAGAATCGCGGTCCCGGCGAAGAGCGGGGCGCCCGCTTCGTCCGTCACGTTCGCGCAGAGGACGGGGAAGGCGGCGGCGGAGAGCGCGCCCCGCAGGAAGTCGAGCCCGTAGTTGAATTCGTGGTTCCCGAGCGCCGCCGCGTCATAGCCGGCGGCGTTCATCGCGGCGATGACGGGGTGGCCCGTTCCCGAGCCCGTCTCGAAGGCGACATGATCCGCCAGCGGCGAGCCTTGCAGGAAGTCGCCGTTGTCGAGGAGAAGCGCGTTCGCCGCCCCCTCCCGCATCTCCCGCGCGAGGGCGGAGAGGCGGGCGAGGCCGATTGTCCCGTCAGGCCGGTCGGCGTGGTAATCCCAGGGGTGGACATGGGCGTGGAGGTCGGAACTCGCCATGAGGCGCAGATGCGCCGCCCCCGCCCCGGCCCCGCGCGTGAAGAGATGCGGCGCGCTCATGGCCGCGCCGGCGAATCGGATTGGTTCTTGCGCCCCGGTCCCCGCATGGTCGACAGATAGAGCGAAGGGCGGCCGCCGGGGCAAGCCCGCGCAGCGTGACCGGGAGAGAAGCCCTTGACGATCTTCGCCAATCCGTTCCGCGGCAGCGGCCTGCCGGCCGGGGCCCCGGTCGAACCCGGAAGCGTGGAGAGCGACCCGGCGGCGGCGCGTGCGCTTTTCGCCCGGTGCCCGAAGGCGGCGGGGACGCCGCTGCTGAACCGGCCCGACCTCGCCGCCCGGCCCGGGATCGGGGCGCTGCATCTCAAGGACGAGCGCGGGCGGATGGGGCTCGGCAGCTTCAAGGCGCTGGGCGCCGCACACGCCATCGCGAAGCGGGCGGAGGCGCGGGGCGGGCGGCTGGAGGGGGAGACGATCGTCACGGCGTCCGCCGGCAATCACGGCCTTTCCGTCGCCGCGGGGGCCGCGGCCTTCGGCGCGGAGGCGGCGATCTACGTGGCGGAGACGGTGCCGGAGGCCTTCGCGGACCGGCTCCGCGCCCGCGGCGCGCGCGTCGTCCGCTACGGGGCGATCTATGAAGAGGCGATGGCGGCGGCGGCGGAAGCGGCTGCGCGGGAGGGGTGGTTTCTTCTCTCCGATTCGAGCTGGCCCGGCTATTCGGCCCCGGCGCGGGACGTGATGGAGGGTTACCTCATCATGGCGGAGGAGGCCGCGGCGGCCATGCCGGCGCCGCCCACGCATCTCTTCCTCCAAGCCGGGGTCGGCGGGCTGGCGGCGGCTGTCGCCGCCCATGCGCGGCGCGTCTGGGGCGCGGGGCCTGTCATCGCCGTGGTCGAGCCGGCCTTCGCGCCCGCGCTCCTCGAAAGCGTGCGGGCGGGGCGGCCCGCACTCGCGCCCGGGCCCGTCTCGATCATGGGGCGGCTCGACTGCAAGGAGCCCTCCCATCTCGCGCTCGCGGCGCTGGCGCGGGACGCGGACCTCTTCATGACCGTGACCGAGGCGGAGGCGGACGGGGCCGGGCGCGCGCTCGGCGAGGCCGGGCTTCCCACCACGCCCTCGGGCGGCGCGGGCTTCGCCGGGCTCGAAGCGGCGGCGCGGGCGGGGGCTGCCGGGCTCGGGCCGGAGAGCCGCGCGCTCGTCTTTCTCAGCGAGGGGCCGGAGGATGCCTGACTTTCCCCGGGCGGAATACGAGGCGCGGACGGCGCGCGCGCAGGCGGCGATGGCGGCGGCGGGGTTCGACGCGATCCTCCTCACAACCGAGCCCGAGTTCCGCTATTTCAGCGGCTTCCGCACCGCCTTCTGGCTCAGCCCGACGCGGCCCTGGTTCCTGATCCTGCCGCGGGAGGGGCGGCCCGTCGCCGTGATCCCGGAGATCGGCGCCGCGCTGATGGCGCAGACCTGGGTGGAGGATATGCGGACCTGGCCCGCGCCCCGCCCGGATGATGACGGCGTGAGCCTCCTCCGCGACGCGCTCCGCCCCTATCCTCGGCTCGGCCTGCCGACGGGGCCGGAGACGAGCCTCCGGATGCCGCTCGCCGATCTCCGCGCGCTCGGGCGGGAGTTCGGGGACGCCGCGCCGCTCCTCCGCGACCTCCGCATGGTCAAGAGCGTGGCGGAAATCGCGAAGATCGAGTCGATCTGCCGGATCGGCTCCGCCGCCTTCGCCCGCGCGCCCCGGCTCTTCGCGCCCGGCATGAGCATGGCGGCGGCCTTCCGCGCCTTCCGCATCGCGCTCCTTGAGGCGGGGGCGGAGGAGGTTCCCTATCTCGTCGGCGGGCATGGGCCGGAGGGCTACGCCGACGTGATCTCCCCGCCCGGCCCGGAGCCGCTCCGCGAGGGCGACGTTCTGATGCTCGACACGGGCGCGAGCCTTGAGGGCTATTTCTGCGATTTCGATCGCAATTTCGCGCTCGGCCATGCTTCGGAGGCGGCGCGGCGCGGCCATGCGCGGCTGCACGCGGCGGTGGAGGCCGGGCTCGCGGCGGCGCGGCCGGGGGAGAGCTGCGCGGGCCTCTGGCGCGCGATGGCGGAGAGCCTCGGCGCCGGCGCCGGGGGCGATGTCGGCCGCTTCGGCCACGGCCTCGGGATGCAGCTGACGGAGCCGCCGAGCCTCGCGCCCTGGGACGGGACGCCGCTCCGCCCCGGCATGGTGCTGACGCTGGAGCCCTCGGTCGAGACGGGGCCGGGCTTGATGATGGTCGCGGAGGAGGTCATCGTCGTCGAGGAGGGGGGCGCGCGGCTCCTGACGGAGCGGGCGCCGCCGGACCTTCCCGTGATCTGAGGAGGCGTTCATGCGCGCGGGGTTCGAGACGGATGGCGGCTTCGCGGCGAACGGGGCGCTCGGCCTCATCGTGCTCGCGACGGACGAGACGCTCGAGCCCGAGATGCGCCGGATGATCCCCGAGCAGGCGCCGCTCTATCACAGCCGGATTCCCTCGGCCCCGACCGTGACGAAGGAGACGCTGGCCGCGATGGCGGGGGAGATGACGGCCTCCGCCGCGCTCCTTCCCGCCGCCGGGCTCCGCGCCGTCGGCTATGGCTGCACATCGGGAGCGACGGTGATCGGGCCGGAGCGCGTCGCCGGGCTGGTCGGCGCCGCGCTCCCCGGCGTTCCCGTGACGGACCCGCTCTCCGCCGTCATCGCCGCCCTGCGGGCGCTTGGCGCGCGGCGGCTCGGCTTCCTCACGCCCTACCGGCCCGAGGTCTCCGCCGCGATGCGGGCGGCGCTGGAGGCGGCGGGGATCGAGATCGCCGCCTTCGCCTCCTACGAGGAGGAGCGGGAGGCGACGGTCGCGCGGATCGCGGAGGCTTCGACGCTGGAGGCCGCGCTCCGCCTCGCCGCCGCGCCGGGGGTGGAGGCCGTCTTCGCCTCCTGCACCAATCTCCGCACGCTCGGGATCGTGGAGGCGATGGAGACCGAGAGCGGCAGGCCCTTCCTCTCCTCCAACCTCGCGCTTGGCTGGCGGATGCTCTCCCTCGCCGGGTTGCGGCCAGGGGCCGGCGCCCCGGGGCGGCTCATGCAGGGGCTCCGCGCGGGCTGAGGGGGATCAGCCGTGCGAGGCGGCGACGGCGCGTTCGATCTCGCCGATCAGCTGCTCCGGCTCCTCGACGCCGACGGAGGTGCGGATGAAGCCCTCCTCGATGCCGATCGCGGCGCGGGCCTCGACCGTAAGCCCGCGATGGGAGGAGGAGGCGGGATGCGAGAGGGTCGTCCCGACATCGCCCAGCGTCGGCGCGAAGGGGATGTGCTCGGCGGCGCGGAGGAAGCGGTTGACCGTCTCCCGCCCGCCGTCGAGCACGAAGCTCATCATGTTGCCGAACCGGCCCTTCAGGAGGTCGCCCGCCCGGTTGTGGTCCGGATGGTCGGACCGGCCGGGATAGAGCACGCGCTTGACGCCCTTCAGCCCGGCCAGCCGGTCCGCCAGCGCGGCGGCGGTCGCCTCGGCCCGGTCATAGCGGAGCGTGAAGGTGGAGAGGCCGCGCTCCGTCAGCCAGCAGTCGAAGGGCGAGGGCGCGAAGCCCCAGGTCACGGCAGCGTCGTAGAAGGCCTTGTTCATTTCCGGCGTCCGGCCCGCGACATAGCCGAGCATCGCGTCCGAATGCCCGGCGAGGAGCTTGGTGAGCGAATGGATCACGATGTCCGCCCCGTTCTCGAACGGCTTCCAGCCGCGGGGCGTGGTGAAGGTGTTGTCCACCGCGAGGAGGACGCCGGCCTCCTTCGCCGCCGCGGCGATCCCCGCCATGTCCGCGACGCGGAGCGTGGGGTTGGAGACGGTCTCGACCAGGATCAGCCGCGTCTCCGGCCGGATCGCGGCGCGGATCGCCGCCGCGTCCGTCGGGTCCGCCAGCGTCACGCCGAAGCCCATGCGCGGCATGTCCTGCGTCATCAGGCGGAGCGAGCGGCCGTAGAGCTGGTTGCCGGCCACCACATGGTCCCCCGCCCGCATCAGGGCGAGCAGCATGGCGGAGACGGCGGCCATGCCGGAGGCGACGACGACGCCGCCGCCCCATTCCGGCTTCACGCCTTCCAGCCAGTCGATCTTCTCCGCCACGATGGTGGCGTTCGGGTGCCCTTCGCGGCTGTAGGTGTAGCCCTTCGCCCGGCCCTCGTATTGCGAGTCGAGTTCGTCCGCGTCGGTCGAGCGATAGACGACCGAGGTGTGGATCGGGGAGGAGACGGGCCGCGAGACGGAAACGGGCGCGGCGACGCGGCGGGTGACGGAGCGGGGATCATGGGTCATGGCGGCGCGAGATGGCGCGCGGAGGCGCCGGCTGTCAACGGGCCCCGCTTGCTTCGCCCCTGCCCCGCCCCTACAACGTGGCGCGATGCGAAACGAGGGAATGCGAACGATGGCGGATGGCGGAGCCAGCCTGGCGGACGGGCCGAACACGGAGATCGACTGCGAGAAGGTCTTCGGCTTCAAGGTGAACATGCCGGTCAAGGGCTTCTCCCAGCGCACCGAGCGCGTGCCCGACCTCGACCCGGCCTATGTCTTCGACCGTGACACGACGCTGGCGATTCTCGCCGGCTTCTCCTTCAACCGCCGCGTCATGATCCAGGGCTATCACGGCACGGGCAAATCGACGCATATCGAGCAGGTCGCGGCGCGGCTCAACTGGCCCTGCGTGCGCGTGAACCTCGACAGCCACATCTCCCGCATCGACCTGATCGGGAAGGACGCGATCCGCCTGCAGGACGGCGTTCAGGTGACCGAGTTCAAGGAGGGCATCCTTCCCTGGGCGCTGCGGAACCCGACCGCGATCGTCTTCGACGAGTACGACGCCGGGCGCCCGGACGTGATGTTCGTGATCCAGCGCGTTCTGGAGGTGGACGGGAAGCTGACGCTCCTCGACCAGAACGAGGTCATCCACCCCCACCCTTCCTTCCGCCTCTTCGCGACGGCGAACACGGTGGGCCTCGGGGATACGACCGGGCTCTATCACGGCACGCAGCAGATCAACCAGGGCCAGATGGACCGCTGGTCCATGATCGTGACGCTCAACTACCTGCCGCACGACATCGAGGCGAAGATCGTCCACGCCAAGTGCCCGATGACGGACAAGAAGGTCATCTCCCGCATGGTGACCGTCGCGGACCTGACGCGCAGCGCCTTCATGAACGGGGACCTTTCCACCGTCATGAGCCCGCGCACCGTCATCGCCTGGGCGGACAATGCGGCGATCTTCCACGATGTCGGCTTCGCCTTCCGCGTCACCTTCCTCAACAAGTGCGACGAGCTGGAGCGGCAGACGGTCGCCGAGTTCTACCAGCGCTGCTTCGGCGAGGAGCTGCCCGAGAGCGCGGCGAGCCTGAGCCTCGGATGAGGCCATGCATATCGGGCTGATCGGCGGAATCGGCGTCGCGGCGACAATCGCCTATTACCGGCGGCTCACGGCGGCGATGGCGGCGCGCGGGAAGCGGCTGGAGCTGACCATCGCCCATGCCGAGGTGCAGGACCTCGCGCGCAACAACGCGGCGGACGACCGGGCGGCGCAGGCGGCGATCTACGCGCGCCTCATCGACCGGCTGAAGGCGGCGGGGGCGGAGTGCGCGGCGATCACCTCGATCGGCGGGCATTTCTGCTATGCGGAGACGCAGGCGCTCTCCTCCCTCCCGCTCGTCTCCGCCGTCGCGCCGCTCGACGAGCATTTCGCGGCGGCGGGGCTCAGGCGGGTCGGGCTTCTCGGGGTCGAGGGCGTATTGCGCTCCCGGCTCTACGGGGCGCTGCGGCGGACGGAGGCCGTGATCCCGCACGACATCGGGGCGGTCGGCGCCGCCTATCGGGAGACGGCGATCTCCGGCGCCTGCGACGAGGCGCGGCGGGCCTTCTTCTTCGCCGAGGGGCGGAAGCTGATCGATGCTGGGGCGGAGGCGGTGATCCTCGCCGGCACCGATCTCGGCCTCGCCTTCGACGGGCGCGATGCGGGCTACCCCGTGATCGACGCGCTCGACATCCATGTCGATCTCCTCGCCCGCATCGCGGCGGGGGAGACGGCGCTGACGCGCGGGGAGGCGGCCTGATGAGCGGCAAGAACGACAGCCCGGCGGACCCGTTCAAGAAGGCGCTCGGCGAAGCGACGCGGGCGATGGCGAACGACCCCGAACTCACGGTCGCCTTCTCCGTCGACCCTCCGGGCATGTCGAACGACACGCTGCGGCTCCCCCAGGTCTCCCGCCGGATGACGCGGGCGGAGGTGATGCTGGCGCGCGGGGCGGGGGATGCGGCCGCGCTGAAGCTCCGCTTCCACAATCCGGGCGCCCATGCGCGCTACGCCCCGCAGGGCGAGATGGCGCGCGGCATCTACGAGGCGATGGAGACGGCGCGCTGCGAGGCGCTCGGCGCCCGCGCCATGCCGGGCGTCGCGGACAATCTCGACGCGCGGCTCTCTGACGACGCGACGCGGCGCGGGCTCGGGGACATCAGGGACGTGGCGGACGCGCCGCTCGCCGACGCCGCGGCGATGGCGCTCCGCTGCGCCGCAACGGGGCGGAAGGCTCCGGCTGGCGTCGCCAACGTGCTCGAACTCTGGCGCGAGCGGCTGGAGGGCGAGGGCGGCGAGGCGCTGGCCGATCTCGCGACCCTGCTGGAGGACCAGACCGCTTTCGCGAAACAGGCGCGGCGCCTCATCTCCGACATGGGCTATGGCGACCAGCTCGGCGACGACCCGGACGCGCCGGAGGACGACGAGCAGGAGGGCGAGGACGCGCCCGAGGAGGACGAGGCGGATTCGGGGGACGAGGAAGGCGGCGACGAGCAGGAGCCGGAGGATTTCGCCCCCGACGAATCCGAAAGTGCGGAGACGCAGCGCGCCGAGGTCGAGGCCGAACTCGAGGAGACGGACGGGGAGGAGAACGAGACCCCGGCCGAGGACGAGGGCGCCCCGCCGGACCAGCCCCCGCCCCTCCCGGACAGCGACGCCTCCAGGGACTACCGCATCTACACGCGCGCGCACGACGAGGAGATCCGGGCGGAGGAGCTCTGCGACGAACAGGAGCTGGACCGGCTCCGCTCCTATCTCGACAAGCAGCTCGACCCGCTGAAGGGCGCGGTCGGGCGGCTGGCGAACAAGCTCCAGCGCCGGCTCCAGGCGCAGCAGAACCGTTCGTGGGAGTTCGACCTCGAAGAGGGCGTGCTGGACGCCGGGCGGCTCGCCCGCGTCGTCACCAACCCCTTGACGCCGCTCAGCTTCAAGATGGAGCAGGAGACGGATTTCAAGGACACCGTCGTCTCCCTCCTCATCGACAATTCGGGCTCGATGCGCGGCCGGCCGATCTCCATCGCCGCGATCTCGGCGGACGTTCTGGCGCGGACGCTGGAGCGCTGCCACGTTAAGGTGGAGATCCTCGGCTTCACCACGCGCGCCTGGAAGGGCGGGCAGGCGCGGGAGGACTGGCTGAAAGCGGGGCGCCCCGCCCTGCCCGGTCGGCTCAACGACCTCCGCCACATCGTCTTCAAGGCCGCGGACGCGCCGTGGCGGCGGGCGCGGCGCAATCTCGGCCTGATGATGCGCGAAGGGCTCCTCAAGGAGAACATCGACGGCGAGGCGCTCGAATGGGCGCATCGCCGGCTCGAACGCCGCCCCGAGCAGCGGCGCATCCTCATGGTGATCTCGGACGGCGCGCCGGTGGACGATTCCACGCTCTCGGTGAACCCCTCCAATTATCTGGAACGCCACCTCCGCGACGTGATCGCGATGATCGAGCGGCGGAAGGCGGTGGAGCTTCTCGCCATCGGCATCGGCCACGACGTGACGCGCTACTATTCCCGCGCGGTCACCATCACCGATGTCGAGCAGCTCGCCGGCGCGATGACGGAGCAGCTCGCCGCGCTCTTCGAGGCGGACCCGCGGGCCCGCGCGCGGGCGGAGCGGCGCATGCCGCAGCGGCGGCGGGCCTGAGACTCAGGGCGTCTCGAGCCGGTATTTCCGGAACGGGACGCCCTCATAGTCCACTTCCCCCTCCGCCCTCGCCCCGAGCCGCGCCAGCGCGCCGAGCCGCGCGCGGGAGCGGGGCAGGAGGAAGGTGACGGAGCCGATCCGCGGATCGGCCCGCGCGAAGGCGAGCGCCTCCCGGGCGATGGCGGGGCCGAGGCCGAAGAGGCCTGGTTTCAGCACGAGGCCGAAATCCCAGTCCTCCCCCTCCTTCTGGAACCCGCCCCAGCCGGCATAGGCGCCGCCCGCGAAGATCGCCCAGTGGCCGAGCCCGTCCTCCGCCCAGCGCGCCTCCTTCGCCGCGACGAAGGCGGCGGCGCGCGCCTCGTCCCATGCGCCGGAAAGGAGCGGCATGTGTTCCGCCAGCCGCGGGTCGGCCATATGCGCGGCGATCTCCGCCGGCGGAACCTCCGGCAGCCGCTTGAAGGCGATGGCGCGCTCAGCGCGCACGCCGCCCTCCGATCCGCGCCAGAAGGAAGAAGAGGAGCGCAAGCGCGCCGAAGCCGGCCACTGCAGGCAGGAGCAGCGCGGGCAGGACAACCTCCTGCCAGGCGGCGGTGGAGACCATCGCCTCGATCTCCCCGCCGAAGGCGACGAGGCTTCCGCGATGGGCCGAGGCCCAGAATTCGGCGGTGGAGGTGAAGAGGAGCGGCGCGCCCTGCATCGGCCCGGTCCAGACATCCCAGGCGAGCGCGCCGAGCGCGAGCGCGCTGCAGAGATAGGCGAGAAACCGGCGCATGGGGCCCCCTTCGACAGCCTCCCAGAAAAGTTAACGCGGGGATGCGGCGCCGACAATCGGAGCCGGGCAGGCATCTGGCCTGGTTCAGATCGCTCCGCCAGACGCAGTTCTTGCGCTGAGCCTCCGCCTGCCCTGCCGCTCAAGCGAGGGCCGAGGCAGGGGCGGATTGCCGAAGGCCGAGGCGGCCGACGGCCCGGTTCGCTTGGCGCGGCGCTACCGAAGCCTGTTGGAAGCGCAGCCGGCGCCTGATAACCTGAAATCCGTCATGGAAGGAGCTCTCGTCAGCTTTCTGCAGTCATACGTCATTCAAGGGCGGTTTCTCAGTCCTTCGTCCGCTACGGCGCGCGAGGGGCAAGCGCCTCGGGGCTACAGCGCGCAGGGACCGGGCGCGTCCCCGGTTGACCCGTCGATCATCCGGAAGATCGGCCCCGGCTCCCCCCTCCCCGACGACGTTCGCGCCGGAGTGGAGGGGAGTCTCGGCGCCAGCTTTTCAAGCGTGCGTGTGCATGTGGGGCGGCAGGCGGCAGCCATCGGCGCACTCGCATTCACCATGGGCGAGGACATCTTCTTTGCGCCCGGCCAGTATCAGCCGAAAGCGGCGGCGGGGCGAAGGCTGCTCGGCCATGAGCTCGCCCACGTCCTCCAGCAGCGCGCCGGGCGCGTGCGCGCACCGTCGCCCAATGGCGTATGGATCGTGCAGGACCGGTTGCTGGAGGATGAGGCGGACCGCCTCAGTCTTCGCGCCGCGCAATTGAAGCCGGCGCCATCGCAGCGGCGGATCGCTCCGCCTCATCCTGCGACCCCTGGCGCGCCCGTGGGGCAGGCGTGGCCCGACTGGCGCTATCCGGCCGGCGCCGCCGCGGTTGCAGGCGGCGCGTTCCTGTTCGGTTTCGGCGCCATGGGCATCGCGATCGCAGGGGCGATCGGCCTTGGCGCAACATGGGCCTATGACTCCGTTCTCGCCAGCGGCGCGCCGCCAGCCGCGCGACCGATCCGGACAGAAACGAAAGGGCTCGGCCGCGGGCAAAACCAGCACCACTTCCTTCCGCGCGATCAGCCGCCGGGTGGCGGAACGCTCGACCAGCAGTTCTACCCGGCCGCCAGCGAAGGGCGCCGCTCTCAGCGCTCCTTCGCCGGCGAGCGCCCGAAGCAGGCCCTGCGCTGGCTCGCGACGAGTTTCTTCACCCGGTATGGCGGCGCCGCCGTTGTCGAGATTCAGTGCTACTATCGCGACACAGACCGGACCATCTATGTCTCCAGCAACAAGACGAAGACGAACAGGGCCATGGGCGGCGGCGACCTCGACGACATCATCTATTCGACTGTGCGCCATTTCGACCAGTTCGACCGCGGCAGAGACCTCCGGCATCGAACCAAGCTCGTTTCCGCGATCCGGAATGGCCCGCGATACCGGGAGCAGGGCCCCGTGATCGACGCGATCGTCAACAAGCGCGTGCGCATCGTGAGCGCGCCCTACGCCGACTATCCGGACGACCGGCATGCGGAGCGTCGGATCGCCGACCACATCGCGACGTCCTTCGGGGAACGGCTCCAGGAGCAAAATCTCGCAGGCGTCAAGCGACCCTGCATGGTTTGCAGCGTCGCCCTGAGGCTCGTGAACGCTCGCGCCGGCCCGATGTGGGATTCGAATGCCGGCCTCGGCGGCCTCACTGTCGCCGAGGTGGTGAAGCACGCGCGCGACAACGGGGCGATCTCTCATGCGACGTTTTCACGGACAGAGAGCAGGCTGACCTACAACTACGATACGGATAGCGACAGCGACTAGCTCCGGAAGTTCTGGCGAATTCCGGCCCTAGTCGCAGACGTGGAGCGGCGGCGCCGGTCGAAGCTGGAGGAGAAGACCTTCTCAGGCTCCGACACGACGACGAGACGCAAGTGCGACGACATCGCCCCCCTCCGCAGCCGTGAGGACCCGTTCATAGGGATCGAGCGGATCGAGCATCTTCTCCGTCGCCGCCTCCGCCGCCGCCCGCCGCCCGGCGGCGGTGTAGAAGGAGCCGCGGAGTTGCGAGCTCATCAGCAGGAACTGGCGGTATTCGCGATAGGCCACGGCGTCCGGCGGCGCGGGGCGGCGGAAGAAGGCTTCGAGCGGGCGCGCGTCCACGAATTCCGGCTTGGAATAGACGGCCCGCCCCGCGGCGTGGAGCGGCAGGCCGCGCCAGAGCGCCTGCTGCCCGGCGGTGGAGTTCACGGTGACGGCGGTGCGCGCCCGGTCCAGCAGCGGGCCGAGGCGGCCGCCGTGGAGGAAGACCATGCGCCCTTCGAGCCCGAGGCGCCGCGCCGTCTCCCGCGCCTTCGCCTCCAGCCGCTCCCGCCCGTCCTCGAACGGATGGGTCTTGAAGACGATCAGATGATCGCGCGGGGCGCCGGCGGCGAAGGCTTCAAGCACATGGTCGATGAAGGCGGGGACGGAGCCGAAGGGCCCGTGCGCGCGGAGCGAGGAATCGCCCGCCATCTGGAGGAGGACGAGGTGATAGAGCCGCCCGCCGCGCATCAGCCGGCGCTCCCGCCAGCGCCGCTCCGGCCCGAGCAGGGGCAGGACGAGGAGGCGGCGAAGGTAGAACCCAAGCTCCCGCGCCGCCCCGGCCTCCCGGTGCGGCCGGAAATGCGGCCAGGCGCGGTTGCGAAAGAGGATGTCGAAATGATGCCGGAAGCCGAGCGCCGCGTGCCGCCAGGCGGCGCCCCAGACAGGCGGCGCAGGCTCCACGTCATAGGGCGCGGCGCGGGAGGCGGCGGCCATTTGCGTGACGGAGAGGTCCATCAGGCGGGAAAACCCGTTCGCGCCGCCGCGCTCATAGGTCACCCAATGCGGGCGGAGATAGCCCTCCTCGAACACATGGAGCCGCAGGTTCTGCGCCTCCGCCAGCAAAGCAGCGGCACGGTGGGCGGGGCGCGCGTCGCCATAGAGCGCGATGTCGGTCACGCCCCGCTCCGCCACGAGGGTTTCCAGCCAGCCGGGCCAGTCCTCCATCCGCCCCGTGAAGGGCTGCCAGGGGCCGGCGCCGGCCCATTCCCGCTCGTCCGCGCGGCTGAGTCCCGCCTTGAGGACCTGCGCGCCCTCGGCCCGCAGCGCGCGGGCGAGCGCGGCGAAGTAGGGGCCGTGCGGCCCCTGAAGGAAGAGGAAGGTCCGCCCCGCCCCGCGCCCGATCATCCGCCACGCCCCCTGCCTCGAAGCCGCCCGCCCTTGGCGCCGCCTCCCATCGTGATTATTCCTCCCCCGACCTTCAAGGGAAGCTTCATGTTCACAGGCATCATCACTTCCGTGGGCGAGATCGCGGCGGCGGAGCGGCGGGGGGACGATCTCCGGCTCAGGATCGCTTGCGACTACCGGCCCGAGACCCTCGTCATCGGCGCCTCCGTCGCCTGTTCGGGCGTCTGCCTGACGGTGACGGACAAGGGCGCCCATGAGCGGGGCGGCTGGTTCGCCGCCGATGTGAGCCACGAGACGCTGACCAAGACGACGCTCGGCGGCCTCGGCGCGGGCGACCGGCTCAACCTCGAACGCGCGCTGAAGGTGGGGGACGAGCTCGGTGGCCATATCGTCACCGGCCATGTGGACGGGGTGGGCGAGATCGCGGGCCTCGCCGATGACGGGGAAAGCCTGCGCGTCACGGTCGCGGCGCCGCCCGCCCTCGCCCGCTTCATCGCCGCGAAGGGCTCGATGACGATGGACGGCGCCTCGCTGACGGTGAACGAGGTGGAGGGGGCGCGGTTCGGCGTCAACCTCATCCCCCACACCCGCGCGGCGACGACCTTCGGCGCGCTGCGGCTCGGGCAGGCGGTCAATCTCGAGATCGACGTGCTCGCCCGTTACGTCGCGCGGCTGAAGGAGGCCGAAGGGCTCTGAGGCGGCCTGCCTAGAGGCCGAGGCGGCGAAAGATTGCGGGCAGCTGTTCCGGAATGTCCTCCGCGATGAGGCCGGGGCCGAAATCGCGCGCCGCCTCCTGATGGAGCCAGGCGGCGCTCTCCGCCGCCTGCATCGCTTCGAAGCCGCGCGCGAGGAGGCCGCCTATCATGCCCGCGAGCACGTCCCCGGCCCCCGCCGTCGCGAGCCACGGGCAGGCGCGCTCATAGGCGGCGGAGACGATGGAGGCCCGGCCTTTCGGCCCCGCCACCACCGTATCCGGCCCCTTGATCAGCACGACGCAGCCGGCGCGCGAAGCCGCCTCCCGCGCCGCGTCGACCTTGGAGAAGGCGGGGCCGCGCGTCGCGGGCGCCTCCAGCCGCTCCCGGATATCGGGGAAGAGCCGTCCGAACTCGCCCATATGCGGCGTCAGAACGGTTCGCGTCCGGCGGGTGAGCGCGAAGAGCGCCTCCGGCTCGCCTGCAAAGGCCGTCAGCGCGTCGGCGTCTAGCACGACGCCCCTCTCCCCGCCCGAGAGCGCCGCCGTGGCGTGCGCCTGCGTCCCCTCCCCGGCTCCAAGCCCGGGCCCGAGGACGACGGCGTTGATCCGCCGGTCCTCCAGCGCCTCGGCGAGCGCGGCGGCGTCGCCGATCCGCCTGAGCATGATCGCATCGAGCCGCGCCGCGTTCTCGATCAGAGCGGCGGGCGGCGCGCCGACCGTCACCAGCCCCGCCCCGATCCTGAGAGCGCCCCGCGCCGCGAGGCGCGCAGCGCCGCCCTTGCCGACGCCGCCGGCGAGGACGAGCGCGTGGCCGTGGGAATATTTGTGGTCGACAGCGCCCTTGCCGAGCCCGTGGCCCGGCCCCGCAAGCACGGCCGGCGCAAGCGCACGAATATCCGCGTCGCCGAGTCCGATATCCGCCACGGCGACGCGCCCGCAATGGGCGGGGCCGAGGCCAAGCCGATGACCGATCTTCTCGCGCGCGAAGGTCACCGTCAGATCGGCTTGAAACGCGCTCTCACCGATCACGCGCCCGCTGTCAGCGCAAAGGCCGGAGGGAACATCGACCGCGACGAGACACGAGCCCCCCGCCGCCAGGGCGGATTGGACGACCGCGCGCGCGATGGACGCGATCTCCGGCGGCAGCGAGCGGCCGAGGCCGATCCCGAAAAAGGCGTCGATCACGAGATCGGCTTTGCTCACCTGCGTTTCAGCCGCTTGCGAGAGCGCCTCAACATCCCCGATCGCCTTCCACCGCCAGGAATTTTCCGCCGCATCCGGCGGCAGCTTCGCCTCCTCGCCATAGAGAAAGACCTCCACCTCCCAGCCCCGCTCCTTAAGCAGCCGCGCGACGACGAACCCGTCCCCGCCGTTGTTGCCCGGCCCGCAGAGGACGATGGCGCGGCCCGGCGCCTTCGCCAGTTCCGGCCGCCAGTCCATGACCGCGGAGACGACGCCGCGGCCGGCCCGCTCCATGAGTTCGAGCCCGCTGACGGCGCCGCTTTCGATGGCCGCGCGCTCGATCGCGCGCATCTCCGCCGCGGTGAGCACTTCCATGTCCAACCTCCCGCCTTCGCTCAGGCTATGGGCAATTTGCCCATTTCCTGTGCATACTCTCCTGAATCCGACTCACGCGGACCGGAACCGCGCCGGGCCGCATTGAAAACCGCGCCGCCGGGTGTTTCCAAGTGGTTGCGGCGCCCTCGCCTGCGGGGGCATTCGCCGCGCCCGGCCCGAAGGGAAGGAAAACGACATGAAAAAGATCGAGGCGATCATCAAGCCCTTCAAACTCGACGAAGTGAAGGAGGCGCTGCAGGAAATCGGCATCCAGGGGCTCTCCGTCACCGAGGCCAAGGGGTTCGGCCGGCAGAAGGGGCACACCGAGCTCTATCGGGGCGCCGAATATGTCGTGGATTTCCTGCCGAAGGTGAAGATCGAGCTCGTCGTGACGGACGAACAGGTCGATCAGGTGATCGACGCCATCGTCGCAGCGGCGAAGACCGGCAAGATCGGAGACGGCAAGATCTTCGTCTCCGACGTGAGCCGCGCCATCCGCATCCGCACCGGAGAGGACGGGAACGACGCGCTCTGACGCGCCAGCCCGCACCCCAGACAAGACAGAACGAGGAAGGAAGAGAGACCCATGGACGCAGCATCGTTCGTGAAGAAGATCAAGGACGAGGATATCGCCTATGTCGATATCCGCTTCACCGACCCGCGCGGCAAGCTCCAGCACGTCACCGTGCTCGAGAACCAGGTGGACGAGGATTTCATCGCCGAGGGCTTCATGTTCGACGGCTCCTCGATCGCAGGCTGGAAGTCCATCGACCAGTCCGACATGAAACTGATGCCGGACGTCTCCTCCGCCTACATGGACCCGTTCTTCGCGGAAAAGACGATCTGCGTGCATTGCGACGTGGTCGAGCCCGACACCGGCGAGCTCTATGATCGCGACCCGCGCGGCACCGCCAAGAAGGCCGAGGCCTATCTGAAATCCTCCGGCATCGGCGACGTCTCCTACTGGGGCCCCGAGGCCGAGTTCTTCGTCTTCGACGACGTGCGCTTCTCCACCTCGATGAACAAGGTCTCCTACGAGATCGACGCGGTGAACGCGGCCTGGAACACGGACACGGAATACGAGGCCGGCAACATGGGCCACCGCCCGCGCGTGAAGGGCGGCTACTTCCCCGTTCCGCCCGTGGACCACGGGCAGGACATGCGTTCCGAGATGCTTTCGACGATGAAGCAGATCGGCATGAACGTGGACAAGCACCACCACGAGGTCGCCTCCTGCCAGCACGAGCTCGGGCTGATCTTCGGCACGCTGACGGCGCAGGCGGACAACCTCCAGAAGTACAAGTACGTCATCCACAACGTCGCCAACGCCTATGGCAAGACGGTGACCTTCATGCCGAAGCCCCTCGCGGGCGACAACGGCACGGGGATGCACGTCAACCAGTCGATCTGGAAGGACGGCAAGCCGCTCTTCGCCGGCAACCAGTACGCCGACCTTTCGGAAGAGGCGCTCTACTACATCGGCGGCGTCCTGAAGCACGCCAAGGCGCTGAACGCGCTCACCAACCCCTCGACCAACTCCTACAAGCGCCTGATCCCCGGCTTCGAGGCGCCGGTGCTGCTGGCCTATTCGGCCCGCAACCGCTCCGCCTCCGTCCGCATTCCGTGGACGGACAGCCCGAAGGCCAAGCGCGTGGAGACGCGGTTCCCGGACCCGTCCTGCAACCCCTATCTCGCCATGTCGGCGCTGCTGATGGCCGGGCTCGACGGGATCAAGAACAAGATCCATCCGGGCGAGGCTTCCGACAAGGACCTCTACGACCTGCCGCCGGAAGAGCTCGCCGGCATCCCGACTGTCTGCGGCTCTCTCCGCGAGGCGATGGGCGCGCTGGAGGCGGACATGGACTTCCTGCTGCAGGGCGGCGTCTTCACCCGCGGGCAGCTCGAAGGCTACATGGAGCTGAAGTGGGAGGAGATCTACCGCTTCGAGCACACGCCGCACCCGGTCGAATACTCGATGTACTATTCCTGCTGAGCCCCTGGGGCGAAGCGGCGAGGGGCCCCGGAGACGGGGCCCCTTCTGCTTTCAGGCGCGCCCGTCCTTCGGAGAGCCCATCACAACATAGGTCGTTATGACGTTCACCTGCGCGAGGGCGCCCAGTTTCTCCGTGTGGAAGGCCTTGTAGGCGACGAGGTCCGCCACCTCGACGCGGAGGAGATACTCCACCGTCCCGGTCACGTTGTGGCATTCGACCACTTCGGGCGCGAGCGCCATGGCCCGCTCGAACGCCTCCTGACTCGCCTTCGTGTGCTGCGAAAGCCCGACCGCGACATAGGCGGTGAAGCCGTAGCCGAGCTTCCCCCGGTCCAGCACCGCGCGATAGCCGGCGATCACCCCCGCCCGCTCCAGCTCCTGCACCCGGCGGAGGCAGGCGGAAGGGGAGAGGCCGACGCGCGCGGCGAGGTCGAGGTTGCTGATGCGGCCGTCGCGGGAGAGTTCCCGCAATATCCGCTCGTTGATCGGGTCCATCTTCGCCATTTGTTGCGATCTTTGGCCCCGGGCGCGCGAAATCGCAATCTCTCGTCGCGCGATCCGGAGAATCCTTCGGGCATGGAAACCGATCTCCTCCTCGGCCTCGCGGCCTTCGCCTTCGCCTCTTCGGTCACGCCGGGGCCGAACAACATGATGCTGATGGCCTCCGGCGCCAATTTCGGCTTCCGCCGGACGCTGCCGCACATGCTCGGCGTCGCGCTCGGCTTCGTGGCGATGGCGGTGCTGGTGGGGCTCGGGCTCATGCAGGTCTTCGCACGCTGGCCGATCCTGCATGACATCCTGATGGTCGTCTCGGTCGCCTATCTCCTCTGGCTCGCCTGGCGAATCGCCAATGCGGCGCCAAAGACGGCGGAGGCTGGCGCCCGCCCGATGACCTTCCTTGAGGCCGCGGCCTTCCAGTGGGTCAACCCGAAGGCCTGGACGATGGCCCTGACGGCGGTGACGGTCTATGCGCCGGACCGGAGCCTCGCCGCGCTGGCGGCGGTGGCGCTCATCTTCGGGGCGATCAACCTGCCCTCCGTCGGCTCCTGGGCCGCGCTCGGCGTGCTGACGCGGCGGGCGCTGACGACGCCGGCGCGGCTCCGCCTCTTCAACCGGGCGATGGCGCTCCTGCTCGTCGCCTCGCTCTGGCCCGTCCTCGCGCCTAGCGCTTGGTGAAGCGGGCGACGACGCTGAGCCCGGCGATGCGGTTCCAGCGGCAGAAGAGCGCCTCGACGCCGCAGACCGCCTTCAGAACGGCGTTGAGCGGAGCCGGCACGGGCTTCATGTCCGAACTGTCCGCCTTGCTGCCGCGCTTCAGGAGGCGGACGGCGACGGCGATGGGGAAGATCGCGCCGAAATAATAATGCAGCTCCTCCGGCTCCGCCCCGACCGCGCGGATCGTCCTGGCCAGACGCGCGCAGGTATAGCGGCGGCGATGGTCGAGATAATCGTCATGCGCGCTCCAGAGGAATTCGAAGGCCGGCACGGTGATGACGAAGGTCGCGCCCTTCGGCGCCTTGTCCCAGTATTCCTTCAGGAGCCCGACATCGTCATCGACATGTTCGAGCACGTCCATGAGGAGGACGAGATCGGAGCCGTAGGATTCGACGCCCTTCACATAGGCGACGGAGCGCCCGCCGCCGAGCGTCTCCTCCCGCTCCTCGTCGTAGCCGGGATCGACGCAGACCGCGCGCTGGCCATAGCCGTTGTCGAGGAACCAGCGGCTGAACCAGCCGAGCCCGGCGCCGACATCGAGAATTTCCTTCGGCCGGGGGGTGAGCTTGCGCGCCACCATGCGGGCCTTGGACGTGTAGTACCAGTGCGTGTCCGCGCTGTCGCCGAGGGCGTTGCGTTCCTTCAGATCCATGCCGGCTTTCCCCTCAAAGACCGCGTCGTCCGGATTAGTCCGCCTTGAGCCACGGGTCAGGCGGCGCAGTCAAGGCGGCGAAAGCGCGCGAAGGCGCTGAAAGTCGGCGCAATTCTCAGAAATGCACCGCCCTTCCATAAGCGTCCAGCACGGCCTCGTGCATCATCTCGGAGAGGGTCGGATGCGGGAAGACGGTGTTCATCAGCTCCTCCTCCGTCGATTCCAGCGTGCGGGCGACGACATAGCCCTGGATGAGCTCGGTAACCTCGGCGCCGACCATGTGCGCGCCCAGAAGCTCCCCCGTCTTCGCGTCAAAGACGGTCTTGATCATCCCTTCCGACTCGCCGAGGGCGATGGCCTTGCCGTTGCCGATGAAGGGGAAGCGGCCGACGCGGACCTCGTAGCCCTTCTCCTTGGCCTTCGCCTCGGTGAGGCCGACGCTGGCGACCTGCGGCTGGCAATAGGTGCAGCCGGCGATGGATTCGGGGCGGACGGGATGGGCGTGGTTGTTGCCGGCGATCAGCTCCGCCACCATCACGCCCTCATGGCTCGCCTTGTGCGCGAGCCAGGGCGCGCCCGCCACGTCGCCGATGGCGTAGAGCCCCTCGACGCCGGTGCGGCAATATTCGTCGGTCACGACATGGGTGCGCTCGACCTTGACGCCCAGCGCCTCCAGCCCCAGCCCCTCGACATTGCCGACGATGCCGACGGCGGAGATCACCGTGTCGAACTCCATCGCCTCTGTCTTGCCGTTCTGCTCGACATGGGCGGTGACCTTGCCCTTTCCCCGGTCCAGCGACTTCACCATCGCCTTTTCGAGGATCTTCATGCCCTGCTTCTCGAACTGCTTCTTCGCATGGGCGCTGATCTCCGCGTCCTCGACCGGCAGGATCCGGTCCAGCACCTCCACAACCGTCGTCTCGGCGCCGAGCGTGTTGTAGAAGCTGGCGAATTCTATGCCGATGGCGCCGGAGCCGATGACGAGCAGCTTTTTCGGCATCCGCGGCGGGACGAGCGCGTGCCGGTAGGTCCAGACGAGATCGCCGTCCGCCTCCAGCCCGGGCAATTCCCGCGCGCGGGCGCCGGTGGCGAGGATGATCGCACGGGCGGAGAGCGCCTCCTCCCCCTTCGCCGTCTTGACCTTGACCTGGCCTTTGGCGGGGATCGTCGCCTCGCCCATCACCACGGCGACCTTGTTCTTCTTCAGGAGATGGCCGACTCCGGAATTGAGCTGCTTGGCGATGGCGCGGGAGCGCTTCACCACGGCGTCGAGATCGTAGCCGATCCCCTCCGCCTTCAGGCCGAATTCCTTGGCCCGGTGCATGAGGTGGAACACCTCGGAGGTGCGAAGCATCGCCTTCGTGGGGATGCAGCCCCAGTTGAGGCAGATGCCGCCGAGATTCTCGCGCTCCACCACGCAGGCCTTCAGCCCGAGCTGCGCGGCGCGGATCGCGGCGACATAACCGCCAGGGCCGGCGCCGATCACGATGACGTCGTATTCGCTGGCCATGAACGGCTCCCTCCCGCCTGATTTCGCCGGAGATTAGGCGCTGGGGCCGAGGGGGGCAACCTTGACAACAGGCAGGCGGCTGCGGAGATGGGCGGGAGAGCCACGCCCGAGCGCGCCGCGAGAAACGACATCCCCGGAGAGACCATGCCCGCACGAAACGAGGCCGCGCTCGACTTCCTCCTCACCCGCCGCTCCCGCCCCGCCAAGACGCTGACGGACGCGGCGCCGGACGAGGCGGAGATCCTGACCCTGCTGACGGCGGCGTCCCGCACGCCGGACCACGGCAAGCTCGAACCCTTCCGCTTCCTTGTGATCCGCGGCGCGGCGCGCGCGCGGCTGGCCGAACGCTGCGCGCATCACATGAAGGAGGCGGGGGAGGAGCCCGAGAAGATCGCGAAACAGGCGGGCGGATTCCTCCATGGCGGGGCGATCGTTGCGGTCGTCTTCTCGCCGAAGCCCTCGGAGAAGATTCCGGAATGGGAGCAGCATCTGGCGGCGGGGGGCGCCTGCCTCGCGCTTCTCAACGCCGCGCTCGCCGCGGGCTGGGGCGCGAACTGGCTGACGGGCTGGGCCTCCGAGTCCCGCGCCTTCCTCGAGGGCGATCTCGGGCTCGCGGCGCATGAGCGGATCGCCGGGTTCATCCATGTCGGCGGCGAGACGTCCGCGCCGCCGGACCGGCCGCGGCCCGATCTCTCCCTCGTCACGCAGTGGATCGACGCCTGATGCTCGAAGCGATCGCGAAGGCGCTGGCGCAGGTCTTCGACCCGCGCTTTCTCGGCATTCTGGTCCGCTCGCTCGTGCTCACGGTCGGTCTTCTCGCCGTGCTGATCGCCGCGGCGATCTGGGCGCTCGGCTTCCTGCCGGAGGTGACCTTCACCCTGCCCTTCACCGACCTCTCGGTGACCTTCTTCGACGAGTTGGCGGCGGGGCTCTCCATCGGGCTCATTCTCGTGCTTTCCGCATTCCTGATGTTCCCGGTGGCGGCGATCTTCGTCGGCTTCTTCCTCGACGAAGTGGCGGATGCGGTGGAGGCGCGGCACTTCCCGCATCTGCCGCCGGCGCGGCGGCAGGGATGGGGCGAGATGCTGAGGAACGGTCTTTCCTTCGCGCTCGTCCTCGTTCTCGCCAACGCGGCCGCGCTGATCGTCTATATCCTCTCCACCGCGCTCGCGCCCTTCATCTTCTGGATCGTGAACGGCTTTCTGCTCGGGCGGGAGTATATCGAGCTGGTCGCGCTGAGGCGCATGACGCCCCCGCAGGCGAAGGCGTTCCGGCGGAAGCATCTGATCGGCGTGTGGACGATGGGGGCGCTTCTGGCCTTCCCGCTCTCGATCCCGATCGTGAATCTCGTGGCGCCGCTGGTCGGCGTCGCCGCCTTCGTCCACCTCTATCATGGCAAGGCGGGGGCGGCCCGCTAGCGGCTGCCGCCGCCGCTGAAGCCCCAGTATTGCCAGGCGGGGCGGTTCGCGGTTCCCTCGGTCGGCAGTTCCGAGGCGTTCAGCGGGGGCGCGGCGCGCACCTCCGCCGGCGTCGGCGCGGCGGTCCGCACGGCGGGCGACGGGGCGCAGGCGGCAAGCGCGGCGAGAAGCGTGAGGGCGGCTGCCAGTCTCATGGTCGTATCCTTCCGGTTGACCACCGAGACATGGGCGGCGGGAGGCCTGCCGGGAAATCCCGCTTCGTCACAAGAGCGAGAGCGCGGAGACGGAAGCGCCGCGGGCGGAGGCCGCCCGCGGCGCGATGTTCAGCCGTCCGGGCTCAGGAGCCGGTGGAGGGCGCAACGATCGGCGCTTCGGCCGTCGTCGCCTTGGAAGAGAAGGAGCAGGGGCCGGCGGAGGCGGCGGAGGCGAAGGCGAGGCCGCCGAGAAGGGCGGTGGCGATCGTCAGGGCTTTCATCGTCAGTCTCCTCTGTTGGGGGTCTTGCACGGAAAAAGAGTAGCGCGATTCAGCGCGACCTCAAATGAAAACCTGCGCGTCACTGCGGGCGGCTGAAAACCGTCGCAATATCGGCCACGGTCAGGATTTCGCTCTCGATAAAGGCGAAAGCGGCGACCCAGGCCACCGCGGCCGCGATGGTCGTCCAGATCAGCTTCTTCTTCATCAACGGCTGGTCCGGGGCGCCCGCGGGCGTCCCCGGCTCGACCTCGCCCGCCTCTTCCTGGCTGCGGACGAAGAGCGGGAGGATCAAGTAGAGCGCAACGAACCACAAGACCGCGTAGAGAACGATGCCATTGGTGAGGCTCATACTTGCTCCAGCTCCACCAGAGCGCCCTGGAAATCCTTCGGATGGAGGAACAGGACGGGCTTGCCATGCGCCCCGATCTTGGGCTCGCCCGTGCCGAGCACACGGGCGCCGGACGCCTTCAGCCGGTCCCGGGCGGCGATGATGTCCTCCACCTCATAGCAGATATGGTGGATGCCGCCGGCCGGGTTCTTTTCGAGGAAGCCGGCGATGGGCGAATTCTCCCCCAGCGGGTGAAGAAGCTCGATCTTCGTGTTCGGGAGCTCGATGAAGACGACTGTCACGCCGTGGTCCGGTTCGTCCTGCGGCGGGTTCACCCTTGCGCCGAGCGTGCCGGCATATTGCGCGGCTGCGGCTTCAAGGTCCGGCACGGCGATGGCGACATGGTTCAGGCGGCCGATCATGGGCGTCTCCGTATTGGCTTTCACCGGTCTAGCCGCGCCCGGCGCGCACGACAATGCGGCGCGTCATTCCGCCGCCGCGCTCTCCCACGGACGGATCACGACGGCGGAGATCGCGTTCTTCGGGCTCCCGTCGATCAGCTTGTCAGAATAGGAGAGATAGACGAGCGTGTTCCGCGCCTCGTCATGGAACCGCACGACCTGCAGCGCCTTGAAGAGGAGCGAGGTGCGCTGGCGGAACACCTGCTCGCCTTCCTCCAGATCCTCGGGGATCGTAACCGGCCCGGTCTGCCGACAGGCAATGGAGGCGTCCGACGTGTCCTCCGCCAGACCGAGCGAGCCGGAGATGCCGCCCGTCTTGGCGCGGGAGAGAAAACAGGTGACGCCCGGAACATCAGGGTCGTCAAAGGCTTCCACCACGATCTTGTGGTTCGCGCCGAGCAGCTTGAAGGCGGTGTCGACTTCCCCGATCTCCTCCGCCGCGGCGGGGGCGGCGGGGGCGGCGAGAAGGGCGAGGGCAAGGAGGGCGGCGCGCATGGAGGCTCCCGATCCGAATGTTAACACCCTTCACATAAGGGGCGGCCTCGCGCGGCGCCAGCCCCTCAGAACTCCTCCACATGCAGCACGCCGGGGATCGCCTTGATCGCGCTGCGGATCGCGGGCGGCACGCGGTAGGCGCCCGGCGCGGCGATCTCCACCTCCCGCCCGTCCTCCGGGAGGATCATGACAAGGGAGACGGGGCCGCCCCGCGCCGCCTTCGCATCCTCCAGCCGCGCCCGGATGCTGGGGAAGGCCCGCGCCTCCCGCACGTGGACGCGGAGGCCCGCCGCCGCGTCCCCCTCCACCGCCTTGTCGAGCGGTTGGACGCCCTGCGTGAGGAACTTCACCTGATCGCCGTCAATCTCCGGCGTCACGGAGAGGACGACGTTGCGGCCGGGTTCGAGATCGTCGCGATGCGCCAGCAGGATCTCGGAGAAGACCGTCACCTCGTAGACGCCGGTCGGGTCCGAGAGGCGGACGAAGGCGAAGCGGGAGCCGCGGGCGGATTTCCGCTCCTGCCGCGCCATGACGGTTCCGGCGATGCGGGTGGCGACGCCGGTGCGCCCTCGGGCGACGATGTCGGCGTATCGCTCCACCCTCTTGCGCCTGAGCGCGGGGGCGTAGTCGTCCAGCGGATGGCCGGAGAGGTAGAAACCGATTGCGGCGAACTCCTCCGTCAGCCGCTCCATCGGCGCCCAGTCCTCCGGCGCGGGGAGGCGGGGCGGCGGCAACGCCTCCCCCGCCCCGCCGAAGAGCGAGACCTGCGCGGAGCCCGCCGCCTCCGCGCTTCCGGCCGAAAAGGCGATGAGCGTGTCGACCGATTCGAAGACGCGGCGGCGGTTCGGCTCCAGGCCGTCGAAGGCGCCTGCGCGGGCGAGCATCTCAAGCGGGCGCTTGCCGATCCGCTTAAGCTCCACACGGCGCGCAAAATCGAAAAGGTCGGTGAAGCGCCCGCCTTCGTCCCGCGCGGCGACGATCAGCTTCATCGCCTCGGCGCCGACATTCTTCAGCGCGCCGAGGGCGTAGAGGATGCAGCCGTCCTCCCCCCTGGCCTCCACGTCGAAATCGGCGGCGGAGCGGTTCACGTCGGGGGGGACGATGGCGAGGCCAAGCCGCTGCGCCTCCCGATGGTAGATCGCCAGCTTGTCGGTCAGGTGGAGGTCGCAGGTCATCGCCGCGGCGAGGAACTCGACGGGGTGGTTGGCCTTCAGCCATGCCGTCTGACAGCTCACCACGGCGTAGGCGGCGGCGTGGGACTTGTTGAAGCCGTAATTGGCGAACTTGTCGAGCAGGTCGAACACCTCCTGCGCCTTCGCCGCCGGAACCCCGTTCTTCGCCGCGCCTTCGAGGAAGAGCGGGCGCTGCGCGTCCATCTCCGCCTGCACCTTCTTGCCCATCGCGCGGCGAAGGAGATCGGCGCCGCCGAGGGAATAGCCCGCCATCTTGCGGGCGATCTCCATCACCTGCTCCTGATAGACGATGATGCCCTGCGTCTCGTCGAGAATCTCGTCGATCAGCGGGTGGATGCCCGTGCGCTTCTCCCGCCCGTTCTTCACGTTGCAGTATTTCGGGATGTTCTCCATCGGCCCGGGCCGGTAGAGCGCGACGAGCGCCACGATGTCCTCGATGCAGGTCGGCTGGAGCTGGCGCAGCGCGTCCCGCATCCCCTGGCTTTCCACCTGGAACACGGCGACGGTGTTCGCCGAGCCGTAGAGCGCATAGGTCTTCTCGTCATCGAGCGGGATGGCGTTGATGTCGATCTCCACGCCGCGGGCCTTCAGGAGGTCGAGCGCGCAGCGGATCACCGTCAGCGTCTTGAGGCCGAGGAAGTCGAACTTCACGAGCCCGGCCTGCTCAACCCATTTCATGTTGAACTGCGTCGCCGGCATGTCGGAGCGCGGGTCCTGATAGAGCGGGGTCAGCTCGACCAGCGGCCGGTCCCCGATCACGACGCCGGCGGCGTGGGTGGAGGCGTTTCGCAGCAGCCCCTCCACCTTCTCCGCGAGGTCGAGGAGCTGCCCGGTGACGAAATCGGAAGCCGCCTCCTCCGCCAGCCGTGGCTCCTCCACCCGGGCGCGGGCGACGGACATGGGCTTCACGCCCTCCATGGGGATGAGTTTCGAGAGACGGTCCACCTGGCCATAGGGCATCTGGAGCACGCGCCCCACATCCCGCACGGCGGCCTTGGACATCATGCCGCCGAAGGTGATGATCTGCGCCACCCGGTCCCGCCCGTAGCGCTCCTGCACATAGGCGATGACCTCCTCCCGCCGGTCCATGCAGAAGTCGATGTCGAAATCCGGCATGGAGACGCGCTCGGGGTTCAGGAAGCGCTCGAACAAGAGGCCGTAGCGCAACGGGTCGAGGTCCGTAATCGTCAGCGCCCAGGCGACCAGCGAGCCCGCGCCCGATCCGCGGCCGGGGCCGACCGGAATGTTCCGCGCCTTCGCCCATTTGATGAAATCCGCGACGATGAGGAAATAGCCCGGGAAGCCCATCCCCTCGATCACGCCGAGCTCGTAGTCGAGCCGCTTCGCATACTCTTCGGGCGGGGCGACGGGATCGACCGTCGCCAGCCGCTCAGCGAGCCCTTCCCGCGCCTGCCGGCGCAGCTCCTCCACCTCGTCATCGGCGAACTTCGGCAGGATCGGCGCGATGGTGACGGGCCGCCAGTGGCAGCGGCGGGCGATCTCCACCGTGTTCTCGACGGCTTCCGGCAGGTCGCTGAAGAGCTGCGTCATCTCCGCGGCGGACTTGAAGCGGTGATCGGGCGTGAGCCGACGCCGGCTCTCCTCGTTCACATAGGCGCCCTGGCCGATGCAGAGGAAGGCGTCATGCGCCTCGAACATCGCCTCATCGGGGAAGTGCGCGTCGTTCGTCGCGACAAGGGGAAGCGCGCGGGCATAGGCCTCCTCGACGAACCAGCGCTCCGTCGCCTCCTCGTCCGGCGTGCGAAGGGCGCCGTTCTGGCCGTGGCGCTGAAGCTCGACATAGAGCCGGTCGCCGAAAGCCTCCGAGAGACGCCGGAGCAGCGCCCCCGCCTCCGCCGCCCGCCGCTCCCGCACGAGGCGCCCCAGCGGCCCGTCCGGCCCGCCGGTGAGGAGGATCAGCCCCTCGCTCCGCTCGATCAGGCGCTCGACCGTCACATGATGCGGCGCGTCCCCCGCTTCGAGATGGGCGGCGGAGGAGAGGGCCATGAGGTTGCGATACCCCGCCTCCGACATGGCGAGAAGAACGACCGGCGCGGGCGCCGCAGCGCGCTGCCCGGGCTGCGGCGGCGGGGCGTAGGCCAGGTCGAGCTGGCAGCCGATGATCGGCTGCACCCCGGCCTTCGCAAGCGTCTCCGACGCTTCGAGCGCGCCGAAGAGGTTGTTCGTGTCGGTGATCGCGACGGCGGGCATGCCCTCCGCCGCGCAAAGCTTCGGAAGCGCCTTCACCGGGATCGCGCCTTCGAGGAGCGAATAGATCGTGTGGACGCGGAGATGGATGAACGAGTCGGCCATGGGCGGAGGCTAGGACGCCCCCCGCCGCGGCGCCAGCGTCATCGCGATGGAGGCGACGATGAGGAGGAGCGCGACCGCCTTCGCCGCCGTCGCCGCCTCCCCGAGGAAGAGGATGGAGGAGAGGACGCCGACGACCGGCGCCGTCAGCGTCGCGATGGCGGCGACGGAGGCGGGGAGGCGCCCGACCAGCACCGCGAAGAGCGTGTAGGAGACGACCATCGGCCCGAGCACATGGAAGGCCAGCGTGGCGAGGACGGGCGCGGAGGGGAGCGGGACTGTCCAGGGCTCCTCCAGCATGAGCACGACGGGCCAGATCGCAGCGGTCGAGACGACGAAGAACCAGACGGTGCGCGCAAGGGGCGACAGCGCCCAGTTCCGCGCCTTCATCGAAACGTTCCCGAGCGCCCAGCAGAACGCGGCAAGCAGCATGACAAGGAGCCCCGCCGGCGCCGCCGCAACCTGCGCGTAGCTCCCCCAGCCGAGCGCCGCTAGGCCGGCGAGCCCGATCCCCAGCGCTGCGACGCGGCGGCCCGTAAGACGCTCCCCGAGGAAGAATGCTGCGAGGACGGCGGTCAGCGCCGGCATCGTGTAGGCGACGATCGCGGCCTTCGACGCCTCCGTCAGCGTCTGGCCGATGGAAGTCAGCGCGTTGAAGGCGAAGACGCTGAGGAGCCCGGTGCGGACCAGCGCCGGAATCTCCTCGCGCGGCGGCAGCAGCCGATGGCCGAGCGCCAGCGCGACGAGTGCAAGGAGGCAGGCGGCCATGGGGAAGGCCAGCGCCCGGACGGTGAGCGGCGGCAGCTCCGTCATCATGAACTTCACCGCCGGCCAGTTTAGCCCCCATAGGAGACCGACCGCCAGGACGATCAGCGCCGTTCCGTATCGCGATCCGCCGCCCAAAGCCGCCCCTTTTCCGCCCGTGGCGCGAAGGGGCGCCGGGCGCGGGCCTGAGTCAAGACAGGGGCGGTGGCGCCTTGGCGTCTTGGGCGCTATGTTGCGGCGCAGGAGAAGGAAGACCCTCATGGCGTTCGCCGCGCATCTCGCCGTTCTCACCGCGCTCATCTGGGCGGCGACGACAGCGCTTTATTTCGCCGGCGGCCTCGCGATCCGCGCCTACGCCCGCCGGTATCCGGAACGGAAGATCCAGGCGCGGGCGGACGGGGAGGCGCGGGCGCGGGCGGAGATCATGGAAAGCCTCCGTTCCATCGCGATCACCAGCTTCTGCATGGCGCTCGCGATCTGCCTCTCTCTCTTCGGCTGGACGCTCTGGAGCCCGATGGAAGGCTGGATCGGAATCGCCATCGGCGCGGCGCTGCTGATCCTAGGCTATGATCTCTATTATTACTGGGCGCATCGGCTGCTGCACACGAAGCGCTTCGTCCGCTTCCACCGCTGGCACCATCAGAGCCGGGCGCCCACCGTCTGGTCCACCGACAGCCAGAGCCCTGTGGAAACGCTGATGATCCAGAGCTGGATGATCTTTGCGGTCATCCTCCTCCCGATCCCGCCTCTCGCGCTCGTCGTCCACCGGCTTTATGACCATTTCAACGGCCAACTCGGCCATTGCGGCTACGAGTTCTTCGCGGACCGGAGCACGCGGGCCCCCTCCCCGCTCGTGTGCACAACCTATCATGACCAGCACCACGAGCTTTACAGCTGGAATTACGGCAACTTCACCTCGATCTGGGATCGCCTGCACGGCACGCTCCACCCGGATTACGACCAGCTTGTGAAGGCGCGCGAGGCCACGGCCCCGCCGGCGCCGGCGGAGTAGCGCTGTGGCGGAGCTCGGCGTTCTTCTCGGGCTCTGGGCCGCGGTCTACGCCGCCACCGTCTCGCTCTATTTCGCGCAGGGCTTGCTCCTTCTCCGGATCAACGCGCGCCGGCCTGAGCGGCGCATCCAGAAGCGCCGGCGGGGGGAGGACCGGGCGCGGGTCGAGATCGTCCAGTCCCTCAAGTCGCTCGTCGTGACCTGCGGCTGCCTCGCAGGGGGGCTCTGGCTGCAATGGATGGGCTGGACGCTCTGGTCCCCGCTGGACCTTTCGATCTGGAGCCTTGCCGGGATGTTCGCGCTCTCGGTCGTGCTCTACGACGCCTGGTTCTACTGGGGCCACCGGCTGATGCACTGGAAGCCGCTCTACCGGCATCACCTCTGGCATCACCGCTCCGTCGCGCCGACCGTATGGTCCAACTATTCGGACTCGTTGCCCGACGCCTTCGCGATGCAGTCCTATTATCTGATCGCGCCCGTCCTCCTCCCGATCCCGCCGCTGGTGCTGCTCCTTCACCGGCTCTGGGATCATGTGAACGGGCAGATCGGCCATTCCGGCTTCGAGCATTTCGCGGACAGGACGACGCGCTTCCCCTCGCCCATGGTCTGCGTCACCTTCCATGACCAGCATCATGAGAAGTTCGGCTACAACTACGCCAACTTCTTCTCCTTCTGGGACCGGCTCTGCGGAACGATTCATCCGGACTACGACAGGCTCGTCGACGCGCGGAGCGGCGAAGCGGGGCGGGCGGAGAAGACGCCGGCGGAATGAGCGCGGCGATTTGACTGGGAGGCGCGGCGCTGCATCTTCCTCCCCCGCAAGAGGGAGACAAAGATGCAGAAACAGCACGCAGACCAGGACCAGCGGAAGATCCTAAGCCTCGCCCATTTCATCTCCGGCGGCGCCAACGAAACCGATGCGCTGAGCGCCGCGCGCGCCCGCCACTGGCTTGATGAGGCGGGCGCACCGACGCCGGAGGGGCTGGACCTCGTCGCGGCGGTGAGCACCCAGACCGACACACGCTCGGCCTTCCGCAACCTCTTCTGATCGCGCTGCGCCACGCGCGAAAGCGTCGGCCTTGCGGCGGCTCCGCCCTCCCGCCATGCTGCGGGAAAAGGAGCCCCGCATGTCTGAAACGCTCGACTTCTCCGACCCGCGCCAGCGCCCCCGCTTCACCGGCCTCGCGACCTTCTTCCGCATGCCCTATGTCGAGGAGTTCGCGGGCTCGGGCCTCGATATCGGCGTCTGCGGCGTGCCCTATGACGGCGGCGTGACGAACCGGCCTGGCCCGCGGCACGGGCCGCGCGAGGTGCGGAACCAGTCCTCCCTCATCCGCGGCCACAATCAGGCCACGGGCGAGGCGCCGTTCCTCAAGGCGAAGGTCGCGGATATCGGCGACGCCTGGATCCAGAAGCCGTTCGAGCTGGAAGGCGCGCACCGCGAGATCCAGTCCTATTTCGACCGGGTCAAGGCCGCCGGAATCCGCCCGCTGACCTGCGGCGGAGATCATTCCGTCTCCCTCCCCATCCTCCGCGCGCTGGCGAAGGAGGGGCCGGTGGGCATGATCCATATCGACGCCCATGCGGATACGGGGAACGATTACGGCGGCAGCCGCTTCCATCACGGCGCGCCGTTCAAGATCGCCGTGGACGAGGGCCTGCTCGACCCGAAGCGCGTGGCGCAGATCGGCATCCGCGGGACCATGTACAACCCGGACATGTGGAAGTTCTCCTATGACAGCGGCATGCGCGTCATGAAGATGGAGGAGGTGGAGGAGAAGGGCTGGCGCGCGGCGATGGCGGAGGCGCTGGACTTCGTCGGCGCGGGGCCGATCTATGTCAGCTTCGACATCGACAGCCTCGACCCCGCCTTCGCGCCCGGCACCGGCACGCCGGAGGCCGGCGGCCTCACGATGCGGGAGGCGCAGGGGATGATCCGGATGCTGGGGGGCTGCGAGATCATCGGCGCGGACATGGTGGAGGTCTCCCCTCCCTTCGACGTCGGCGGGGTCACCGCGCTCAACGGCGCGACCGTGATGTTCGAGCTTCTCTGCGTCATGGCCGCGGGCAAGGGCTGAGCCGATGCGGATGAGCGGGGGAGAGGCCATCGTCGCCGCGCTGGCGGAGCATGGGGTGGATACGGTGTTCGGCCTGCCGGGCGTGCAGACCTATCCGATCTTCGACGGGCTGGCGAAGCGGGCGGGCGCGATCCGCACCATCGGCGCGCGGCACGAGCAGGCGACGGCCTACATGGCTTTCGGCTATGCGCAGGCGACGGGGCGGCCCGGCGTTTACTGCGTCGTGCCCGGGCCGGGCGTGCTCAACACACTCGCCGCGCTCTCGACCGCCTGGGGCTGCAGCCTTCCCGTCCTCTGCGTGACGGGGCAGACGCCGCGCGCCTTCCTTGAGGCGAAGCGCGGTCATCTCCACGAGATTCCGGACCAGCTCGGCGCGGCGGGCCGGTTCTGCAACTACGCCTCCCGGATCGAGCGGGCGGAGGACGCGCCGCGCATCGTGGCGGAGGCGTTCCGCGCCATGCTCTCGGGCCGCCCCGGCCCCGCGCTGATCGAGATGTGCTGGGACGATCTGGCGAAGGAGGGCGAGGCGGAGCCCTTCGCCCTCCTGCCCCTTGCGCCGCCGCCCGCGCCCGATGCGGGGGCAATTGCGGAGGCGGCGCGGCTCGCCCGCGCGGCGAAACGGCCGATGATCGCGGTCGGGACGGGGGCGCGGCATGCGGGGCCGGAGGTTCTGGCGCTCGCCGAGGCGCTCGGCGCCCCGGTCGTCTCCCATCGCGGCGGGCGGGGGATCGCGCCTTCGGACCATCCGCTCGCGCTCTCCTCCTACGCCGCGCGCACGCTCTGGGAGGAGACGGACCTTCTGATCGGAATCGGCTCCCGGCTCGAGATGCCCTATATGCGCTGGTCCGGCATGGGGACGCGGATCGTGGAGCCGGAGGCGCCGCCGCACCTGATCCGGATCGACATCGACCCCGACGAGATGGGGCGGCTCGTGCCCCATGTCGGGATCGTGGCGGATGCGGCGGCGGGGGCGGAGGCGCTCCGCGCCGCGCTCGAAGGCCATGAACCGGCGGGGCGGGAGCGGCTCCAGCAGGCGCGCGCCCGCGCGGCGCAGGCGATTGCGGAGGTGCGCCCGCATGTCGGCCATCTCGAGGCGCTCCGCCGCGCCCTGCCGCGAGAGGGGATCTTCGTCGACGAGCTCACGCAGGCCGGCTACGCCGCCTTCTTCGCCTGGGACGTGTTCGCGCCCCGCACCTATGTGACGAGCGGCTTCCAGGGCAATCTCGGCTACGGCTTCATGACCGCGCTCGGCGTGAAGGCGGCGCGGCCAGAGCTGCCCGTGCTCTCGATCACGGGGGACGGCGGCTTCCTCTACGGCGCGAGCGAGATGGCGACGGCGACGCGGGAGGGGCTGAACGTCACGGTCGTCCTCTTCGACAACGGCGCCTATGGCAACGTGAAGCGGGACCAGATGCGGCTCTACGAGGGCCGCGCGTTCGCCTCCGACTTCGACAATCCGGATTTCGAGCTCCTCGCCCGCGCCTATGGCTGGCGTTACGCCCGCGCCGAGGGGGCCGAGGCGCTGGAGGCGGCGGCGCGGGAGGGGCTGGCGGCGGAGGGGCCGACGCTGGTTCATGTTCCGGTGAGGCTGGAGGACGAGGTGAGCCCCTGGCCGCTGATCATCAAGGGGTGAGGGGGGCGTCTGCCCACGGGCGCTCTATGGGGCGCGCCTTCACCATCCCTTTTGTCCGGCCTCGATGAGTGACCTTCCAGTGGAAGGTCGCGGAGGCCGTCGCCCGGAGGCGCAAGCCGGAGGGCGAGGGGCGCCAAGCCGCCGCCTCGGTCGAAGATCAGGCTGTGACCGCCGCGGTGGGCGCGGGCTGATCTGACGCGGGTCAGATCAGCCGGGCGCTCTATGGGACGGCCCGAAAGACGATCCGGCCGGGTCTTAGGCGTCACTTGCTTCCGCCCGGAACGCTCACCCCGCCTGCGGCTCCATGATCTCCACCGCCTCGCCCCCGCGCACCGCGGTGTAAAAGCAGCTCCGCCGGTTGGTGTGGCAGGCCGGGCCCTCCTGCTCGACAAGGAGGAGGAGGCAATCCCGGTCGCAGTCGAAGCGCAGCTCGACGAGGCGCTGGACATGGCCGGACGTCTCCCCCTTCCGCCAGAAGGCGGCGCGGGAGCGGGACCAGTAGCAGACGCGCCCGGTCTCCAGCGTCTCCCGCAGGCTCGCCTCGTTCATCCAGGCGAGCATTAGCACCTCGCCCGTCGCCGCCTCCTGCGCGATGGCGGGGATGAGGCCGCGGGAATCCCAGGCGAGGGCGGCGGGGTCGAACGGCGCCGGCATGGCGGGCTCCTCTTTGCGGATCGGTCTTGCGGCGCTATCTATGACGCTGGACGGGAGAATGACATGGCCGAGACGGACCTGATCCAGCTTTACTCGAAGCGCATCCTCGCCCTCGCGGCGGACATGCCGCTGACCGCGCCGATCGAGGGCGCGAACGGCGCCGCCAAGGCCCGCTCCCCGCTCTGCGGCTCCACGGTTTCCGTATCGCTCCGGGAGGAGGACGGCAGGGTCGCCGGCTTCAGCCAGGACGTGAAGGCCTGCGCGCTCGGCCAGGCCTCCGCCGCCGTGCTTGGCGGGGCCGTGCTCGGTCGGAGCCGGGAGGAGATCGCGGCGGGGCGGGAGGCGCTCCGCGCCATGCTGAAGGAAGGCGCGCCGCCGCCGGGCGCGCCGTTCGAGGCGCTGGAGGTGCTGGAGCCGGCGAAGGACTACCGCAATCGCCACGCCTCCATCCTGCTGGCATGGGACGCGACGCTTCAGGCGCTCGACGAGGCGGCGAAGCGGCGCGCCGGCTGAGCCCGGACTCCCAGAAAAGACTCCCCCCTCGGGCCTGCCGGGACTAGGCTTCCCTTCGGGGCCGCGAGAGACGGCCCGAAGGCGCCGCGGAGAACCGGGGCGCCGGCACAGCCGCAAGGGGAGTCAACGCCATGAACATGCGACCCGATCCTACATTCCACCCGACCCCGCGGATGGCGATGGAGGCCCCGCCGGAGACGCTCGCTTTCACCCTGCTGCTGAGCCCGGACGGCTCGCAGCCCGACGGGCTCGCGGTGATCGACGTCGATCCGAAATCGAAGAGCTATGGCGAGATCGTCCACTCGCTCTTCATGCCGAACAAGGGGGACGAGTTCCATCATTTCGGCTGGAACGCCTGCTCCTCCGCCCTCTCGCCGCTCACCGGGCACGCCTTCCTCGAACGGCGTTATCTCATCATCCCCGGCATCCGCTCCAGCCGCATCTACGTCATCGACGTGAAGGAGCCGCTGAAGGCGAAGATCCACAAGATCATCGAGCCGGAGGAGCTCTTCGCCAAGACCGGCTATTCCCGCCCGCACACGATCCATTGCGGGCCTGAGGGAATCTACGTCTCCACTCTCGGCGGCGGCGGGAAGGACGGGACGGACGGGCCGCCGGGCATCTTCATCATGGATTGCGAGACCTTCGAGATCCGCGGCCGCTACGAAATGGACCGCGGGGCGCAGTCGAAGCACTATGATTTCTGGTGGAACCTGCCGCGGGACTACATGGTGAGTTCCGAATGGGGCCTGCCGCCGCAATTCGAGAACGGGATCGTGCCGGAGGACCTGCTCTCCAACAAGTACGGCCACATGATCCATTTCTGGGACCTGCGCGCGCGTCGCTGCGTCCAGAGCATCGACCTTGGCGCGAACCACCAGATGGCGCTGGAAATCCGGCCTGCGCACGACCCGGCGAAGGAATACGGCTTCTGCGGCGTGGTGGTGGACACGACAAACCTCCAGGGCGCGATCTTCACCTGGCGGCGAAAGGCTGACGGGAGCTTCGAGGCGGTCAAGACCATCACGATCGACCCGAAGCCGGCCGACCCGGCGGACCTGCCGGACCTCCTGAAGGGTTTCGGCGCCGTTCCGCCGCTCGTGACCGACATCGACCTCAGCCTCGACGACCGGTTCCTCTATGTCGCCTGCTGGGGGCTGGGGGAGATGCGGCAATACGATGTGTCCGACCCGATGAACCCCGTGCTGACCGGCAAGGTGGAGATCGGCGGGATCGTCGCCAAGGCGCCGCATCCGAACGGGAAGACCTTCGGCTACGGCCCGCAGATGGTGGAGATCAGCCGGGACGGGAAGCGCGTCTACTGGACTAATTCGCTCTATTCGACCTGGGACGACCAGTTCTATCCGGGCGAGCGCGGGGCGGCGATGGTCTGCGCCGATGTGGGGCCGGAGGGCGGACTGACGCTCAACAAGGACTTCTGGGTGGAGTTCCCGAAGGGCTATCGCAGCCACCAGATCCGGCTCGAGGGCGGGGACTGCTCGACCGACAGTTTCTGCTATCCGAACGTCTGAGCCTTGATCGACGCGGCGAACGCGGCGGCCCTCTGGTGGGCCGTCATCGCCTCGGGCCTCTATCACGGGCTAAACCCCGGCATGGGATGGCCTCTCGCCGTCTCCGCCGCCCTGATGGAGCGGCGGGCCTCGGCCCTGCCGGGGGCGCTTGCGGCGCTCGGGATCGGCCATTTTCTGGCGATGGCCGCGATCCTGGCGCCTTTCGCGCTCATGGCGACGCTGATCGCCTGGGAGCGTGAACTCCGCGTCGGCGCGGCCTGCCTTGTCATCGGGATGGGGCTCTTCCTCGCGGTTCGCCGCAAGCATCCCCGGTTTCTCGCGCGGGTGCCGCCGACGAGGCTCGCGCTCTGGTCGTTTCTGGCGGCGACGGCCCATGGCGCGGGGCTGATGCTGCTGCCGGTCTATCTCGGCCTCTGCGCGCTCCCAGGCGAAGGCTCCGGTGAGGCCGCGGCTCTCATGTCTTCGACCGTCGGCGCCGCCCTGCTCGTCGCCCTTGCACATACGGCGGCGATGATGGCGGCGGGCGGCGCGCTCGCAAGCGGGGTGTACTACTGGCTCGGGCTGAAGTTCCTGTCCCGAAGCTGGTTCAATCTCGATTTACTGTGGGCGCTCAGCCTTGTCGCGGTCGGGGCGTTTGGGCTCCACGGCGCCCTCGTCCACTGAGCAGCGGGCGAATTCAGGCCGCCGTCAGCGCGAACCCTGCGAAGACCATGGCGCACATGGCGGCGAGCCCGAGAATGTCTGCGAAGGCGCCGCCGGGGCGGGCGGCGGCGAGTTGGGCGATGCGGCGCGCTGCGGTCATTTCGGGGCTCCTCTGCCTCAGGTTGCGTGAGCAACCGTTCTGTTCCTTTCATGTTCTTATTTTTCCCCAACGTCAAGAACAAAAGAGAAACAAGTTATCCACCGGCGAGGTAGCGGATCGCCGCATCACGGTCATGCAAATATAGGAGCGTGCGGAGGGCGGAGCCCCGCGCGCCGTCCAGCCCGCGCTCCGCGGCGAGGCGGGCGTCGGCCTGCGCGACCTGCATGAGCGCGCCGTCCGTCTCCATGTCCGCGATGCGGAAATCGGGGAGGCCGGACTGCGCCGCGCCGAGGAGATCGCCCGCCCCGCGGAGCTTCAGGTCGGCCTCCGCGATGCGGAAGCCGTCCTCCGTCTCGCGCAGCGTGGTGAGCCGGGCGCGCGCCGCCTCGCCGAGCGGGCCGCGATAGAGGAGGAGGCAGGTGGAGGCGCCGGCGCCGCGGCCGACCCGCCCGCGGAGCTGGTGAAGCTGCGCGAGGCCGAAGCGCTCCGCCTGCTCGATCACCATGATCGTCGCCTCGGGCACGTCCACGCCCACTTCGATCACGGTCGTTGCAACCAAGAGTTGCGAAGCGCCGGAGTGGAACGCGGCCATCGCCGCATCCTTTTCCGCCGGCGCCATGCGGCCGTGGACAAGGGCGACGCGCTCCGGCCCGAGGGCGAGGCGAAGCTGCGCCGCCCGCTCCTCCGCCGCGGTGAGGTCCACGAGTTCGGATTCATCGACAAGCGGGCAGACCCAGTAGGCCCGCCGCCCCTCCTCCAGCGCCGCGCGGAGGCGCGCCACCACATCCCCGACCCGCTCCGCGTTCACGAGGCGCGTGTCGATCGGCTGACGGCCCGGCGGCTTCTCGTCCAGCACGGAGACGTCCATATCGCCGTGGCTGGCGAGGGCGAGGGTGCGGGGGATGGGCGTCGCCGTCATCGAGAGCATGTCGGCGCGGAGGCCCTTTTCGAGGAGGTCCATTCGCTGGCGGACGCCGAAACGGTGCTGCTCATCGATCACGACGAGGCGAAGGTCCGCGAACTCCACCTCCTTCTGGAAGAGCGCATGGGTGCCGACGAGGATGTCCGCCTCCCCCGCCTTCAGCGCGGCGAGCTTGGCGGCCCGCGCGGCGCCCTTGTCCCGCCCGGTGAGGAGGAGGAGGCGGGCGCCCGCCGCCTCGGCCAGAGGGCGGAGATTCGCCTCATGCTGGCGGGCGAGGATTTCGGTCGGGGCCATCATCGCGCCCTGCCCGCCCGCCTCCACCGCGGCGAGGAGCGCGAGCATGGCGACGAGGGTCTTGCCCGCGCCGACATCGCCCTGGAGGAGGCGCATCATCCGTTCGGGCGCCGCCATGTCCGCCGCGATCTCCGCCGCCGCGCGGCTCTGCGCCCCGGTCGGCGCATAGGGCAGCGCGGCGAGGAGCTTCGCGCGGAGCCGCCCGTCGCCCGCGCTCGCCCGGCCCTTGCCCTTCCGCATCCGCGCGCGGGCGAGCGCGAGGGCGAGGGCGTGGGCGAGCAGTTCGTCATAGGCGAGCCGCCGCCGCGCCGGCGCCTCGGGGGAGAGCGCGGCGCGGCCCGAAGGCGCGTGAAGCGCGGCGAGGGAGTGGCGCCAGGCGGGCCAGCCCTCGCGCTTCATCAGCGCCGGGTCGTGCCATTCGGGCAGGTCGGGCGCGAGCGCCAGCGCCTCCGCCGCGGCCCGCGCCATCTGCCGCTGGAAGAGCCCGGCGGTGAGCGGATAGACCGGCTCGAATTCCGGCAGGGCCCCGGCCTCCGCCGGTGTCAGCACATGGTCGGGATGCGTCATCTGGAGGACGCCGTCGAAGATCTCGACCTTGCCGGAGAGGATGCGGCGGGAGCCGGTCGGCAGCTTTTCCCGCAGCCAGTCCGCCCGCGGGCGGAACCAGGCGAGGACGAATTCGGCGCCCGCGTCCCGCGCGATCACGCGATAGGGCTGGCTCTTCGTCCGCGGCGGATGATGCTCCCCGATCTCGGCCTCCACCGTCGCCGGCTCGCCGAGCGGGGCGCCGGCGAGGGAGGGGCGGAGGCGGCGGTCCACCACGCCTGTCGGCGGGGTGAAGAGGAGGTCGCGCGGGCGCGTGATCCCGAGCTTCGCCATCAGCTTCGCCGTCTTGCCGCCGACACCGGGCAGGCTCTCCGCGCCGGCGAAGAGGGGCCAGAGGATTTCAGGGCGTCCTTGCGGGCCCTCGGCCATCTCAGCCGCCGATCAGGGCGAGCCAGCCCTCCTCGTCCAGCACCGCGACGCCGTGCTTCTGCGCCTCCTTCAGCTTGGAGCCCGCCCCCGGCCCGGCGATGAGGATGTCCGTCTTCGCGGAGACGGAGCCCGAGACCTTCGCGCCCAGCGCCTCGGCGCGCGCCTTCGCCTCGGCGCGGGTCATCCGCTCCAGCGTTCCCGTGAAAACGACCGTCTTGCCGGAAACCGGGCTTTCCTTCGCGGCGGCGGCGACGGGGAGGATTTCAAGCTCCGGGACAAGATCGTCCACCACCTTCCGGTTGTGCGCCTCCACGAAGAAGCCGACGAGGGCCGCGGCCATGACCTTGCCGATTCCGTCGATGGCGAGGAGATGCTCCCAGGCATCCCCTTCCATCGGCGCGGCCGCGTCCATCGCCGCGATGAAGGCCGGCCAGTCCCCATAGGCGCGGGCGAGTGTGAGGGCCGAGGTCTCCCCCACATGCCGGACGCCGAGGCCGAAGAGGAGCCGGTCGAACCCGATCCGCCGTTTCTCCGCGATGGCGCGGAAGAGGTTGCGGGCGGAGGTCTCGCCCCATCCCTCCCGGTTCTTCAGCTGTTGCAGGCCCTCGCCATAGCGCGATTCGAGCCGGAAGATGTCCGCCGGGGTCTTCACCCAGCCGTCCGTCCAGAACGCCTCGACCTGCTTGGCGCCCAGCCCCTCGATGTCGAAGGCGGCGCGGGAGACGAAGTGCTTCAGCTTTTCCAGCGCCTGCGCCGGGCAGGCCAGCGCGCCGGTGCAGCGGCGCACCGCCTCGCCTTCCTCGCGCACCGCCGGGGAGCCGCAGGCGGGGCATGTCGTGGGGAACACGTAGGGCGCTGCGCCTTCCGGGCGGCGGGAGAGGTCGACGTCGATCACCTTCGGGATCACGTCGCCTGCGCGATAGACCGTCACGGTGTCGCCCACGCGGAGATCCTTCCCCTCCCGGATCGGCTCGCCCTTCGCGCCGCGCCCGGCGATATAATCCTCGTTGTGGAGCGTCGCATTCGACACGACGACGCCGCCGACCGTGACGGGCCGGAGCCGCGCGACGGGAGAGAGGGCGCCGGTACGGCCGACCTGGATCTCGATCGCGTCCAGCACCGTTTCCGCCTTTTCCGCCGCGAACTTGTGCGCCGTCGCCCAGCGCGGGTTGTTGGAGCGGAAGCCGAGCCGGGCCTGGAGCGCGAGATCGTCCACCTTGTAGACGACGCCGTCGATGTCATAGCCGAGCGTGGCGCGGCGCGATTCGATCTCCCGGTAATGGGCGAGAAGCGCCTCGACGCTCTCGCAACGCTTCATCATCGGGTTCACGGGGAAGCCGAAGGCGCCGAGGCGCTCCACGGCGTCGAACTGCGTACCGGCCAGCGGTTCGGAGGCGGCGCCCCAGGCATAGGCGAAGAAGCGGAGCGGGCGGGAGGCGGTGACCGCCGGGTCGAGCTGGCGGAGGCTTCCGGCGGCGGCGTTGCGGGGGTTGGCGAAGGTCTTTCCACCGGATTCGGCCATCCGGGCGTTCAGCGCGGCGAAATCGGCGTGGCTCATGTAGACTTCACCCCTGACTTCGAGGAGCGCGGGGGCGTTCTCGATCCGCTCGGGGATATCATCGAGGGTGAGCGCATTCCGCGTCACCGTCTCGCCAATCTCCCCGTCGCCCCGCGTGGCGGCGACGGCGAGTCGGCCCGATTCGTAGCGGAGGGAGAGGGAGAGGCCGTCGATCTTCGGCTCGGCGGTGTAGGCGAGCTGCGCTTCGGGCGCGAGGCCGAGGAAGCGGCGGATCCGCGCGTCGAACTCCGCCGCCTCCTCCGCCGAAAAGACGTTGGAGAGGGAGAGCATGGGGACTTCGTGGCGCGCCTTGGCGAAGGCCTCCGAGGGCGCCGTGCCGACGCGGCTCGAGGGGCTGTCCTCCCGCACGAGGTCCGGAAAGCGCGCCTCGATCGCCGCGTTGCGGCGGCGGAGCGCGTCATAGGCGGCGTCGTCGATCTCCGGCGCGTCGTTCAGATGATAGGCGCGGTCATGCCGCGCGATCTCCGCCGCGAGCGCGGCAAGCGCCGCCGCGGCCTCCTCCTCGCTCAGCTGTTCGACCGCCTTGCCTTCGTCCATCGCCTGTCCTCGCTCCCGGGCCGCGAGTTTCCGCGGCGGGAGGGCCGGGTCAAGCGCGTTAGGCGCCTCTCATGACAAACCTGCCCCGGCCAGCCCGGCGCCCGCCGCGGCCGCGAGCGCGACGACGGCGAGCGGCGAGACGCGCCACGCGACGAGGAGGACGAGACAGAGCAGCGCCAGCGCGAAATCGGTCATCGAGCCGACCGAGCCGGTGAAGACCGGATCGTAGAGCGCCGCGCCGAGCACGCCGACGACGGCCGCGTTCGCCCCCTGCATGGCGGAGCGGGCGGAGGCCCGGGCGCGGAGCCGCTCCCAGAAGGGCAGCACGCCGACGAGGAGGAGGAAGCCCGGCAGGAAGAGGGCGAAAAGCGCCAGCGCCGCCCCGGCCGCCCCGTTCGGCGCGGAGCCGGAGACCGCGCCAAGCCATGCCGCGAAGGTGAAGAGCGGGCCCGGAACCGCCTGCGCCGCGCCATAGCCGGCGAGGAAATCCTCACGGCTCACCCATCCGGTCGCAACCGTCTCCGCCTCCAGCAGCGGGAGGACGACATGGCCGCCGCCGAAGACGAGCGCGCCGGCGCGGTAGAACCCGTCGAACATCGCAAGCGCCTGCGAGACCCCGGCGAGAAGCGGCGCGAGGAGGAGGAGCGCGGCGAAGAGGCAAAGCGCGGCGAGGCCCGCGCCCCGGCTGACGGGCGCCGCGAGCGGCCCGCCCGCATCCCCCGCGCCCCGCCCGAGCGCGAGGCCGGCGAGCCCCCCGGCGAGGATCGCGGCGACCATCCCCGCCGCCCCCGGCAGCGCCGCAAGAATCGCGACGGCGAGGACGGCGAGCGCCGCCCGCTCCCGGTCCGGGCAGAGGCTCTTCGCCATGCCAAGCACGGCCTGCGCGACGATGGCGACGGCGACGATCTTCAACCCGTTCAGCGCCCCGGCGGCGAACGGCCCTTCGAGCGCGGAGGCCCCGAGGGCGAGCGTGAGGAGGATCAGCGCGGAAGGCGCGGTGAAGCCGATGAAGGCGGCCAGCGCCCCGCCCCATCCCGCCCGCATCAGGCCGAGCGCGAATCCGACCTGGCTGGAGGCCGGGCCGGGCAGGAACTGGCAGAGCGCGACGAGATCGGCATAGGCCGCGTCGTCGAGCCAGCGGCGGCGCGCGACGAACTCCTCCCGGAAATAGCCGAGATGCGCGATCGGGCCGCCGAAGGAGGAAAACCCCAGCTTCAGAAAGGCGAGGAACACCTCGCCGACGCCGCCCCGCTCCATCCGCGCCTCCCTGTCGCGCCCGTCTTGCGGGGCGCAGGCGTCAGTTTCGTGACGGCCCGCCCCGCCCCGTCTGCCCGCGATCCCGCAGGAGATGGTCGAGAAGCACGCAGGCCATCATCGCCTCCCCCACCGGCACGGCGCGGATGCCGACGCAGGGGTCGTGCCGGCCCTTCGTGACGATCTCTGTCTCGTTCCCCGCGCCGTCCACGGTCCGGCGCGGGCTGAGGATGGAGGATGTCGGCTTCACGGCGAAGCGGACGACGATCTCCTGCCCGGTCGAGATGCCTCCGAGGATTCCGCCGGCATGGTTGGAGAGAAAGACGGGGCCATCCTCTCCCATGCGCATCTCGTCCGCGTTCTCCTCCCCGGTCAGGGCCGCTGCGCCCATGCCGGCGCCGATCTCCACGCCCTTCACCGCGTTGATCGACATCATCGCCGCCGCAAGGTCGGCGTCGAGCTTGCCATAGAGCGGCGCGCCGAGCCCGGCGGGGACGCCCGCGGCGACGATCTCGATCGCCGCGCCGACGGAGGAGCCGGCCTTGCGCACCCCGTCGAGATAATCGGCCCAGAAGGCGGCCGCCTTCGCGTCTCCCGTCCAGAACGGGTTGCGATCCACCTCGTCCCAGTCCCATGCCGAACGATCCGCCTTGTGCGGACCCATCTGCACCATCGCGCCGCGGATCGTGACGCCGGAGAGGAGCGCAGCAAGCGCCGCCCGGGCCACGGCCCCGGCCGCCACGCGCGCCGCCGTCTCCCGCGCCGAGGAGCGGCCGCCGCCGCGCGGGTCGCGGAGGCCATATTTCGCTTCGTAGGTGAAATCGGCATGGCCGGGGCGGAACTTCGCCGCGATCTCGGAATAATCCTTCGAGCGCTGGTCGGTGTTTCGGATGAGGAGCTGGATCGGCGTCCCCGTCGTCACCCCTTCGAAGACGCCGGACAGGATCTCCACCTCGTCCGCCTCCCGGCGCTGCGTGGTGAAGCGGTTCTGGCCGGGCTTCCGCCGGTCCAGCCAGGGCTGGATATCGGCCTCGGAAAGCGCCACGCCCGGCGGGCAGCCGTCCACGACCGCGCCGAGGGCGGGGCCATGGCTCTCCCCCCAGGTCGTCACGCGGAAGAGATGGCCGAACGTGTTGTGGGACATGGCGCCGCTCCTTCGCCGGGCGATGTAGCGGAGCGGCGGGGCGAAGGGAAGCGCGGCGCAGCGGGCCCGCCCGCATCCGTCGCCTCCGGGGCCGGGCGCGCGACGGGGAGCGAGGCGCCGCCGGGCGGGGGGCGAAAGCGCTTGACGCGGCGCGGGGCGCGGCCTATCCACCGCGCCGGCGGGACGTTAGCTCAGTTGGTAGAGCACAGTGTTCACATCGCTGGGGTCACTGGTTCGAGCCCAGTACGTCCCACCATCCGCCCCCCTTCGATGGCGCGCCTCACGGCCGGAACACCACCGGCAGCGTGAAGCCGAACGGCCCCTGGCCGAGCGCCCCAGGCGCCGCGGGATAGGGCGCGGCGGCGCGCACCGCAGCCAGCGCCGCCTCGTCCAGCGCAGGGGCGCCCGCACTCTTCGCGACCGATGCGGAGAGGAGGGCGCCGGACCGGTCCACCATCAACGAAATCTCGACCACGCCCGCGCGGCGGATTAAGGCGGGGGCGCGCTTTTCCCGCTCCACCGCGCGGCGGATCGCGCCGCCCCAGCGTTCGGCGAGGGAGGCGCGCGCGGCCGCGTCGCCCACGCTTTCGGGCGCGTCTCCCGGCCCCGCCTCGGCGCCGCCGCCGGAGCCTTCGGCCCGCGCGGACGGGGCGGCCTCCTCTGCGGGGCCCGGGCCGGGCGCGGGCCTCGGGCGGGCGCGGCGGTCGCCCTCGCCGCCTGCGGGGGCGGCCTCGGCTCCGCCGCGGCGGCGGGCGGCGGCGGCGCGGCTCTCGCCCGGGCCGGCGCGGCGGGGGGGGGGCGCGGGCGGGCGCGATGTCGCGCGGCGCGGCGGGGGCGGCCGCCTCCGGCGGCGGTCCGCGCGGCGTTCGGGCGCGGGCGCGAGGCCGGGGGAGACGGGCGGCGGCGGCGCCCGGCGCCGCCGCCGCCGCCGGGGCCGGCGATGCGCGGAGGGGCGCCAGCATGACGGCCTCCGGGAGCGGCGCCGAGGTTTCCGGTGCGGCGTCATGCGTCGGGGCGGGCGCGCGCGGCGCGGGGGCGGCGGCCTCGGGCGCCTCGCTCCAGATTTCGACAAGGGCGGAGAGCGCGGGCGCGGCGCCGGAGATCGTCGCCTCCGCATCGCCGCCCGCGCCGCCGGAGACGAGGCCCGAAGGCCCGCCGAAAAGCGCGAAGGCGGCGAGGTGGAGGAGGAGCGCAAGGGCGAGGAAGCCCCCCGCCTCCGCCGCCCCGCCCCCGCGCGGGAACGGCGCGGCGATCATGGACGAGACCCCTGCGCGGCGGCGAGTTCGACCGCCCCCGCGCCCATCGCGGCGAGGCGGGCGAGCGCCGCGGCGACCCGCGCGGCCTCCATGCCGCCATCCGCCCGGAGACGGAGCGGCCCGCCCGCCGCCTCCTCGATGGCCGCCGCCGCCGCCTCGTCGCCCCGGAGGTCGCCGAAGCCGAACTCCCCTTCCGGCGAGAGATGGAGGGCGAGGGCCGCGCCGCCCTCCGCCGCCGCAGAACGGGGGGGCGAGACTTCGAAGGGTTCGGGCGGCGCGATCTCCGCGGTCATCACGAAGAAGACCAGAAGAAGAAAGACGACGTTGATCATCGGCAGGATCGGCTCGCCGGCGCGCCGCGGGGGGGCGGGCTCGATCCGCATTTACTCCGCCAGGACGAGCGCGCCGAAGCCAGCCGCGCGCAAGGCGTCCGCCACGTCGATCACGCGCTGGAGGCTCGCGCCCTCGGCCCCGCGGAGGATCACCGGGTCCCCCTCCCCCGTCATCAGCGGGCGGAGCGCGGCGGGGAGCGCGGCCTCCGCGATCACAGCCCCGTTGAGGCGCAGCCCCTCCGGCGCGATCTCCACGAGGCGCGGTGGCCCGCGCCATTCGGCGCCCGCGCCCGCGGCGGCGGCGGGCAGCGCGCCCTCCGCCCCGAACCGCGCGGCGAGCATGAAGAAGACGAGGAGGAGAAACACCACGTCGATCATCGGCGTCAGCGCCGCGCGCCGCCGCGGGGGTGCTGGCGGGGCGAAGCGGAATCCGGTCATCGCGAGAAGACGGCCTGGAGCGGCGCAGGCGCGCGGGGCGCCGGGGCGGGCGCGAGGAAGACGCGCGTCGCCGCATCCTCCATGTCGTGCCGGAGGCCCTCGATCACGCTCTCGAACCAGGCGAGGGCGGCGGAGGCCGGGATGGCGACGGCCATGCCGGCGGCGGTGGTCAGCAGCGCCTCCCAGATGCCGCCCGCGAGCGCCGCCGGGTCCGCCCGCGCGCCGGCCTCCTGCAAGGCCTGGAACGCGGCGATCATGCCGAGCACGGTGCCGAGAAGGCCGAGAAGCGGCGCCACAGTCGCGATCAGTTCGAGCGCGCGGAGGCCGGAGCGGGCGGCGGCGAGTTCCGCCCGCGCGGCGCGCTCCACCTCCTCCCGCGCCTGCGGCTCCGGCAGCGCGGCGCGGGCGGCCATGGCGGATCGGACGAGGCGGGAGCGGGCGTCCCCCCGGCTCGCCAGCACCGCCTCGGCCTCCGCCGGGCGGCCGGCGGCGAGCACGGTCAGCGCCACGCGGGCGCGGCGGCGGGACCAGGCGCCGAGCCGGGCGAGGCGCCAGGCCTTCCAGAGGATCACCGCGAGGCAGAGGACGGAGAGCGCGGCTATGGCCCAGATCACCGGACCGCCGAGCGCAAGGAAGTCCCACGCCGCCGCCCAAGGGGAGGCGGGCACCGCGCCCGGCTCGATGATCCCGCCCTCGTCCATTCCGCGTCTCCGCCGCCTTGCGGTTCCGGCCTACCGTTTTCCGAGCATTTCAGTCAAAGACTAATCCAGCCTCATCCAATCGGGACGGGGCCTGGGAACCCCGCCTCATGCCGGTCCGCCTCCGGATTCCGGTCCGCCCACGGCGCCCGGCTCCGCGCCCAGATCTCGTGCTGCGCCTCGTAGAGTGTCGGGTCGTCCAGCGTGCCGGCCTTCAGCGAATAGCGGCTGACCTCCGGCCAGGGCGAGGTGAAGAGATGCCCGCCGCAAGCGCCGCAGAAATAGCGCGCGACCTCCCGCCCGCTTTCCGCCGTCACGACATGGACGCGCGGCGCGCCCTCGATGGCCACCTCCCGCGAGGCCACCACGACAGCCCAATGCGCCGGCCCGCCGCCCCAGCGCCGGCAATCCGCGCACCAGCAGACATAGGGGAGCGTCGCCGAAGCCTCGGCGCGATAGCGGACGGCGCCGCAGAGGCAGCCTCCAGTGAGGGTCGTCCTGTCGGTCATCCGGGTCTCCGTCAGGCCGCCCGCGCGGGCGGCGGAAAGGCTTCGCCGAGGCGCCGCGCGCCTTCGGGCGTGATCGTCACCGCCCGACCCTCCCCGCGCCGCGCCAAGCCGAGCGCGAGGAGGCGGGAGAGGAGCGCGGCGCCGAGCGCGCCGCCAAGATGCGCCCTCCGCTCCGACCAGTCCAGACAGGGGCGAAGAAGCGGGCGGCGGCCCGCTTCGAGCGGCGCAAGGTCGATCCCGAGCGCCGTGAAGGCGGCGCGGCCCGGCTCCGTCAGGCGCAGCTCGGCCTCCCCCGCGACGCCCCCGCCCGCGCGGAGCGAATCGAGGATCGAGACGGCCGCCTCCCCGGCCAGATGGTCATAGCAGGTGCGCGCCCGGCGGAGCGCCGCGTCGCGCGGGCCGGGGCGCGTGCGGAGCCCGCCCCGCCCGGCGGCGAGGCCCATCAGCGCCTCCAGCGCGGCGGCGACGTCGGGCCCTGCGAGCGTGAAATAGCGGCTCCGCCCCTGCCGCTCCCGCCGCAGCATCCCCGCCTCCTCCAGCCGGGCGAGATGCGCGCTCGCCGTCTGCGGCGTCACGCCCGCCTCATGCGCAAGCTCCGTGGCGGTGAGCGCGCGGCCCGCCATCAGCGCCGTCAGCATGTTCGCGCGGGCCGGGTCCCCGATCAGGGCGGCGTAGCGGGCGATGTCCGGTCCTTCCTTCATGGTTCGATCATGGCCGAAGCATTGGCGCGGCGCAATCGGGCAGAAGGGGCGCAGCCAAGAAGGAGACAGCCATGCTCACCTGCGTCATCAGATACCGGATCGACCCGGCCCGCCCGGCGCTCTTCACCCGCTATGCGCGGGGCTGGGCGGAGGCGATCCCGCGCTGCGGGGCCGATCTTGTCGGCTATTTCGCGCCGCACGAAGGCTCCTCCACCCTCGCCTTCGGGATCTACCATATCGAGAGCCTCGCCGCCTACGAGGCCTATCGCGCGAAGCTCGCCATGGACCCGGCGGGGCGGGAGAATTACGCCTTCGCGCAAGCCGAGCGATTCCTCCTCTCGGAGGAGCGCACCTTCGTGAAGCGCGCAGACAGGGAGCCAGGCCGATGATCGCGGTGATATTCGAGGTGGAGCCGAAGCCGGGGATGACGGACCCCTATCTCGCCATGGCCGCGGAGATGCGCCCGCTGGCGGAGGGGATCGACGGGTTCATCTCGGTCGAGCGCTTCCAGTCCCTTATGAACCCTGAAAAGCTCCTCTCGATCTCCTTCTGGCGGGACGAGGCCGCGCTTGACGAATGGCGCCGCCTCTCCCGCCACCGCGACGCGCAGAAGGCGGGGCGGGAGCGGATGTTCGCCGGCTACCGGCTCCGCGTCGCCGCCGTGATCCGCGATTACGGGATGCACGAGCGGGCGGAGGCGCCGGAGGACAGCCGGGCGCTGCACGGCTGAGGGGCGATGCTCTCCTACCAGCACGCATATCACGCCGGGAACGCGGCGGACGTGCACAAGCACGCCCTCCTGGCCCTCGCGCTTGGCTACATGGCGGCGAAGGAGAAGCCGCTTTCCTATCTGGAAACCCATGCGGGCCGCGCGCTCTATGACCTCTCGGGGCCGGAGGCGCTGAAGACCGGAGAGGCGGCGGCGGGGATCGGGCGGATGGAGCCCTGGTTCCCGGCGGAGCATCCTTACGCGCGGGCGCTGGGGGCGGCGCGGGAGCGAGCGGGGCCCTCGGCCTATCCGGGCTCGCCGCTGATCGCGGCGACGCTGCTCCGGCCGGGGGACAGGATTGTGCTTGCGGAGCGTCACCCGCAGGAGGCGGCGGCGCTGCGCCTCGCGCTGCCCGGCGCGGATGTGCGGGAGGAGGACGGGCCGGCGCTCGCCCTCGCCCTCGCCCCGCCGACGCCGCGGCGGGGGCTGATGCTGATCGACCCCTCCTATGAGCTGAAGGCGGAGTTCGCGGCGATGCCGGCGCTCGTCGCGAAGCTCAGGCGGAAATGGCCCGTGGGGGTGATCATGCTCTGGTGGCCGATCCTCGCCAGCGGGGCGGAGCGGGGGCTCGCCGAGCGGCTCGACGACCTCGGCGGCGAGGCGCTTCTGAGCGAGGCGCGCTTCCCGCCCGCACGGCCCGGCCACGGGATGATCGGCAGCGGGCTCTGGGTCGCCAACCCGCCCTGGGGGCTCGCGGAGGCGGCGAAGGCGCTGGAGGCGCGGTTCGCGGGGCTGGGCTCATGAGCCGCGCTCCGGCTCGGGAGCTGGCGCTGCTCGGGCTTCTCGCGCTCCTCTGGGGCTCCTCCTATCTCTTCGTCGAGATCGGGCTGACGGGGCTGCCGCCCTTCACGCTCATCGCGCTCCGCATCGCGGTCGCCTGCGTGTTCCTGCTCGGGGTTCTCTCCATGCAGGGCGGGCGGCTGCCGCGGGACGGGCGGAGCTGGGGGCGGCTCGCCATCCAGTCCGTGCTGAACGCGACGGGGGCCTGGCTGCTGCTCGCCTGGGGGCAGCAGCATGTGGAGAGCGCGGTGGCGGCGGTGCTGAACTCGACCTCGCCCTTGTTCGTCACGCTGCTGGCGCTGATGTTCGTCCCCTCGGAGCGGGCGAGCCCGGCGCGGGCTCTCGGCGTCGCGCTCGGCTTCGGCGGGGTGCTGCTGATCGTGGGCGGGGAGGCCTGGGGCGGGTTCGGCGCCTCCGTCCTCGGGCAGATCGCAGCCCTGGCGAGCGCGATGCTCTATGCCGGCGCGGCGCTCCACGGACGGCGGCTCGCGCATCTGACGCCGACCGCGACTGCGGCGGGAACGATGCTCTGCTCTATGGCCGTAGTCGCCCCGCTCTCGCTGGCGGTGGACGAACCCTGGGCGCTCTCGCCCTCCTGGGCCGCGCTCGGCGCGGCGGCGGCGCTCGGGCTCCTCTCCACCGGCGTCGCGCTCATCCTCTATTTCCGGCTGGTGAAGACGCTGGGGCCGCTCGGCGTGGCGAGCCAGGCCTATCTGCGGGCGGGGATCGGCGTGGCGCTCGGGGTGGTTCTGCTCGGGGAGCGGCCGGAGCCGGCGGTGTTTCTGGGGCTCGCGGCGGCGCTGCTGGGGGTGTGGCTGATCAACCGGCGGTGAGGGGGGGCGACAAATCACAGAAGGACACCCTGACATTCCTTAGAAATCCCACCTTTCCTAGCCTGATTCTGACTTTTTTTGAGCTTGCATCAGGCGATAAGCAATAATTATCTGATCCCCACAACTCACACAGTTGAAACTCAAATGCTGGTCGCTCTTCATTGCCTCAACCATATTGCTCGGAATATTTTTAACTTCTCCACAGCTCTTGCATTTGACATCAATGGTCCTCCTAAGAAATTTTTGACCATCAATAAAATACTCGTAAGTCTCGTCACAGTCTGGATTGATACAGCTGATCTTCTGTCTATCTTTTAGCAGCGATAATCGTCTAGAGATTTTCGACCCACAATAACATGTGAAATTAATGTTCTCCCCGAAACCCGAGGAAATTAACGTCCCCTCGCCGATCCGGCGAATTTCATCGAGAGCTTCAATTACCTTTATGCGGATCGCTTCTTTATCACTGTATTTTGCGAATCGATCGGCTTTTTTAATTGGAATTCTAACATGTAAAGCGATTCCCGATAGCGCATTCCATAACCTTCCAATTTTCTGCGGGTCAAAGCCTACTTGAGTTCCGATTATCAATTTTGGAGTTTGTTCTCCTTCAATATCGACGTTTACGATATTATTTTGGTCCGTGATGCTTTGCGACACTGACAATGTTTGGGTTTCTTTCGCGTAAGCGTCAACCTCATTGATGAGCTTATTCACAATATCTCTTGGCTGCCATTTCCTTAGGTCCTTGTGAGAAATGTAGTCATGACAAATACGCAGTCGCTCATAGCAAATTATCTCAAGAGCCAAACGGCATTCCAGAGCTGCGTAGGTTAAGCTCGCCTGTGTATCCTCTGACAAGAGTGACTCGATCTGCTGGATAGTTGACTTAAGGCTGAACACTTTTTTGTTCCTAGAAAGGATAATTTCTTGAAACCCCATCATTGAGCTTCATCATGGTTGGTGTAGCGTCGATCACAGAGTAGCGGGAGATAGCAATATCTTGTCTCTCTCTTCATCCCCTACCCTCGCCCCGGCCTCGGGTCCTTCGGCGGGGGGAACCCCGCCGACCCCACCGCCCGCCTCTCCTCCGGCGGCGGCGCGCCCAGCAATCGCATCAGCCGCGCCCTGTCGCCCCCGTGATCCGGCTTCGAGAGCGCGTCGGCCAGCGCCTCCAGCGAGGCGACGGAATGGGCGGCGCGGAAGCTGTCCACATGCGGGAGCATGGCGCGGACGCCGCGGGCGCGGGGGGCGAAGCCTTCCCACCGCAGGAGCGGGTTGAGCCAGACGAGGCGCTTGCAGGAGAGGTGGAGGCGCTCCATCTCGGCGGCGAGGATGTCCGGATCGTCCCGGTCCAGCCCGTCCGTGATGATCACCACCACCGCCCCCTGCCCCAGCACGCGGCGAGACCAGTCCCGGTTGAAGCGGTGGAGGCAGGCGCCGATGCGCGTGCCGCCCTCCCAGTCCTCCGCCTCGCGGCCCGCGCGTTTTAACGCGCTGTCCACGTCCCGCGTCTTCAGATGGCGGGTGATGTTGGTGAGCCGCGTGCCGAAGGTGAAGGAATGGACGGCGGACCAGCCCGCCCCCTTTGCATTCGCCGCCGCATGAAGAAAGTGCAGCAACATGCGGGAATAGCCCGACATCGAGCCTGAAATGTCGCAGAGCGCGACGAGGGCGGGGAACCGCTCGCGCCGCTTCTTCATCATCAGCGTCTGGATGTCCCCCCCGGTGCGCATCGCGGCGCGGAGGGTGCGGCGGGGGGCGATCTGGCGGCCGCGCTGCGAAAGCTCGGTGCGGCGGGAGGCGATGGGGCGGATCGGGAGGCTGAGGCGTGCGATGGCGCGGAGGGCCTCGGCCTGCTCCGCGAGCGTCATCTGCTCGAAATCCTGTTGCTTCAGCTTTTCGTCGGCGGAGAAGGTGAGGGAGGCGTCGATCTCGATCTCCTCCTTCTCGCCCTCCTCCTCCGGCGTTTCCCGCTCGGGCATCTCGTCGATCAGCGCCTCGGCGGCGCGCTTCTCCGCGGCCTCCGGCACATGCTCTTCCTGCGCGCCGCGGAGCTGCGGCATTAGCATGGACATCATGTGTTCGAGGAATTGCGGGTCCCGCCAGAAGAGGCGGAAGGTCTGGCCGAAGAGCTCCCGCTGCTCGGGGCGGGTGACGAAGCAGGCGTGGAGGGTCCAGTAGAAATCGTCCCGCGAGGAGAAGCCGGCGGCCTCCACCGCGCGGATCGCGTCGATCACGCGGCCGGGGCCGAGGGGCATCCCGGCCTTCCGCAGCGCGCGGGCGAAATGCGCGATGTTGGCGGCGAGCTTGCCGTCCGTCGGGATGGGGAGGTCGGCGAACTGGACCATCAGGCGGGTTCGCGGCCTGTTGTGGCGGAGACGGCGGGCGAGATCGCGCCGCGGCCCCGGCAAGCGGCTTTCCGGGGGAAAGCCGCAGGGGCCGTTCGGGCGGAGGCGCAAGCCGGAGACCGAGGGGCGCCAAGCCGCCGCGTCGGGTTGCATCGGCCCGCGGCCGCCCGGGCGGACGCGTCTCGCGGCCGCCCCGTCCAAACAAATGGGGGGGCGGGCGGCCGCGGGCCGATACGCGGGGCGTATCGGCCGGGCGCTTTTGAAAACTGGATGGGCAGAGCGGCGATGATGGAAGGTTTCACGCCGGCTCCAGCTTCGCCTTCGCCGCATCGAGGATGCGCTTCGCCTCGGAGCCCTGCATGGCCGCGATGTCGTCCTGGTATTTCAGGATCGCGCCCAGCGTGTCGGAGATCACCTGCGGCGAAAGCGCGATGGCGTCGAGCGCGATGAGGCATTTCGCCCAGTCGATCGTCTCCGCGACGCCGGGGCGCTTGAAGAGGTCCTCCGAGCGGAGCGCCTGTACGAAGGCGACGATCTCGCGGGAGAGCGACTCGGTCGCCTCCGGCGCGCGGGCGCGGAGGATCTGCATCTCCCGCTCGAAATCCGGGTAGCCGACCCAGTGATAGAGGCAGCGGCGCTTCAGCGCGTCATGCACCTCCCGCGTCCGGTTCGAGGTGATGATGACGATGGGCGGCTCCGGCGCCTTGATCGTGCCAAGCTCGGGGATCGTCACCTGGAAGTCGGAAAGGGCTTCGAGCAGGAAGGCCTCGAAGGGCTCGTCCGTCCGGTCCAGCTCGTCGATGAGGAGGACGGGGGCGCCGCCCGGCTGCGGGCGCATCGCGGCCAGCAGAGGGCGCTCGGTCAGGTAGCGCTCGGAAAAGAGATCGGAGGTCAGCGTCTCCCGGTCCCTGTCCCCCGCCGCCTCGGCGGTGCGGATGGCGATCATCTGCGCGGCGAAGTTCCACTCATAGACGGCGGAGCCCGCATCCAGCCCCTCATAGCACTGGAGGCGGATCAGCCGACGGCCGAGGGCGGAGGCGAGGGATTTCGCGATCTCGGTCTTGCCGGTGCCGGGCTCGCCTTCGAGGAAGAGCGGCTTGCCGAGCGTGAGGGCGAGATAGGTCACCGTCGCCAGCGCCCGGCCGCAGACATAGCCTTCCGCCGAGAGAAGGGTCTGTGTCGCGTCGATGGAGTTCGGCAGGGCGGTCATGTGGCCTCTTGTGCTTGCGTCCCCTCAATGGAGAGCCTCGGGCCGGGGATTTCAAGGGCGACAAGGGTCGCAAGACGCCGGCCTGCGCCGCGCCGCCCGATTGCGAACCGCCGCCCCATCGCCTAAACCCGCGCGACCCGCCCCGAACCCGGACCCAAGCGATGCGCCTTTCCCGCTACTTCCTCCCCGTCCTCAAGGAGACGCCCGCCGAGGCGCAGATCGTCTCGCACCGGCTCATGCTCCGCGCGGGCATGATCCGGCAGGCGAGCGCGGGGATCTATTCCTGGCTCCCGCTCGGCTACAAGGTGCTGAAGCGGATCGAGGACATCGTGCACGAGGAGCAGCAGCGGGCCGGGCATATCCCCGTCCTCATGCCCACGATCCAGTCCGCCGATCTCTGGCGCGAGAGCGGTCGCTATGACGATTACGGGCAGGAGATGCTCCGCATCAAGGACCGGCACGAGCGGGACATGCTCTATGGCCCGACGAACGAGGAGCTGATCACCGACATCTTCCGCGCCCATGTCGGCTCCTACAAGGCGCTGCCGCTCACGCTCTACCACATCCAGTGGAAGTTCCGGGACGAGGTGCGCCCGCGCTTCGGCGTGATGCGCGGCCGCGAGTTCCTGATGAAGGACGGCTACAATTTCGACCTGACGAAGGAGGACGCGCTCCACGCCTATAACCGCCACCTCGTCACCTATCTCCGCACCTATGAGCGGCTCGGGCTCCAGGCGATCCCGATGCGGGCGGATAGCGGGCCGATCGGCGGGGACGACACGCACGAATTCCTCGTGCTGGCGGAGACGGGCGAGTCCGAGGTCTTCTATGACAGCGCGATCACCGACCTCACCTTCGGCGACCGCGCCATCGACTATGACAGCCGGGAGGAATGCCGCGCCGTGCTGGACGAGTTCACCTCCCGCTACGCCCGCACTGACGAGACGCATGACGAGGCGCTCTTCAACGCCATCCCGGAGGAGCGGCGGAAGAGCGCGCGGGGCATCGAGGTCGGCCAGATCTTCTATTTCGGCACCAAGTATTCCGAGCCGATGGGCGCGACGGTGACGAACGAGGCGGGCGAGCGCGTGCCCGTCCACATGGGCTCGCACGGCATCGGCGTCTCCCGCCTCGTCGGCGCGATCATCGAGGCGAGCCATGACGAGAAGGGCATCGTCTGGCCGGACGAGGTCGCGCCCTTCGGCGTCGGGATCGTCAACCTCAAGCAGGGCGACGCGGCGGCGGACGCCGCATGCGAGGACGCCTATGCGAAGCTTTCCGCCGCCGGGCTCGACCCGCTCTATGACGACCGGGAGGAGCGGGCGGGGGCGAAATTCGCGACGATGGACCTGATCGGCCTGCCCTGGCGGCTGACCATCGGCCCGCGCGGCCTCGCCGCCGGCACGGTGGAGCTGACAAGGCGGAAGACGGGGGAGACGCAGGAGCTCTCCCTCGAAAGCGCGCTGGCGCGGCTGACGGCGTGAGCGGAACCCGGCCCTTCGCCGGCTTCGAATGGCTGATCGCGCTCCGCTATCTCCGGGCGCGGCGGCGGGAGCGGGCGATTTCCGCCATCACCGGCTTCTCCCTTGTCGGCATCATGCTCGGCGTCGCGACGCTGATCGTCGTCATGTCCGTGATGAACGGGTTCCGGGACGAACTGGTGACGCGCATTCTCGGCGTGAACGGCCATGTCCTCCTCCTCCCCGTGGGCCGGACGCTGGAGGAGCCGGAAGCGCTGGCGGCGGCGGCCCGCGGCGTGCCGGGCGTGGTGCGCGCGGCGCCGCTGATCGAGGGACGGGTGATGGCCTCCTCCGGGCCGGGGGCGACGGGCGTGCTCGTCCGCGGCGTCTCGGAGGCGGATGCGATGACGCTGGAGGCGCTCGTCTCCCCTGAGGAGTCCGTCGGGCGGCTCGAGAATTTCGGCGGCGAGCGCATCGCACTCGGCTCGGGCGTGGCGGAGGAGCTCGGCGTCACGGTCGGCGACAGCGTGAAGCTCATCTCCCCGCGCGGCCTCCGCACCGTGCTCGGCGCCGCGCCGGCGACGGTGCGGAATTTCGAGGTCGCCTACATCTTCCGCATGGGGATGAGCGAATACGACAAGGTGCTCGTCTACATGCCGCTGGAGGCGGCGCAGAAATTCTTCCTGAAGCCGGGCGGCGCCGACATGGTCGAGGTAATGGTCGACCATCCGGACGAGATCGAGGCGGCGGTGAACCGCCTCGCCGCCGCGCTCGACCGCCCCGTCCGCTACTGGACGTGGAAGGACCAGAATTCCGGCTATCTCGGCGCGCTGCGGACGGAACGGGTGGTGATGTTCGTGATCCTCTCGCTCATCATCCTCGTCGCCGCGCTCAACATCATCTCCGGCCTCATCATGCTGGTGAAGGACAAGGGGCGGGATATCGGCATCCTCCGCACCATCGGGCTGACGCGGGGGGCGGTCATGCGCGTCTTCTTCATCTGCGGCGCCTCCATCGGCGTCGTCGGCTCGGCGGCGGGGGTCGCGCTCGGGATCGTCTTCGCGCTCAACATCAGGAAGGTGCAGGCGGCGGTGGAATGGGTGCTCGGCGTCTCGGTATGGGACCCGACGGTGCGCTATCTCACCGAGATTCCGGCGATCCTGCGCTGGTCGGACGTCGGCTCCGTCCTCGCGCTGGCGCTCTGCCTCTCCTTCCTCGCGACGCTCTATCCCGCCTGGCGCGCGGCGCGGATGGACCCGGTGGAGGCGCTCCGGCATGAATGAGCCAGCGCTGGCGCTCGCCGGGCTCTGCCGCGCCTATGGTGCCGGGGCGACGCGCGTGGAGGTGCTGAAGGGCGCGGACCTGACGCTGATGAAGGGCGAGGTCGTCGCTCTCGTCGCGCCTTCGGGGGCCGGAAAATCGACGCTCCTGCAGCTCGCCGGATTGCTGGACAAGCCGGACGGCGGCGAAATCCGCATCGGCGGGCGCGCGATGACCGGGCTTTCGGACGGCGAGCGGACGGCGGCGCGGCGGGCGGAGATCGGCTTCGTCTACCAGTTCCACCACCTCCTCCCCGAATTCTCGGCGGAGGAGAACGTGATGGTCCCGCAATTCGCCGCGGGCAAGGGCCGAGCGGAGGCGAGCCGCAGGGCCTCCGAACTCCTCACCAGCGTCGGTCTCGCCCCGCGTGCGAAGCACCGCCCCGGCGAGCTTTCCGGCGGCGAGCAGCAGCGCGTCGCCATCGCCCGAGCGCTGGCCAACCGCCCCCGGCTCCTGCTGGCGGACGAGCCGACCGGCAATCTCGACGTGGAGACCTCAGAGACGGTCTTCGCCCTCCTCCTCGGCCTCGCGCGGGAGGAGGGGCTGGCGGCGCTGATCGCCACGCACAACCCCGCACTCGCGGCGCGGATGGACCGGATTGTCAGGCTGGAGGGGGGGAGGTTGGTGTGAGCCCCCTCACCCCCCCAACAGCAACCGCGGCAAGAACAGCACGATCCCCGGGAACGCGATCAGCCCGGCAATCGTCACCGCGTCCGCCACGAAGAACGGCGCGACGCCCCGGAACACGTCCTGCACGGAGATGTCGGGCCGCACCCCCGCCACCACGAAGCAGTTGAGCCCGATGGGCGGGGTTATGAGGCATAGCTCCGCCATCTTCACCACGATGATCCCGAACCAGATCGCGCATTCCGTCGAGGTCATGCCGAAGGCGCTGTCCGCGACGGATACCCCCTCCCCGCCGTTCAGCGCGATCACCGCGGGGAAGACGACCGGGAGGGTCAGGAGGAGCATCCCGATTGCGTCCATGAACATGCCGAGGATCGCATAGGCGCAGAGGATGAGGAGCAGCGTCAGCATGGGGGACTGGTCGAGCCCCGCGATGAAGTCCGCAAACGCCCCCGGCAGGTCCGCGAAGCCGAGGAAGCGGACATAGATCAGAACGCCCCAGATGATGGTGAAGATCATCACCGTCAGCTTCGCGCTTTCGATCAATGCGTCCTTCAATTGCCCCCAGCGCATCCCCTTCCAGAGCGCCATGAGGAGCACGACGAAAGCGCCGAGCGCGCCCGCCTCCGTCGGCGTGCCCCAGCCAAAATAGATGCAGTAGATGATGATGCCGACGACGAAGAGGATCGGCATGGCGCCGGGCAGGGATTCGAACCGCTCCCGCCAGGTGAAACCGCCGACAGGCGGGCCGAGCTTCGGATTGATCTTCGCGAGAATGATCACGAGCCCGCCATAGAGCACGGCGGAATAGAGCCCCGGGATGAACCCGGCGAGCAGGAGCTGCCCCACCGAAGTCTCCACGATGATCGCATAGATCACGAGGATCGCGGAGGGCGGTATCAGCGAGGCGAGCGTGCCGGAGGCCGCCACGACGCCCGCGGCGAAGCGGTTGTCGTAGCCGAGCTTCTGCATCTCCGGGATCGCGATGCGCGCGAAGACGGCGGAAGTGGCGACGGAGGCGCCGGAAACGGCGGCGAAGCCCGCGGTCGCGAACACGGTCGCAATGCCGAGCCCGCCCGGCATCCAGCCGAGCCAGCGCTTCGCCGCCTCGAAGAGATAGGCCGTGAGCCCCGCGTAATAGGCGAGATAGCCGATCAGGATGAAGGTCGGGATCAGGGAGAGCGTGTATCCCGTCGCCTTAGAATGCGGCACCGAGCCCGCCATCGACATGGCGACGTCGAAGCCCCGCTCGAACCCCATGCGCTGCGAGAAGATCCAGACGAGGCCGACAAAACCGATCAGCGCCGCCGCGAAGGCGACGCGCACCCCGATGACGACAAGGACGACGAGGACGGCGGAGAGGATGAGCCCGATCTCATAGGCGGTCATGTGCGGCGCCCCCGGATTTCCTCTTCGGCGCCCTGCACATGCTCGGCTTCGAGCGCCGCCTCCTCCGCGGCGGAGAGGATCATCGGCACGGCGATAGGCTCCTCCGTCCCCTCCTTCAGCGCGCGGATATAACCCCAGAGCTGGAGCAGCAGCCGGAGCGTCAGCAGGCCGAGCGCCAGCGGCACGAGGAGCTTCGCGGGCCAGAGCGGCAGGGCGATGTCGATGGAGCTGTCGCGGCTGAACATCGGCGCGTTCCAGTCGAAGGCCCGCTGGAAATGCCGCCAGGAGCCTATCGTGAGCACGATCGAGAGGAAGAGCATGAGGAGCGTCGAGACGATCTCCGCCAGCCAGAGCCAGCGCCGCCGGAGCTGCCCGATCAGGATGTCCATCCGGATATGCCCGCCGACGCGCTGGCAATAGGCGATGCCGAGAAAGGCGAAGACGGCCATCGCCTGTTCCACCCAGTCGATGAAACCCGGCACCGGCATGTTGAAGAGCTTCCGCCCGAGGATCTGCCCCACGGCGAGAAGCATGAGGAGGAAGATCACGATTCCGGCGACGAGGCTCAGCCACGTCTCGAAGCGGTGAAGCGACCGGTCGGCACGGGAGAGAAGACTCCCGTCCTCCCGGACGAGCGAAGGTCCGGCCATGTCATGTCCCCCTGTGCGGAGCGCTCAAGGGCCCGGACCTGATCCCGGGCCCCGACGAGCGAAGCGCCGCGTTCGCCGAGGTCCCGACTCAGGGCCGGGACCTCGGCCAATGGCGGTCAGTTCGTCTGCTTGGCGCGGAAGTCGGCGAGCGCCTGGGTGACGGTGTCGTAGAGCTCCTGCGCCGGGACGCCCTGCGCCTGCATCTTCTCCATCCATGCGGCGCGCACCGGCCCGCCCGCCGCCTCGCGGAAGGCCGCGAGCTCAGCCTCGGGGATCTGGACCTTCTTCACGTTCTTCTCGGCTAGGATCTTGTTCCACTGGGCGATGACCTTGTTTTCGTAGTTCTCGATGTAGAAGGCGATGGCCTCCGGCACCGAGCTGTCCAGCGCCTCCCGATGCGCCGCCGGCAGGCTCTCATAGGCGTCGGTGTTGACGACGATGGGGCAGTTCACCGTGCCGGGGTTCAGGTTCTCCGTCCACCAGGTCGCGAGGTCGATGGTGCGAAAGCTCAGATGCGCGTGCTGCGCGAAGGCCACCGTGTCGAGCACGCCGGATTCCATCGCCGTGTAGGCCTCGGAGGAGGTCACCGAGGTCGGCACCGCGCCGACGGCGGAGAAGGCGGAGCCGAGCCCGCCGGTGGCGCGCACGCGCATCCCCTTGAATGCGTCCAGCGTCTCCCGCGGCTCGCCGGTGCCGACGAGGTTGTACTGCGGCATCGGGGAGGGCATGAGCAGCGTCGCGTTCCAGCGCGCGAGGTCCGCCTTCACCGCCGGATGGGCGTAGAGCGCGTCGGAGACGGCGACTTCCTCGGCCAGCGTGGAGACGCCGAGGAAGGGCAGCTCCAGCACCGTCAGCGTCGGGTTCTTGTCCTCATGGTAGCCGGCGCAGATCTGCGCCATCTCGAAGGCGCCGATCTGGATGCCGTCGAGATTCTCCTTCTCGTTGGAGAGGCCGCCATAGGAGATGTTCATGGTGAACTCCCCGTTCGTCTTGGCGCTGACGAGCTCAGCGACCTTCTCCAGATGCTCCGTGAAGGCCCGGCGCTTGCCCCAGGTGGAGACGTTCCACTCCGTCGCCATCGCCTCGCCCGCGAAGGCCGCCAGCGTGACGGCGAGGGCCGTCGTCTTCAACTTCGAGAATTTCATGGTCGTCTCCCTTGTCGGTTGATGGCGCTTCGCGCCTTGTGCGCAGAACATACGGCGTTTTCGTAGGGGGGCAATCTGATATGTCCGGCCTCAGCCGGGCCGTTTCTTGCCCGCATAGGGGTTGTCGCCCTTCTTCATGTCGATGCGGATCGGCACGCCCTTCAGCCCGAAATCCTCGCGGAGGCCGTTGACGAGGAACCGCATATAGCTTTCCGGCAGGTCCTCGGGCCGGGAGCAGGAGATCATGAAGCTCGGCGGGCGGGCCTTCACCTGCGTCATGTAGCGGAGGCGGATGCGCCTTCCGCCGGGCGCGGGGGGCGGATGTGCGGCGGTGCGGGCGGCGAGCCACTGGTTGAGCCGCGCCGTCGTCACCCGCATGTTCCAGATCGCGGCGATCTCCGTCACCGCCGCATGAAGCCGGTCGAGCCCCCGGCCCGTGAGGGCGGAAAGGGTGACGAGCGGCGCTCCCGAAAGCTGCGGCAGGAACCGCGCCTGCATCTCCCGAAGCGCGGCGAGGCGCGTTCCGCGCTCCATCTCCGTATCCCATTTCGATATGGCGAGGACGACCGCCCTGCCCTCCCGCTCTGCGAGGTCGGCGATGCGGAGGTCCTGCGTCTCGAAGGCGCTCGCATTGTCCATCAGGATGACGACGACCTCGGCGAAGCGCACGGCGCGGAGCGCGTCGGCCACGGAGAGCTTTTCGAGCTTCTCCTCCACCCGCGCGCGCTTCCGCACTCCCGCCGTGTCGAAGATGCGCACGGGCGTGCCCGCCCAGGTGGTCTCCAGCCCGATCGCGTCCCGCGTGATGCCGGCCTCGGGGCCGGTGAGGAGCCGCTCCTCCCCGAGGATGGCGTTGACCAGGGTGGACTTGCCGGCGTTCGGCCGGCCGATCACCGCGATCTGGAGCGGGCGGCCCGCCTGCGCCTCGTCAGGCGCCTCCTCCGCCGCGGCGGCCTCCTCGAAGGCGTCAATCCGCGGCTGGAGCGCGGCGTAGATCTCCTGCATCCCCTCGCCATGCTCGGCGGAGACGGGCAACGGCTCGCCGAAGCCGAGGCTCCATGCGTCATGCGCCCCGTCCGCCGCGCGGCCCTCGGCCTTGTTGCAGAGGAGGATGACGTCGGCCCCCGCCTTCCGCAGCACCTCGGCCACCTCCCTGTCCGCCGGCGTCGCGCCCGCGCGGGCGTCGATCATGAAGAGGCATGTATCGGCCATGCCCACGGCGCGCTCGGTCAGCTTCCGCATCCGGCCCGGCAGGCTCTCGGCGTCCGCGACTTCGAGCCCCGCCGTGTCGATCACCCGGAAGCGGAGATCGCCGATCCGCCCGTCGCCCTCGCGCAGGTCGCGCGTGACGCCCGGCTGGTCGTCGACCAGCGCGAGGCGCTTGCCGACCAGCCGGTTGAAGAGGGTGGACTTGCCCACATTGGGCCGTCCGATCAGGGCGACGACATAGCTCATATCCGCCCCTTACGCTGACGGGGGCCGCCCGTCCAGCGGGGGGGGACGCGGCTCCCGACCCGGAGTCGCCGCCCCGCCCGCAAGAGCGCCCGGCGGATCAGACAAGCGGCTGATCCGCCCGCGGCCGCCGCCCCCCGGCGGCCGCGTCGCCGCGCCCGCCGCGGCGACCCCGGTCAGATCTTCGACGTTCGGGAAGGCTTGGCGCCCCTCGCCCTCCGGCTCGCGCCTCCGGCCGACGGCCTCTGCGGGTCTCCCCCGGAGACCCGCTGATCGAGGCCGGGGAAGGGGCCGGAGGTTCCGCTTTGCGAGGCGGTGGGTTGGGGTATGCTCAATGAGACCGGGGCGCCGCATGAACGAGACATTCAATGTGATCGATTGGGAGTTCTGGGCGAACGTCGCGGAAGTTATCGGTTTCATCATCGGCGGCGGCGTCCTTGTTCTCGGTTGGCTCTGGAGAACCGGCAGAGGGATTTTCCGCAAGGAGCCGCCCGCGCCGCCACCGCCGCAAGACCCTCCCCTCCCCTTCATCACCCCCCAATCCGGCCGCCCCATCCTCGGGCGGGACGAGGATGTAGAAACCTTAAGCGCCCTCCTCGCCGACCCCGCAAAGGGCGTCGAGATCACCAACTCCGGCGTCGTCCTTGCGGGCCAAGGCGGCTTCGGCAAGTCCACCCTCGCCCGCCACTACGCCGAGGTTTACGGCGACGAATATCGAGGAGGACGCATCTGGCTCGGGGCCGAAACGCGGCAGAGCGCCATTTACAGCCTCTGCGCCGCTTGTGGGCCGCTCGACCTTCCCATCCCCGAACAACCGCAGGAACCCCACGCCCAGGCGGTCGTCGCCGCCATCGCGCGGCAGGTCGCGGAGGGGAAGCCGTGGCTCCTGATCTTCGACAATGTGGAGACGCGGGCGGATATCGAGGGGCTCCTGCCCGCCGGCGCCCATATCCTCGTCACCACGCGGCAGGGGCAGGGATGGGCCGGCTGGGCGCCCTTCGGGATCGAAACCCTCCCCTGCGACAGGGCGGAGGACCCGGGCCCCGCTCTCCTCATGCAGGCGGCGGAGCGGGCGGACGAGCCGGAGGCGGCGCGGGCGCTGGCGGAGGCCCTCGGCGGCCTCCCCCTCGCCCTCGTACTGATCGGCGGCTTCCTGAAGGCGGAGGGGATGGGCTTCGCCGCGGGTGCGGAGCATCTGAAGGAGGCGATGGCGCGGGCGCCAATGAACGAGGGCTATCCCACGTCCCTCCTCGGGGCCGTGCGCCTCAGCTATGAGAAATTGAGCGATGACGCGAAGATCGTCGCGCAGCTTTGTTCGTTCTGGGCGGCGGAAGGGTTGGGGCCGAAGTTGATCGCGGACGCGCCGAAGGGCCATCTCTGGGATCAATTGCGCGAACACCTCATCCCCGAACCCGTCCAGTCCCTAGCGAAGGATGGCGCCGGCATCCGCACTGCCTTCAATGATCTCGTCGCTTGCTCGCTCTTAACAGGCCAAGGCGAGGAACGCGCCATGCACCGTATGACGGCGATGGCGCTGCGGGAAGTTGGAGGCAATGCCCTCGCAGATTCGGCGGTTGCGCTGCTGGCGGCGGTCTGTCCAAATGGTTCAGAAATATCGATTCCGACTAATTTCCCATTGCTTTCAGTTTTAACGCATCATTTTCGGGCCTTCCTAACGACCAATACGGAATGTCAGGTCGGACTAAGGGTATCTCTGTCTAGTCAAGTCGGCATCTATCTGGAGATCATCGGAGACTTCAAGGGGCGCGTCCCTTTGGCTGAGGAATTCTTGGCGATCACGCTTGCTCACCTTCCAGAAACGGACGCCAATCTCGCGATCGCCTACATTAATCTCGGAAGCGCCTATAAAGGGGTCAAGCGATGGGCCGAAGCAGAGGAGGCGATGAGGACCGGCGTGGCGCTTCATCAGGCGCATCGTTCGGACTCTGAACTCTTCGCGGGAGGCCTCAATCAATTGGGCGTTCTACTCTTCGAAGCCGCTGGCGCCGGCGCAATAGACAAACTGCCGGAGGCCGTGAAACTCCATCAGCACGCTCTTGCCCTTCGCCGCCGCATACTCAAGAGAGATGCGCAGGACGTGGCCGGGTCGCTCAATAATCTCGGAACGGTGCGCGATATGCAGGGCCGACGGCGCGCAGCCGCAAGACTATACAGTGCAGCTTTAAGAATAATCAGGAAAATACTCCCGGATGGCGATCTAAGACTTTCGCCATATCTAGCCAATATCGGCCTCTCGCTCCTCTACGCAGGCGATGCTGGCAAGGCAGAGTCGCACTTGCGCGAGAGTCTCGACGTGTCCAAACGAGCGCAGGTGCTTGAACCCGATCATCCGAGCCTTAAGAACTCGGCATCCTTGCTGATCCTCTGCCTCCTCGTCCGCGCCCGCGCCGGGGTTAACAGCGGCAGGCGTGTGGCGGAGGCGAAGCGGCTTTGTGCGGAATACGGGTTCGACTTCGCGGAACAGGAGCGCGTCTCTCACCAATACCCCGACTCCCCGCAAGAGGCGTAGCCCGCCCGTCCTCCCGCACCCCCGGACCTGATCCGGGGCCCCGATGATAGGAGCGCCCTGCCCAGCGAGGCCCCGGCTCAAGGCCGGGGCCGGGCCGAGATCGGAGCCGGAGGCGCCCCGCGCCTCACATTGTCACAAAACTGTCGTAAATCGGAAAGCCGAGCGATTCCAACGCCCTGACCCCCCTGCTCACTGTGTGCACACGCCCCGCCTCAGCGGAGCGCGACCAGCTCTCCGCCCGTGGTGACCACATAGACCGTCCCGTCCGCCACCACCGTCGGGACGCCGGAGAGGCCGGAGATCGGCACGCTCGCCCCCGCCGCGCCCGTCGCCGGGTCCAAGCTGAGGAGGGCGCCGTCGGAGCTTGTGAGGAGCAGCCGCCCGCCGGCGGGCGCCGGCGCGCCATAGGCAAAGGCGCCCGTGCGGTCGTCCGGGTCGTCGTGTTCGAGGAGCGGGACGGACCAGAGCCGCCGATCGTGCTCTTGATCAGAGTGCAAACAAATGGCCGCGCATGACCCCAAGTCATGGAGGCGACGCCCGGAATCGAACCGGGATGCACGGATTTGCAATCCGCTGCGTAACCATTCCGCCACGTCGCCCTGCTACGGGCCTATAGCAACGCGCCCGCAGGGCGGCAAGAGCGCGGCGGCTTGCGGCGTTGCGGGGAGGGCGGGGCTGTGGCAAAGACCGCGGAGCGCAGGCGGCGGGCCGGGAGACGAAGCGAATGGGCGAGAGCATGGCGCATGATTTCGCGGCGGCGAGGACGGCGATGGTGGACCGGCAGGTCCGCCCTTCGGACGTGACGAGCTTTCCGATCATCGAGGCGATGCTCGCCATACCGCGCGAGCGGTTCACGCCGCGCCGCCTGCAGGCCGTCGCCTATTCCGACGCGCCGATCCCGCTCGCGCCCGGGCGGGAAATGCTGGCCCCGCGCGACTTCGCCAAGATGCTGGACGGCGCGCGGATCGGGCCGGACGACCTCGTGCTCGATCTCTGCCCCGGCCTCGGCTACTCGACCGCCGTGATCGCGCGCATGGCCGCGGCGGTGATCGCGATCGAGCCCGATGGCGAGATGGCGGCGGCGGCGGCTGAGCGGCTGGCGGCGGAGCAGATCGACAATGCGATCCTCACCGCAGGCGACCCGGCGAAGGGCGACCCGGCGCATGGCCCGTTCGATGCGATCTTCATCAATGGCGGCGTCGCGCGCGCGCCCGAAGCGCTGACTCCGATGCTGCGGGAGGGCGGGCGGATCGTCGCCGTGCTCATGGAAGGGCCGGTTGGCCGCGCCTGCGCCTTCACGCGCACGGGAGAGCGCCTTCAGATGCGGCCTCTCTTCGGCGCCTCCGCTGCCATCCTCCACGGGTTCGAGGCGGAGGCGACGTTCGTCTTCTGAGGAAAGCGGTTGCCTATTGCGCCGTTTCCGCTACTTTACGTGCGCGAGAAATCGTTGGAGGCAATGGGCTTATGACCCGACGTTCAAGCAAGATCAGCGCCTTGGCCATCGCGGCGGCGTTGGGCGGCTTCCTCACTGTGAACGCCGACGCCCAGACGCTGGAGTCGGCGATGGCTACAGCCTACGCCTCCAACCCCACATTGATCGCCGCACGCGCCGGCGTAAAGGCGGTGGACGAGGCGGTGCCGCAGGCCCGCGCGGGGATGCGTCCGCAGGTCGACGCGACTGCGACGGTCGGCGCCTCCCGCACCTCGATCAACGGCGCGCCGAGCGGCTCATCGTCCGAGCCGCGCTCTGTCGCGCTCAACGCAAGCCAGGCGCTCTATGACGGCGGGCGAACCTGGAATTCGGTGGACGCCGCGATTTCCGGCGTCGACGCGGCGCGCGCCCGGCTCGCGGATACCGAGCAGAACATTCTTCTCCAGGTCGTCACGCAATACATGAACGTACGGCGCGACCAGGAATTCGTGAAGCTCGCCGAGAACAACGTGCGCGTGATCTCCGAACAGCTCCGCGCGGCGGAGGACCGGTTCGCCGTGGGCGAGGTGACGCGAACGGATGTGAGCCAGGCGAATGCGCGGCTCGCCCAGTCCCGCGCCTCGCTGGCGGCGCAGGAGGGGGCGCTCGCCCGCTCCTTCCAGGCCTATGGCCGCGTCGTCGGCGCGCCGCCGGGCGATCTCTCCGCCCCGCCGCCCGTGCCGCCGCTCCCCGCCACGCTGGCGGACGCGGTGCAGGATGCGCTGGACAATCACCCCGCCGTCCGCGCCGCACGGTTCGACGAGGAGCAAGCGCGGTTCGACATCGCGACCGCGCAGGGCGCGCTCCTCCCGACCGTGACGCTTTCGGGCTCCGTCTCCTATTCCGAGGACCAGAGCGCGACCCTCTCCAACGGGATCACCTCCGGTCAGGTCCAGCTCCAGGCCCGCATCCCGCTCTATCAGGGCGGCGCCGCCTATGCCGGCATCCGCCGCACGCAGGCCGTGCGGAGCCAGCGCATGTCCCAGATTCACGAGACGACGCGCGCCGTGCAGGAGGCGGTGGAGAACGCCTGGACCGATCTCGAGACGGCGCGCATCACCACCCGCGCGGGGCGCGAGCAGGTCGCCGCCGCCCAGCTCGCCTTCGAGGGCGTGACGGAGGAGGCGAAGCTCGGCTCCCGCACCACGCTCGACGTGCTGGACGCGGAGCAGGAGCTGCTGAACGCGCGCTCCAACGTCGTCTCCTCGGAGCGGGACGAATACGTCGCCGCCTATGCGCTGCTCTCCGCGATCGGCCGGCTTTCCGTGCAGGGGCTGGGCGTTCCGGTGGAGCCCTACGACCCGAACGAGAACTACGTCGCGGTGAACGACCGGTTCTTCGGGTTCCAGAAGGACGAACTGACCGAATGGAAGAACCCGCTCAGCCCGTGAGCGGCCCGGCCTGAGAGGCGAGGATGAGCGAGCAGAGAGGCGGAGCGGACGACCGTTCGATGGGCGAGATCCTCGCCTCCATCCGCCGCATCGTGACCGACGAGGAGCGCGCGCGCCGCGCCGCCGCGGAAGACGAAGGCCGCTCCGACGATGTGCTCGACCTGACGCCGGCGATGCGCGCCTCGGCCCCTGAAGAGGCGGCGGAGCCGGAGCCCGAAGACGGCCCGCTCGACCTCGGCCGCGCCGCGCGCCTCGTCGCGCCCCCGCCGCGGCCGGATTTCCCGCCGGCGCCGGGCTTGAACGTGAACGAGATCGAGGAGATCGTGCGCCGCGTGCTGCGGGAGGAGCTGAAGGGCCCTGTCGGGCTCGAGATCAGCCGCAAGGTCAAGGCGTCGATCCGCGAGGAGGTGCGGCGGATCATGGACGAGGACGAGCCGCTGATCTGAGCCTTCCCGGCCCTTGATCCGCCCCGCTTCGCGCCCGATAAGGCCGCGCCGCGAAACGGAGCGCCTCATGACCGGACCCGCCTTCACCCCCCTCGTGGAGAGCCTGCCTTCGACCGTGCCCTTCGTCGGGCCGGAAACGCAGGAACGTGCGCGGGGCTCCGCCTTCGCTGCCCGGCTCGGCGCGAACGAGAGCGTGTTCGGCCCCTCGCCGAAGGCGGTCGCGGCGATGCAGGCGGCTGCGGCGGAGTGCTGGAAATACGGCGATCCGGAGAACCACGACCTTCGCCATGCGCTGGCGGAGCGTCACGGCGTCGACCCCGCCCATATCGCCATAGGCGAGGGGATCGACGGGATGTTCGGCTATCTGAACCGCATGTTCGTGGAGCCGGGCGTGACGGTCGCGACCTCGCTCGGCGCCTATCCGACCTTCAACTTCCATGTCGCGGGCTATGGCGGGCGGCTGGTGACGGCGCCCTTCGTCGATGACCGGGAGGACCCTGACTCGCTCCTCGCCCTCGCGGCGCGGGAGGGGGCGCGGCTGATCTATCTCGCCAACCCGGACAATCCGATGGGCTCCTGGCATCCGGGGAAGACCATCGAGGCGATGGTCGAGCGGCTGCCCGCGGGCGCGCTCCTCTGCCTCGACGAGGCCTATATCGACTTCGCTCCGGAAGGGACGGCGCCGGAGATCGACCCGGCGGACCCGCGGGTGATCCGCTTCCGCACCTTCTCCAAGGCCTGGGGCATGGCGGGGGCGCGGGTGGCGTATTCCATCTCCGCCGCGCCGCTCGCCACGGCGTTCAACAAGGTGCGGAATCATTTCGGCGTGAACCGCGTGGCGCAGGCCGGCGCGCTCGCCTCGCTGGCGGATCCGGGCTGGCTCGCCCATGTGCGGGGCGAGGTCGAGGCCGCGCGCGCGCGGATCGGGCGGGTCGCCGCGGCGAACGGGCTCACCGCCCTGCCTTCGGCGGCGAATTTCGTCGCCATCGATTGCGGGGCGGACGGCGCCTTCGCGAAGGCCGTGCTGGAGGGCCTGATCGCGCGCGGGATCTTCGCGCGGATGCCCTTCGCCGCGCCGCAGAACCGCTGCATCCGCATCAGCGCCGGGCGGCCCGCCGATCTTGACGCCTTCGAGGCGGCGCTGCCGGCCGCGCTGGCTGCGGCGCGGGGCGCATGACGGCGAAATCACCGCTCCGCGAGGTCACGGCGGCGTGACTGGCGCGTGGTCGCGGGCGACGGCATCCCGCTCCCGAACCAAAGGGAGTATCGCCATGAACAGACTTCGCGCCGCGTTCGCCGCCCTTCTTCTCCTCATCGGCCTCGCCGCCCAGCCCGCCGTCGCGGCCTGGGTGGATTACACGCCAGAGGCCTTCTCTGCCGCGCAGGCTGAGGGAAAGACGATCCTTGTCGACGTATCCGCGAGCTGGTGCCCGACCTGCCGGGCGCAGAAGCCGATCCTCGATGAACTGGCCGCCGATCCGGCGATGGAGGGCGTCCTCTTCGTCCGCCTCGACTTCGACCAGCACAAGGATTTTCTGCGCGAGCACCGCGTTCCGCGGCAGTCCACCATCATCGTCTTCGAGGGCGCGAATGAAGTGAACCGCTCGGTCGCGGAGACGGATCGCGACCGTCTGCGCGATTTCGTGCTCCTCGCCGCCGGCCGGTGAGGCGGGCGGGATGACCGCCCTGCTGCTCGCATGGGTCGCGGGCTTCGTGACGATCCTCAATCCCTGCGTTCTGCCAATCCTGCCGATCCTGATCGCCTCGGCGCTGGGGCAGAGCCGGTTCGGCCCGGCGGCGCTGGCGGGCGGGCTAGTCCTTTCGTTCTCGACCTTCGGGTTGCTGATCGTCGCCTTCGGCTTCTCGGTCGGGCTCGACGAGGCCACGGTGCGGGCGGGGGCGGCGGTCGTCCTCGTCGCGGCGGGCGTCCTCTTGCTTGTGCCGCAGGCTCAGGCGGCCTTCGCCACGGCCACGGGCCCGCTCGTCTCGGGCGGGAACCGCCTCCTCGGCCGCGTGACGGGCGAGGGGCTCTCCGGCCAGTTCGCCGTCGGCGCGCTGCTTGGCCTCGTCTGGGCGCCCTGCGTGGGGCCGACGCTCGGCGTCGCGATCGCGGCGGCGAGCCGGGGGGAGAACCTCTTCGAAGCCTTCGTCACCTTCCTCGTTTTCGGCCTCGGCGTCGCCGCCTCCATCCTCGGCTTCGCCTATGGCTCGCGGAAGGCGCTCGGCGCGGGCAAGGCGCGGCTCCAGGCCTTCGCCCGCTATGCGAAACCCGCCTTCGGCGCCTCCCTCCTCCTTGTGGGGGCGATGATCCTCTCCGGGGCGGACAAGGCGGTCGAGACCGCGCTGCTGAACGCCATGCCTGACTGGCTCATCGCCTTCACGACGCGGTTCTGAGGCGCACTTCAATCCGGCGTGAGCATATAGCCTTCGCCACGCACCGTCTGGAGGTAACGGGGGTTCTTCGGGTCCGCCTCGATCTTGCGGCGGAGGCGGGTGATCTGCACGTCGACCGCACGCTCCTGCGCGCCGCCGGTGGGGCCGCCAAGCTCCTCGACCAGACGCGCGCGCGTCAGCGCCTCGTTGGGCGTGCGGGCGAAGACCCGCATGAGCGCGGCCTCGGTGGACGTGAGCCGGACAGGCGCGTCGCCCTGCCAAAGCTCCCCGCGGGAGATGTCATAGCGCGTTTCGCCAAAGACCAGCGTCTTCGGCGGCTCGTCCTTCGCCGGCACGATCGCGGCGCGGCGAAGAATGGCGGCGACGCGGAGGAGAAGCTCCTTCGGCTCGAACGGCTTCGGCAAATAGTCATCCGCCCCCGCCTCCAGCCCGGTGATCCTGTCCTCCGTATCGCCGCGGGCGGTAAGGAGGAGAATGGGGCAATCCGTCTTGTCCCGCACGCCCTGGGTGAGCGAGAAACCGTCCTCCCCCGGCATCATCACATCGACGATCAGAAGGTCGAAAGCGAGACCGGCGAGGATGCGCCGCGCATGGGCCGCCTCGCGCGCCTCGGTGACGAGATAGCCATGCCGGATCAGATACTGTTTCAGCAGGGTACGGATGCGCTGGTCATCGTCGACGACGAGGATGTGGGCCGGCGGCTCAGTGCCCGTCTGCATCCTACCTCCCGTCATGACCGGCTCGCCCCGCCCACAAGGCGGCGCGCGCCTTCGTCCATCATTCTGTGCAGCACCTCGCGGAAACCTGCAACCGCTTCCGGCCCGGCTTCCAGATAGGCGCGGCGCAGCCGCTCCCGCTGCGTCTCCGACAGCGAAGCCTCGAGTTCGCGGCCGGACTGGGTCAGGTGGAGGATGCGCTGGCGCCGGTCCGCCTCGCCCACGGCCTGTTCCACCAGACCATCCGCGATGAGCTGCCGAAGCACGCGGTTGAGCGACTGCTTTGTGACGCCGAGGAGGTCGATCAGCCCGGCTACAGTCAGGCCGGGCCGGTGGCGAATGAAGTGGATGGCGCGGTGATGCGCCCGCCCGTAGCCTCGCTCGGCCAAGATCCGGTCCGGGTCCCCGGTGAAGTCGCGATAAGCGAAGAAAAGCAATTCTACGCCCGAGCGCAGCTGTTCGTCCGTCAGGAACAGCCTCTGGTCGGCGCGGATCGCCGCGCCCTGCGCTTTCGGGCGCGGCGGGTTCATGCGGTTTGCCTGCTGCACGCGTTGGCCTCTCTGCTCCGTCGTCCTGACTCACATTTTATGTCAGCCTTGTTGACTTAGAAATACCCGAATGCTACGCGATCGACAATCCTTGGGTTATTTCATTTCCCAAAGGGGCCGGTTTGCGAAACTTTCGCGAATCCACGGGGAAACGCTCCGCTGTCCTAGCGGCGAAGAGAGGAAAGAATATGGCCGGCGAAGCCTACGACGACCGCGACGGCGTGATCTGGCTGGATGGGGCGATGGTCCCCTGGCGGGAGGCGAAGGTGCATGTGCTGACCCACGCGCTGCACTATGCTTCCTCGGTGTTCGAGGGTGAGCGGGCCTATGGAGGCAAGATCTTCAAGGGCCACGAGCATTCTCTGCGCCTTCTCGGCAGCGCGGCCGCGATGGACATTCCCTCGCCCTACACTGCTGAGCAGATCGACGCCGCGAAGGAGGCCGCGCTGAAGGCCTCGGGCCTCGCCGACGCCTATGTGCGCGCCTTCATGTGGCGCGGCTCGGGCCCGGACATGGGCGTCTCCGCCGCCCGTAACCCGACGCGAATGGCGGTCGCCGTCTGGGGCTGGGGCGCCTATTATGGCGACGCGAAGATGAAGGGCGCAAAGCTCGACATCTCGAAATGGAAGCGCCCCTCGCCCGAGACGATCCCCTGCCACGCCAAGGCAGCCGGGCTCTACATGATCTGCACCATGTCGAAGCACGCCGCCGAGGCGAAGGGCTGCTCCGACGCGCTCATGATGGACTATCGCGGCTATGTGGCCGAGGCGACCGGCGCCAACGTCTTCTTCGTGAAGCAGGGCGTCGTCCACACGCCCCTGCCCGACTGCTTCCTCAACGGGCTCACGCGGCAGGCGGTGATCGAGCTCCTGAAGGCTCGAGGCGTCGAGGTGGTGGAGCGGCATATCATGCCGGAGGAGATGGAGAGCTTCGAGCAGTGCTGGCTTACCGGCACGGCGGCTGAAGTCACTCCCGTCGGCCAGATCGGGGACTATACCTTCGAGGTCGGCGCGCTGACGCGCACGATCGCGGAGGACTACGAGAAGCTGGTGCGCGGGAACCGGTAAGACGGGGCTGGCGGGTCCGGCCCCGCCATGCTCTCCTTCGCGTATGGTGCGGCTCGCCCCTCTCCTCTTCGCCACGCTCACCGCCACCGCCGCGGCGGAGGATCTTAACGGCTTTCCCGCCTTCGCCGCCTTTCTCGCCGCCGAGAGGGCGGGGGCGAAGGCTGATCTCGAAGCCGCGGGCGCCCGGCCGGTGACTTTCAAGGACGAGACGCGCGGATCCGGCGGCGGCTTTGCCTCGCATCTCAGAACGATCCGCGCGGGGGACGAAATCCTCCTCGAGGCGGCGACATGGGACAGGACCGGACCGGTGCGGCTCGACCGGTTCTTCGACGGGGGCGCGGCGCGGGACGAGGCGCTCGCAGCGATCTCGGCTCATCTTCGCGCGCTGATGGAACGGGAGTTCGGCACGGCTCCCGAGTTCGGACCGCGGATGCAGGCTACGGCTCCGGATGTCGCCGTCCTTTCCAATTTTACCCTGATGGAGGAAGGCGCCGGCCTCGCCTTCCACTTCGCTCCCGGCGAGGTCGCGCCGAAGGACGCAGGGCCGGTCGAGGCGCGGGTTCCGACGGCCCGCTTCGCCCCGCATCTCAATGAGGAGGGACGGGCGCTTTTTCGCTAGTTCGGTTTTCATCCGGACCGGAGCACCGCTCCGGATGAAACACACGACAGCTCGAATCGCCCTCGTGCCTTGGTTTCCGTTCTGGCTGAGTCAGCCGGGAAGGAAACCGATTCAGCCGCCAAGGGCGTTCCAGAGCGCGCTGATCCGGGGGTCGGCGAAGAGCGCCGCTGCGCCGGCGAGCACGCCGCCGATCATCCAGAGGCCGATCCCCGCAAAAACGACCGCAATGGCGAGGACGGCGGCGAGGCCCAAGGTCTCCTCAGGCGGCACACGGCGGTCGTCTTTCACAGCGGGATCGCCGGCGCGGCGATCACGCCCGATAAGAATATTAGCGTAGAGTTCGGCGAGGCCCAGTCGCAACCGGGGGCGCAGGTCCACAGGATGAACGGACCGGATTTCCGAACGCTCGACCGCGACCGCGACCGTCTGCCGCTCCCTCGTCGTGAGGCCCTCCAGCGCAGCATCCGGTATGCGTGCGAAGACCCTCGCCGAAAGGGGCCCGGCTGAGACTTCGTCCGGCCCCTTCAGGAGCGCACGAGCGCCAAACTGCATCACCGTGTAGAGCCGTCGCCCGGACAGGCCGAAGCTCGCCCGCGCATCGAACGCATGACGCACGGCCTCATGCGCCTCGCCGAGAGCCCGCACAAGTTCGGCGCGGGCGGCGGGATGCATCCGGTCGCCCAGCGCCTCCGCCAGTTCGCTCTTCAGGTTCGTCTCGAAGGCGCGGCGGCGGCCGCCCGCCTCCCGCTCCGCCGCCGCCGCGCCGACGCTGTCCACACTCATCGTCATGTCACACCCCCGAGACCACGGCGTCACCATCGCGATTCGCGGTTGCCAATTCGCAAACGGGACTGGCTTCACTGGGGGAAAATCGCGGCCGGTTAACCCCGGGCCGAAAGGCGCAGCCGGGTTTTCTGACGCCAGACCTCGCCGGGCCGCAGCACGACGGAGGGGAAGCCGGGGCGGTTCACCGCATCGGGCCAGAGCTGCGCCTCAAGGCAGAGTCCTGCGCGAGGGCCGGGCGGAACGGCGCCGGGCGCGGCGAGAGCCGGGCCCAATCCGTCCGCCGTGTAGACCTGGAGGCCCGGCGCGGTGGTTTCGACCTCTAGCATGACGCGCCCGGCTTCGAGGCGGGCGGCGGAGGCGGGCTCAGCGCGCGGCGCCTCCGCCAACACGTAGTTTACGTCGATCGAGCGGGCGCCGACGAGACGCCCCTCGCGGAAGTCTTCGGCGGGCGAGACGGCCCGCACGTCGCCCGTCGGGCACATGTCGGCGCCGAGCGGGGTGAGCCGCCCGGCGGCGAGCGTCAGACGGTGATCGTCGATCCGCGCTTCCCCTGACAGATTGAAATAGCTGTGCTGCGCAAGGTTGCAGAGCGTCGGCGCCCCGGCCTGCGCGGTGAGGACCATCAGCAAGGCGCGATCCTCAAGCCGGTACTCCGCCTCCGCCTCGATCGCGCCGGGAAAGCCGCCGGCCCCGTCTTCCTGCCGGATGCGGAAGCGGGCATGCGCGGCGCCGTGGTCCTCCAGCCGCCAGAGCGCGCGGCCGAAACCCGCGGAGCCGGAATGGAGCGTGGCGCCCGGCACGTTCTCCTCCAGCCGGTGCTCCCGCCCGTCGAGCACGAAGCGCGCGCCCGAGATGCGATTGGCGCAGCGCCCGGCGACGGCTCCGACATGCCCGCCGGCCATCGCCTCGTAGTCCCGCAAGGTTGCGAGGCCGAGGACAAGCGAGCGGTCGAGCCCTTCAAGTCGCAGGTCCCGCGTCACGCAGCCCCATTCGATGAACTCTGCGGAAAGCCCGCCTCCCGCGATCCGCACGGCGCGAACGGGTTCGCCCTCCGCCGTCTCTCCGAAGAGGCGCACGCTCACCGGTCGCTCTCCCGCCATCTCGGGTTTATCCACGGGCGGCGGTTCGTGGGCGGCGGCGCCGGGCGGCCGAGGATCAGGTCCGCCGCCTTCTCTCCCGTCATGATCGAGGGGGCGTTCAGATTGCCGTTGGTGATGACGGGGAAGACCGAACTGTCCGCCACACGCAGCCGATCCACGCCGATTACGCGGAGGGACGGGTCGACCACCGCAAGCGGGTCGTCCGCCCGGCCGATGCGGCAGGTCCCGCAAGGGTGATAGGCGCTCTCGGCATGGTCGCGGATGAAGCTGTCGATCTCTTCGTCCGTCTCTACGCCGGCGCCCGGTTGTATCTCCTTCCCGCGCCAGCGGTCGAAGGGCGGCTGCGCGATAACTTCCCGCGTCAGGCGCACGCAATGGCGGAACTCAGCCCAATCCTCTTCATGGCTCATGTAGTTGAAGCGGATGACGGGCGCCGCCTTCGGCTCGGACGAGCGGAGCGTGACGGCCCCGCGGGAGCGGGAGCGCATCGGCCCGACATGGGCCTGAAAACCGTGCCCCTCCGCCGCCGCCTTCCCGTCATAACGGACGGCGATGGGCAGGAAATGGAACTGGATGTCCGGCCATTCCACGCCCGCGCGGGACCGGACGAAGCCCGCGCTTTCGAACTGGTTGGAGGCGCCGGGGCCCGTGCGGCGGAAGAGCCATTCGAGCCCGACCATCGCTTTCCCGAAGAGAGACCAGTGCCGGAAAAGCGTGATGGGCTCCGTGCAGGCCTGCTGGATGTAGACTTCGAGGTGGTCCTGCAGGTTGGCGCCGACGCCGGGCCGGTCCGCGACCACGGGTATCCCCTGCTCCGCCAGATGAGCGCCGGGGCCGATTCCGGAGAGCATCAGGAGCTTCGGAGAATTGAAGGCGGAAGCGGAAAGGATCACCTCCCTCCGGGCGCGGATCACTTCCACAAGCCCGCCGCGCTCGATCTCGACACCGGTAGCGCGCCCCTCTTCGATCAGGATGCGGCGCGCAAGACAGCGAAGGAGCGAGAGGTTCGGGCGCTTCAGCGCCGGCTTGAGATAGGCGTCGGCGGCGGACCAGCGGCGGCCTCGCCAGATCGTGCGCTCCATCGGGCCGAAGCCCTCCGGCTTCTCGCCGTTGTAGTCCGGGGTCAGTTCGAACCCGGCGGCGGCGCCGGCGCGGATGAAGGCGTCGAAGAGCGGATTTTCTCGCCTGCCCCGCGTGACATGGAGCGGGCCCTCGCGGCCGCGCCAGTCCGGATCGCCCTCCCCGTTCCCGTCCCAGGCCTCCAGCCGGTCGAAATAGGGGGCGACCTCTGCGCCGGACCAACCTTCGGCGCCCATATCAGCCCAGCTGTCGAAGTCGCGCGGATGGCCGCGGACATAGACCATTCCGTTGATAGAGGAGGAGCCGCCTATCACCTTTCCCCGCGGAGCGGCGAGCCGCCGCCCGCCGAGATGCGGCTCGGGCTCGGTGCGGTATCCCCAATCATAGAGCGCCATGTTCATCGGATAGGAGAGCGCGCCCGGCATGGCGATTAAGGGTCCGGCGTCCGTCCCGCCGTGCTCCAGCACGATCACGGAATTGCGCCCCTCCTCCGACAGGCGGGCGGCGAGGGCGGAGCCGGCGGAACCAGCCCCTACGATCACGAAATCAGCCTCCATGCGTCAGTCGCGCGCGCGGAGCGGCTCGTAGGAGACCATCGCGTGCTCGGCATAGGCCGGGCGGGCCTTCAGCCGCTCGAAATAGGCGTCAAGATTCGGGGTCTCGGTTCGTTGGAACGGGAAGGTGTAGTAGCGGTATAGGAGCGTGCCCGCCGCGATGTCTGCGAAGGTGAAATCCTCCCCGGCCAGCCACGGCCCGGCGCCGAGGCGCGCGTCGAGGATGCGGGCGACGGGCGCGATGCCCGCCACTCCTGCTTCGAGCGCGGCCTCGCTGCGCTGCGCCTTCGGCAGACGCACCAGATGCTGGAAGATCGGAAAAAGCGCCGGGCCGAAGGTCGTCTTGGCCCATTCCGCCCACATGTCGAGCGGGGCGCGCTTCGCAGGATCGGCGGGCCAAAACGGCTCCGCACCATAGCGCGCCGCGAGATAGCGGAGGACGGCGCCGCTTTCCCAGAGGACGAGGTCGCCGTCGCGGACCGTCGGGACGAGGCCGTTCGGGTTCATCGCAAGGTATTCCGGCGTCTTCGTCCCGCCATAGCTGTGGCCGTAGTCGAGCCGTTGGCATGCGAGGCCGAGTTCCCCGATCGCCCACATGACGATCTGGACATTGGAGGAGGTGGCGCGGCCATAGACTGTGATCATGCAGGTCTCCGGTAGGGACCGGGCGGCGCGCGGCCGCCCGGGCGGTGCGTATCAGTTCACCTTGTCGATTCTGCCAAAGTCCAGCACCCGACCTTCGGGAGAGGACGTGATGGCTGCGACCTGCGCGCGCCTTATGGTCAGGACGTATAACAGACAGGCGAAGTAGATGCCGACGACGATGGCTCCGATCCACTGAATCTGGAGCCATTGCGTCTGGAAGGCGAGAGTGAGGCCGAAGAGCGCGACGACGTTGCCGACCACATAGGGCGCCTTCCCGAAGCGCTGCACGGTGAGATTCAGATTGTCGGAATAGAGCCGGATCAGCGAGTCGAGCGAATTGATGACGAAGGTGACGCCGACGACGATCATGGCGAGGTTGACGAGGCCGGTCGTGTCGATCCCGTTCTCGTGGTAGAAATAAAGGACGGAGAACCAGATCGCTAGCGGGATCGAGGGGATCACCAGCAGCGCGGCGAGCAGCTGCCAGGCCTTCAGCCCGCCGACGAAGCGGGAGGTGAACTGGCCGATCATGATCGACCAGGCGAACCACCAGAAGAGGTAGAACTCGTGGTACTCGTTCATCGGCAGCACAAATTCGTGCAGGTTCGCGAAATACCCGCCGACGTTGGATATGGTCGAGGCGAAAGCCGCAGGTCCCATCCCGCCATAGACGGCGAGGCCGAGGATCAGCGCTGCGAAAAGCCAGACCGAACCGACGGATAGGATCTTCACGTACTTGATGTCAGTCGAGGAATAGGCTGCGGCGAGGATCACCGCAAAGACGATGACGTAAAACGTCGTCACCACGCTCTCCCCATCCCCGATCTCCGGGATGTATGACGGGAGGTAGACTAGGAAGAGACTTGCGGTGAAGGCGCAGGTTCCGATGATGACAATGTTGTTGATGATCCGTACCGCCGGAATCTCGAAAAACCGCACGCGGGGCTCGATCACACAGAAATAGAACGCGGTGAGGAAGTAGAAGGCCCAGATCAGGAAACCCCAGAACCCGAACTCGATCGCGAGCGGGTTGGTGAAGCCGTATTCCGGGCTCGTCGCCGTATCGGCGTAGACCGGGAATTCGCCGAGCGGGAACATGATGAGCCCGACATCGAGGCCGGAGGTGAAGAGGATGGCGATGAAGGTGAAGAGCGGCACCGGCGTCACCCCGATGCAGCGCAGGTTCGGCCATCTCACCACGATGAAGATGACGAGCGCGAAGGCCAGCAGCACCCCCGCGGAAAGTATGGTCGTGAGCATGCAAACCCCCTGTCGAGCCCCTTGGTCCGGGCGGGCCTGTTGCGGCCTCATGACGCACGACTTAGCACGGGCTTGCGTCGGCTTCGACCAATTTCTTGTATGATTATTCAAGTTTTTGAATAGTCGCACAGATATGGTAGCCTCACGATGGAGGCGACATGACGCGAAGGCGAATCCGTGACCTGAGGCACGATGAACTCATCGAGGCGACGATCCGGGCGATTCGCCGCTCCGGCTTCGCTGCAGTCACGATGCAGGAGATCGCGCGGGAGGCCGGCGCCTCCGCGGCCTCCATCAACTACTATTTCGGCACGAAGGAGCGGCTGCTGGAGGCGACAATGCGCCGGCTGCTCGGCGTGCTGCGCGAGGCGACGCTGCGGCGGCTCGCGGAGGCGGAGGGGCCGCGCGCGCGGCTCGACGCGGCGGTGGCGGCGAATTTCGACGATGCGCTCTTCACGCGGGAGCGTTGCGCCGTCTGGATGCAGTTCTGGGCCTTCGCGCCGCATGTGCCCCGCCTAGCGCGGCTCCAGCGGATCAACCGCGCGCGCGTACGCAGCCTCTTCGCCGCCGCGCTCCGCCCACTGCTTCCGGAACGGGAGCGGGAGCGGGCGCGGGCCGCGCTCCAGGCGTGGATGGACGGCGTCTGGCTTGAGGCGGCGCAGGAGGAGGGCCCTCTCGACGCAGCCGCCGTACGTCGCGAGGCGGCGGCCTTTGTCGCCATGACGTTGCGGGAGTGAGGCGGCCCGACACACAAGCGGCTCAAAAGAGGAAGTCGGCCTCGTCAAAATCCTCGACGAACTGGCCCGCGAGCCGCACCGAGCCTGTCGAGTGGACGATGATGGTCGAAAAGCCCTGCTGCGTGATCGTGAGGTCGCCGATCCCTTCGAGGAACGAGAAGTCCAGCCGGTCCGACCCTTGCTGGAAGCCGCGGATGAGGTCCGCGCCGTGATCCGCCGCGAAGACGAACAAGTCGGCCCCTGCGCGGCCAACCAGCGTATCGTTCCCGGCCCCGCCTTCAAGCGTGTCGTCCCCGGCCCCGCCCGCAAGCCGATCCTCACCCGCGCCGCCGCGCAACTTGTCGTCGCCGCGGGCGCCTTGAAGCGTGTCGTCGCCACGGCCGCCGCCGACGAAGTCATCCCCGGCCTGGCCGCGCAGCAGGTCGTTCCCGCCCCCTCCGAGAATCCGGTCGCCGCCGCCGCCGCCGGAAACCGAGTCGTCGCCTCCGCCCGCGCGAATGGTGTCAGCTCCGGACCCGCCCATAATCTCGTCGTCCCCGCGCGCGCCCAACAGGAGGTCTTGCCCCGCACCGCCGAGCAGCGTCTCCGCCGCCCCGGAGCCGCGGATGACGTCATCGCCGGCGAAGCCGGCGACAAGCCGGTTTTCGCCGAGACTGGCCACAGTCAACCGGTCGTCGAGCAGGCCGCCGGCGAAACCGCGTTCCAGCGGCCCTGTCGTAACGCCGCCTGCGTACTCGTTTATCCCGATAACGCCGCCGCCCTGCGCGATCGCGGCGTTGCCGAAATAACCGCCAGCCTCTCCGAACAGGATGGTCGGCCCGGCCTCGCCGAAGCCCGACACAGTCCCCGTGTTGAGCACTCCGACGGCGGCGCGGCCGGCCTCGGGCCGCGCGCCGGCGAGGGCGTAGCTCCCCGTGAAGCCTACCTCGCGGAGCGTAAGGTCGCCCGTATTCAGGATCCCGGCCACCGCCGAGCCGCCGCGCCCGTCGCCTGCGCCCTGGCCGGCATAGGCGCGGACATCGGTGAAGAGCACGTTCTCGAACACGCTCGTTCCCGTCACCACCACGGTCGCCGCGGCTCCGCCGTCACCGTCGATGGCGCCGTTCTCGGCCCGGGCCTCGCCGGGGCCGATGACGACATTGCTGACGCGCGTCTCCCCCGCGCGGGAATCGATGGCGGAAACAGCGATGCCGCCGTCCCGCGCCACGACAGGCGCGCCCGGCGCATCCGGAGCCGAACGGCCGTAGCCACCTACAAGGTTGAGTCCGTTGAGCGTGAAGGCGGGCACGTCGCCGTTCACGGCGAAGATCTGCACGTCGGCCGCGCTTGCGAAGCCGTCGGCGTCAGCGTCGCCCGAAATCGTGATGTCGCCCTCGCCGTCGCCGTCTATGTCGCCGTCGATCGAGAGCGAGGATGAAGAGACGAAAAGCGCGCCGTTCCGCAGCCCGCCTGTCTCGGGCAGCTCCGTCGCCGGGTCGAAATCGAAGAGCCGGATCGTCGCGCCCGAGAGCGCGGGGTCGAAGACGACCCGGTCGGCCTCCACGGTCCCGTTCGCAAGCTCGATGGCGGCGCGTAGCGAGCCCGATCCGCTGTTTGCGGTATTCGTGACGACAATCACGGCCATTACATCGTCCTTCCCAAAGATCTTGCACAGGCGGCCATGCGCAGCGGGCGATCAAACGAAGCGCGTATCGCGCAGGACGTCACTTTAACGACACGGCGACCCGAGGGGTTAATGATTTCTTGACGCGGCGCGATCCTGCGCGCTCAGATTGACCGGGCTCGACCCACAACAACCATAAATGGAGGAAACGATGACCACGGAAGACAAGGAAGAGGCCGCAGAGCGCAAGGCTCTGAACCGCCGCGCCTTTCTCGCCGCCGCCGCCGGCGTGGCGGGGATCGCGGGCATGGCGCCTGAGGCGTTCGCGCGCAATTTTGCTCCCGGCGCGGAGCCGGTCCGCTATCCCGACCCGGACATCATCGCGCTTGACTCGCGCTTCGGCGCCAAGCTCGGCAACACGCCGATCCGGCGGCATCATCTCGGCACGCTCTGGGCCGAGGGCCCGGCCTGGAACGGCGTCGGCCGCTACCTCATCTGGAGCGACATCCCGAACGACGAGCAACTCCGCTGGACGGAGGAGGACGGCAAGGTCTCCCGCCAGTTCCGCTATCCGGCGGGAAACTCGAACGGCAACACATTCGATTATCAGGGGCGGCAGATTTCCTGCCAGCACGGGCCGCGGCGCGTCGTTCGCTATGAATACGACGGGACTGTCACGGTGATCGCCGACAGCTTCGAGGGCAAGGAGTTCAACGCCCCGAACGACGCGGTGGTCCACCCGGAGGACGGGTCGATCTGGTTCACCGACCCCGGCTATGGCGGGCTGATGAACTATGAGGGGAACCGTCTGAACACCGGCTCCGTCCAGCCGATCCAGAAGGAGGCGGTCTACCGGGTGGACGCACAGTCCGGAGCCATCACGAAAGTGACGGACGCGCCCTTCAAGCCGAACGGGCTCTGCTTCAGCCACGACTACTCGATCCTCTACGTAGCCGACACCGGCGTCTCCCACTATCCCGCCGCCGAGAGCCAGATCTGGGCTTTCGACGTGGACGGCGCGACGCTGAAGAATCCGCGTCGCTTCGCCTCGATGACCTGGGAGGGCAAGACCGGCTTCGCCGACGGCATCCGCTGCGACGAGAGCGGCAATGTCTGGTCTTCCGCCGGCTGGGTGGGCGACGGATATGACGGCGTCCACGTCTTCGCGCCGGACGGGGAGCGGATCGGCCAGATCCGCCTTCCGGAGATCTGCTCCAACGTCTGCTTCGGCGGCACGAAGCGGAACCAGCTCTTCATGACGGCGAGCCAGTCGCTCTATTCCGTCTTCGTCGAGACGAAGGGCGCGCACATCACCTGATGCGCAAGGCGCGCGCCCCCGCCTGCGGGAGGGGGCGCGCGCATCCGCCCGGCTTCGCGGGCGGGAGACGGCGGGCTCGCCGGCGGAGCCGTCGCGGCGGCTTCAGGCCACGGCGGTCGCTTCGATCTCGAACATCAGGCCGGGAACCGCCAGCCTCGTGACGCCAAGCAGCGTCATCGGCGGAGCGGAGCCCGCCGCTCCGAAGCGCATGCCGAGAAGATCGAAGTTCTTCAGCGCCTCGTCGACGTCGGTGGCGAAGACGCCGAGCCGGACCACGTCGCCGAGGCCCATGCCCGCCTTGGCGAGGACAGCCTCCAGATTGTCGAGCGCGAGGCCGATCTGGCCGCGCATGTCGCCCGGATGCTGCGGCGCGCCCTCGGCGTCGACCGCGGTCTGCCCCGCGCAGTAGAGGTGGCGGGCGGCGCCCTCGACGCTTTCGGCCTGATTGTAGCCAAGCTTCAATGACCATTCCCACGGATTCACGGCTGTGCGTCGCATTGAGTGAGTCTCCTTTTCTTCGTTTGCTCGCTCCGCCTAGCCTTCGATGGCGCCATATTCTGTCACCGAAGATGGTATCGTCACGCCATGAACATCCGCTCCCGACAGGACGCCATCGTCCGCAGCCTCCGCCGCGCCGGGTCAGCGACGGTCGGCGAGCTCGCGGCGGAGGTCGGGGCGTCGAGGCGAACGGTCCTCCGCGATATCGCCGCGCTGCGCGACCAGGGGTTCGTCATTCATTCCGAGGCCGGCCGTGGCGGCGGCCTCCAGCTCGATCCGCAGTCGGTGCAGACGACGGCCCGGCTCGCGGTCACGGAGGTCTTTGCGCTCCTGATCAGCGTCGCCGCCATGCGCGCGGCGGGTAACCTGCCCTTTTCCGGCCTCGCGGACGCTGGGCTCGCCAAGATCGAGAGAGCCCTGCCCCCCGACAAGCTGCGCGACCTGCGCCGGTTTCTGGCCTGCCTGCACATCGGAAAACTCTCTCCGCAACAGCACCTTTCGGACATGGGGCCGATCGACCCGGCCCTCCTGCCCGCCTTCGAAACGGCTTTCCTCCAGCGCCTGCGGCTGAGGTTCCGCTACCGAGACGCCGGGGGGAGCGAGACGAGGCGCGAGGTCGAGCCGCAGGCGATGCTGATCCTGCCGCCGCTCTGGTACCTGGTGGCGTGGGACCCGGCGCGTGAGGACTTCCGGCATTTCCGTATGGATCGGGTCAGCGAGCCGGAACCGGTCGAAGGGGCGGGCTTCCGGCAACGGCATGTGCCGTTCGAAGATGATGTTTGCCCCTATTCAGACCTGCCTCGCTGGAACGGTTCCGGGCCGATGAGCGCCTAATCCGGCAGCGCCACCAGCACATAGAGAAACGCCGCGAACTCCGAGAGCGCGAACTCGCCGAGCTCCGCCTCGATGTCGGAAAACACCTCCTGCGTTAGGAAGGCCGCGGAGAGCGCACGGTCCACCTCAAGCCTGAGCCGCCGCTCCCCCGCCGCCATCGCCAGCGAATAGGGCTCGTAGGAGAACTGGTCCGGCAGGACGCGGATCGGGATCAGACGGTCCTCCCGCTTCAGGACGGCGAGCTGGTGCAGGAGGAGGCCCTGGTCGCCGAAATAGGCGTCGATCTCCCCCCGCGCCAGCGCTTCGAGCCCGGCGCGGTGCGAGTCGAACCGGGTCACCGGCGAGCCGCCGGGGGCGCCCCATTCCACCGCCATCGCCACGCCCGTCGTCCCGTTCAGGGCGCCGACCGGCTGGCCGGCGAGGTCCGAGAGTTCCTGCACGCCATCGCGGCGCAGCGCGGCGCCGATCCCGTCCATGAAATAGGGGATCGAGAAGTCGAGCCGTTCGCGTCGCGCGAGCGTCTGCGTCATCGGCCCGCAATGGACGTCGACGAGGCCCTCCTCGACGGCGGAAAAGCGCGTCGCCGCATCCACCGTCACCCAGCTCACCGCGAGCGGCTTGCCGAGGCGCTCCGTGAGGGAGGCGGCGACGCGGAGGCAGAGCCGCGGCGCGAGGCCCGCCGCCTCCCCCGCCTCGTTCCGGTAGGAGAAGGGCGCGGAGGCCTCCCGCACGCCGAAGCGGATCTCGCCGCGCTCGGCGATCCTGTCCAGCGCGTCCGCGAATGCGGGGGGCGCGGCGAGGAAGAGGAGGGCGAAAAGGATGCGCATGGTGGGCTCCGCGGCTGCTTTCCGCAGAGCATAACCCGGATTCGCGGCGCGCGAAGGGCGAAGACGCCTCAGGAGGCGGGCGAGTCGAGCGCTTCGATGATCGCCTTCAGCATCGCCTTCGCGCGCTCCGAATCCCACTCCGCCTCGCCCTGAAGCCGGGCGACCTCCCTGCCCCGCCGGTCCAGCACCAGCGTCACTGGCAGGCCGAGAATGCCGCCCTCCGCCCCAATCCGCATCGTCGGCTCCCGATAGACCGCGAGGTTGGAGACGCGCCATGGCGCACTTTCCGCTTGAGGCACCTCGGCGTAAAAGGCCTCGATCCGCTCCGTCGAGGCGCGGTCCATCGAGAGCGCGACGACCTCGAACCCCTCCCCGCCCATTTCCGCCTGAAGCCGGTCGAGCGAGGGCATCTCCTTGCGGCAGGGCGGGCACCAGGTGGCCCAGAAGTTGAGGAGGACGACCTTCCCCTCCCAGTCCGCGAGCGTGCGCGCCTCGCCCGAACCGGTCTCGAACGCGGTCTCCAGCCGGGGGCGCGGGGCGTCATGGATGATCAGCTTCTCCATGTCCCCCGTCCGCGACGCCTTCAGCGCCGCGATCTCCGCCGCGTCCAGCTCCGCCGCGGCGGGGGTGGCGCCGAGGGCCGCCGCGCCGTATAGCATCGCCGCGAAAAGACCGCGCATCATCCGCATTCCGCCTCCTTCGACCCCCGGGGCCGCATGACCAAGTCCGATCCTCATTCCGGCCGCAACGCGCCCGAAAACGCCATGTGGGGCGGCCGGTTCTCCGACGGCCCCGACGCGATCATGGAGGAGATCAACGCCTCCATCGGGTTCGACCGCCGCCTCGCGCGCGAGGATGTGGCGGGCAGCCGCGCCCATGCTGCGATGCTCGCCAAGGCGGGCGTTATCACAGATGCGGACGCGGCGGCGATAGACCAGGGGCTGCTCACGGTCTTGTCAGAGATCGAGGAGGGGCGCTTCGCCTTCTCCCGGGCTCTCGAGGACATCCACATGAACGTGGAGTCCCGGCTCAAGGCGCTGATCGGGGAGCCGGCGGGGCGGCTCCACACGGCGCGGAGCCGGAACGACCAGGTGGCCGTCGATTTCCGCATGTGGGTCCGGGCCCGCTGCGACGAGGCGATGGCGGGGCTGGAGGCGCTGATGCGCGCGCTCGTCGCACAGGCGGACGGGCGGGAGGGCATGGTCATGCCCGGCTTCACGCACTTGCAGAGCGCGCAGCCCGTAACCTGGGGCCACCACATGATGGCCTATGTGGAGATGTTCGGGCGGGACCTATCCCGCTTTCGCGACGCGCGGGCGCGGATGAACGAATGCCCGCTGGGCGCCGCCGCGCTCGCCGGCACGTCCTTCCCCATCGACCGGGAGATGACGGCCAAGGCGCTCGGCTTCGACCGGCCGACGGCGAACAGCCTCGACTCGGTGGCCGACAGGGATTTCGCGCTCGAATATCTCGCGGCAGCCTCGATCACAGCGACGCATCTCTCCCGCCTGTCGGAGGAGCTGGTGATCTGGTCCTCCGCCCAGTTCCGCTTCGCGCGGCTTTCGGACCGGTTCACCACCGGCTCTTCGATCATGCCGCAGAAGCGGAACCCGGACGCGGCGGAGCTGGCGCGGGCGAAGGTCGGGCGCATCCTCGGCGCCTTCGTCGCGCTCTCGACCGTGATGAAGGGCCTCGCGCTGACCTATTCGAAGGACATGCAGGAGGACAAGGAGCCGGTCTTCGACGCGGCGGACAGCCTCGCCCTCGCCCTCGCCGCGATGACGGGGATGCTTGGCGACCTCGCGCCGAACGAGGCGCGGCTGCGCGAGGCGGCGGGCGCCGGTTTCGCCACGGCGACGGACCTCGCGGACTGGCTGGTGCGCGCGCTCGGCCTGCCCTTCCGGGATGCGCATCACGTGACCGGGGCGCTGGTGAAGAAGGCGGAGGACCGGGGCGCGGAGCTTTCCGACCTGACGCTCGAAGAGATGCGGGCGGTGGAGCCTCGGATCACCGAGGCGGTCTTTTCCGTTCTCAGCGTTGAGGCCTCCGTCGCCAGCCGCATGAGCTATGGCGGCACGGCGCCGGCGCGGGTGAAGGAGCAGGTCGCCCGGTGGAAGGAGCGACTGGCATGAACCCGAGGCTCAGAAACATCCTCATCATCGTGATCTTCGTCGCGATCTCCGCCGCGCTGATGGGCTCCTGCGGGCGCAAGGGCGAGCCGGCGACGCCGGAGCCGGCGGCCGAGACGGAATGAATGGGCGCCGGCCCGCCCGGCGCTAACTGATGCGGGGCCGCGACGGGCGGCGCGATCCGGGGGCTTCCGATGCGAACCATCTTCCTTCTCCTCGCCATTGTCGGCGCGATCGTGCCGATGTTCTATTTCGTCAGCTGGTTCAACGAATTCGGCTGGAGCCTTGGCGCGATGGTCGAGGCGTGGAACGTGAACGACGCGACGACGGGGCTCGTCTACGACCTCACCATCGCTGCCGTCGCGCTCACGCTCTTCGTGATCTGGGAGACAGTCCGGAACCGCCGCTGGATCAACCTTGTCGCCATTCCGGCGACCTTCTGCATCGGCGTCTCCTGCGGATTGCCGCTCTATTTCTGGCTCCGGAGCCGCTGATGGACCATTTCGACTGGCGGGGCGGCGCGCTCCATGCCGAGGACGTGGACCTCGCGGAGATCGCCGCTTCGGTCGGCACGCCTTTCTACTGCTATTCGACAGCGACGCTGGAGCGGCATGTGCGCGTCTTCGACGAGGCGCTCAAGGGTATGCCGCATCTCGTCTGCTATGCGATGAAGGCGAATTCCAACCTCGCCGTGCTCCGCGTGGTGATCCGCGCCGGGGCCGGCTGCGACGTCGTCTCCGGCGGGGAACTTCGGCGGGCGCTTGCGGCGGGTTGCCCGCCGGAAAAGATCGTCTTTTCAGGCGTCGGCAAGACGACGGAGGAAATCGCCCTGGCGCTCGACGCCGGCATTCGCCAGTTCAATGTCGAGAGCGAACCGGAGCTTGCGGAAATCGACCGCATTGCGCGGGATAAGGGGCTCCGCGCGCCCGTCACGCTGCGCGTCAACCCGGATGTGGACGCGAAGACCCACGCAAAGATCAGCACCGGCAAGGCGGAGGACAAGTTCGGCGTGCCGATCTCCCGCGCCCGCGCGATCTACGCCGCCGCGGGGAACATGGCCGGGATCGCCGTCGTCGGGATCGACGTGCATATCGGAAGCCAGATCACGACGCTGGAACCCTACGAGGCCGCCTTCCTGAAGGTGCGGGAACTGGCGCTCGCGCTCCGCGAGGACGGGCACGACATCAGGCGGCTCGATCTCGGCGGCGGGCTCGGCATCCCCTATCGCCGCGCCAACGAGGCGCCGCCGCTGCCCTTCGACTATGGCGAGGTGGTGCGCCGCACAGTGGGCGATCTCGGTTGCGAGATCGAGGTGGAGCCGGGGCGGCTCATCGTCGGCAACGCCGGCGTGCTCGTCAGCCGCGTGATCTTTCGGAAGTCCGGCGAGGGGCGGGACTTCCTCATTCTCGACGCGGCGATGAACGACCTGATCCGCCCCGCTATGTACGACGCATGGCATGACGTGGTTCCGCTCCGCCAGCCGGCGCCGGGCGCTCCTGTCGCGCCGGTCGATCTCGTCGGGCCGGTCTGCGAGAGCGGGGACACGTTCGCGCGCCAGCGCGAACTGCCGCATCTGGAGGCGGGGGACCTCGTCGCCTTCCGCTCGGCGGGCGCCTATGGCGCGGTGATGTCGTCGGAATACAACAGCCGGCCGCTGATTCCGGAGGTGCTGGTCTCCGGCTCACGGTTTGATGTGGTGCGCCCGCGCCCCACATATGATGAAATGCTGTCGCGCGAGCGGATTCCCGACTGGCTCGCCTGAGCGGAAAGGAGCGGGCGCATGGCGGAGAAGACGCGGCTTTCGACCGGAACGACGCTTCTCCTCGCCCGTGCCTCGGTTGAGCGCGAGGCGCGGAAGGCCGCGCGCGCGCTCTGGCTCGAAAGGGGCATCGCCGCGTTCTGGCCGGTCTGGGCGCTTGGCGCGCTCTTCGGCGGCCTCGTCCTCCTCGGCGTTCCCGCGCTGCTGCCGCCGGCCGGGCATGCCGCGCTCCTCGCCGGGTTCGGAGCGGCGGCGCTCTTCTTCCTCGTGCGCGGCGCCATGGGCCTTCACCGGCCGACGGAGCGCGCCGCGCTGGCCCGCCTCGACGAGGGCGTTCCCGGCCGCCCGGCGCAGAGCTATTCCGACCGCCTGGCCGCGGGCGCCGGCGATGGCGGGGCGGAGGCGCTATGGGCGGCGCATCAGCGCGCGCTGGCGGCGCGGGCGGCCGCGCTCCGCGCCCGGGCGCCCGATCTCCGCGTCTCGGGCCGGGACCGCTACGCCCTCCGGCATGGCGGGCTCATCGCGCTCGCCGCGGGCGCCATCGCCTTTTTCGCGGCGGAGGAGGGTTCCGCGGTCCGGCTCGCCGACCAGCTCAGCCCCGGCGCTCTCACGCCTTCCGCCCCCGCGCCGGCACCGACGCTGGAGGCGTGGGCCTCTCCCCCCGCCTATACCGGGGTCGGAGCCGTCTATCTCACCCGGCTTGAGCCGGGCGCGTCGGTCGCGCTCCCTGCGGGCTCCGAGATCACGCTCCGCGCGTTCGACACCTCGGCTCCGCCCGCTCTCGCCGAAGGGGTGAGCGGCGCGGCGGCGGCCTTCGCTAATCAGGGCGCCGGCGTCTATGACGCCGCGTTCGTCGTGAAGGCCGACGGCGAGGTTCGGGTGACCGTGGGCGAAGGAACGCTCGGGGCCTGGACGGTGACGGCGATCCCGGACATGCCGCCCGAAATCTCTTTCGACGGACCGCCGGCGGAGGGGGAGCGCGGCGCGCTTGTCCTCGCCTATCGCGCGTCCGACGATTACGGGCTCACCGAGGCGCGGGCGAACATCGCGCTCGACGAGGCTGAGGCGGCGGCGCTTCTCGGGATCGAGAGCGCGGGCTCCGCCTTTCCGCCGATCTCCCTGGAACTGCCGCTGCCCGCGGGCTCGGCGGCGCAGGAGGTTGCGGAGTCCCTTGTGGAGGATCTGACCGAGCATCCGTGGGCCGGCCTCCCCGTCCTCTACCGGCTCGAAGGCGAGGATGCGGCCGGACAGATGGCGGAAGCCACGCTCGCCGCGACGCTGCCGGCCCGGCGCTTCTACCATCCCGTCGCCAAGGCGCTGATCGAACAGCGCCGGGCGCTGGCCTTCTCCGCCGCAGCCGCGCCGCGCGCGCTCGACGTGCTCGAAGCGGTGATGATCTTCCCGGAAGAGATCATCGACGACGAGACCGGATTTCTTCTCGCCCGCATGGCGGTTCGCCGGCTCGGCTATGCGCTCGAGGACGGGCGGCTGGCGGAGGAGACCGAGTCCATCGTCGATCTCCTCTGGCGCGCCGCGCTCAGACTGGAGGACGGGGACCTCGCCAATGCGGCGGAGCGGCTCGCCCGCGCGCAGGAGCGGCTGAAGGACGCGATCGAGAACGGCGCCTCGGACGAGGAGCTGGCGCGCCTGATGCAGGAACTGCGCGAGGCGATGCGGGACTACATGCAGGCGATGGCGGAGGAGATGCTGCGCGACCAGGCCAACGGCCAGCAGCCGCAGCAGGCGCCGCAGGACGGGCAGACGCTCTCCCAGAACGATCTCGAACGGATGCTGCAGGAGCTTGAGGAGGCGATCCGCAACGGCCAGCATGAGCTGGCGCGCCAGATGCTGCAGGCGCTGGCGGAGATGATGCAGAATCTCCAGATGGCGCAGCCCGGGCAGGGCCAGCCCGGCGAGGGCCAGCAGATGATGGACCAGATGGGGGACATGATCGGCGAGCAGCAGGGCCTCGCCGACCGCTCCTTCGGCCAGTCGCAGCCCGGAGAGGGCCAACCCGGCGAAGGCCAGGGCGAGGGCGAGGGCGCGCATCGCAACCAGGGCCAGGGCGAAGGCGAGGGCCAAGAGGGGAATCGACAGGGCCAGCGGCCGGGCCAGGGCCAGGGTCGCGGCGGACAGCCGGGCGACAGCCTCGGAGACATCGCGCGGGACCAGCAGGCGCTCCAGCAATTGCTGGACGATCTTCGCGGGAATGTCCCCGGCTCCGTCGGAGAAGGCGCGCGCCGCGCGCTCGAAGAGGCGGATCGCGCGATGGGCGATGCGGTGGAGAACCTCGAACGCGGCGACGCGCGGGGCGCGGTCGACGACCAGGTGCGCGCGCTCGACGCGCTGCGCGAAGGCCGCCGCGAGATGGGGCAGGATCTTGCCGAGGCCGAGGGTCGCGGCGAGGGCGACCAGGCCGGGCGCGACGGCCGCGGGATGGACAACGAGCGGGAGGATCCGCTCGGCCGCCCCCGGGCCTCTGACGGGCCGATGGACGGCGAGAGCGTGGAGGTTCCCTCCGCCACGCTCGGCAAGCGGGCGCGCGAACTGCAGGAGGAAATCCGCCGCCGCTCGGGCGAGCGGGAGCGCCCGGCGGAAGAGCTCGATTACCTGGAGCGGCTGCTGGACCGGTTCTGAGCCGGGCTCAGACCGGCTCGGCGCAGAACTGCCGCACCTCCCCGTCCAGCAGGAGGCGGATGCGCCCGGCCTTCGCGAAGTCCTGCACCGCGCGCCAGACGCCATGGTGCCGGGCCTCCGGATCGGCGACGTAATCGTCCCCGATGATCCGCCCGCCGGGCTTCACCTTCTTCAGGCACCATTCGAGCTCGGCCATCGTCGCCTCGTAATTGTGAGAGGTGTCGATATAGACCCAGTCGAGATGATGATCGGGAAGCGTCGCGAAGAACTCCCCGCTGAAGGAGACGCGCGGCTCCACGAGGCCCGAGGCGATCTCGGGCGCGAAGGCGTCGAGGATACGGCGGAAGGCGGCGAGGGTGGAGCGCTCCCCCTTCGCCCAGCGCCATTCCGGACCGAGCCGGTACCAGGGATCGACGAGATAGATCTTCGACGGGGCGGAGCCGAGGAGATGCTCCGCGAACGTGCCCTTGAAGACGCCGACCTCGGCGCCGACCCCGCCCTTTGCGAGAAAGGGCGCGATGGCGCGCAGGCGCCGCTTGCAGCGCATCTGCGTCGCGCTCGGCTCGTCCTCGGTCAGTATTCTCACGCCCCGCTCCCTCGCCGCGCTCTGCCCGCGTCGCCCTAGCGCGCCCGCGCGGGGAAGAAAAGGCGAAACGGATCGGTCAGACGGCGCGGGGCCCGTCCTCCCCGCGGCGGGCGCGGTCCCGCGCCTCGAGCTGGGCGAGAACCTCGATCAGCGCACCCGCCCGCCCATCGCCCCAGAAGCCCGGGGCGGCGGGGCGGCGCGCGGCGGCGGAGACGAGATAGGCCGTCTCCGCCGCAGGCGCGGCGAAGATCGTCGCCGGGCGGGGCATGATCGCCGTCGCCGCCGTCCGCGCCGCGGCGCCGGCGAGCCAGAGGAGCTTTTCGCCCTTCGTCGTCCGGGCGCGCCTCGTGACGCTGTCGAACCCGGCGGCGGCGACCTTCAGGCCGATCCCGCGATAGATGCGCCCGGCGGCGAAGATGCCCGGGCGGCAGGCGAGCGGCAGCCCCTGCACCCCCGGATCGGCCCGGAGATAGAGCCGCTCCGCCTCCTTCAGCAGCCGCGCGACGACGGAGCGGAGGGCCGGCGTCGCGGAGGGCGCGGCGAGGAAGGCCTCCGGGTCTATCCCCGCATCCGCCAGCCAGTCGAGCGGCAGGTAGAGCCTTCCCTCCCGCGCATCCTCGCCCACGTCGCGCGCGATGTTGGTGAGCTGCATGGCGAGGCCGAGATCGGCGGCGCGGGCGAGCGTGTGCCTGTCCCTCACCTTCATCAGCACGCACATCATCACGCCGACGGCGGCGGCGACGCGCGCGGAATAGTCGAGCAGGGCGGAAAGATCGGCGCAGCGCCTGCCCATCGCATCCCAGGCGAGGCCTTCGAGCAGCGCCTCGGGCAGCGCGCGCGGCATGGCGAAGTCCTCCACCACGGCGGCGAAGGCCCGGTCCGCCGGAGAGTCGAGCGGCCGACCGGCATAGACGAGCTCCAGCCGGTCCCTGAGGCGGAGCACCGCGGCGGCCTTGTCGCGCCGCAGGTCCACCGCGTCGTCGGCGAGGCGGCAGAAGGCGTAGAGGGCCAGCGCCGGGTCCCGCACCGATGGCGGGAGCAGCTTCGAGGCGGCGTGGAAGGAATGCGAGCCGGTGCGGATCGCGGCGCGGCAGGCTTCGAGATCCGCCGGCGCGATCATCTTACCGGCGCCGCGTCGGGGACGAGCTTCGACAGCACTTCGGCCGAGGCGATGACGCCCGGCAACCCCGCGCCCGGATGCGTTCCCGCGCCGACGAGATAGAGCCCCTTCGCTTCCTCAGAGACATTGTGGGGCCTGAACCAGGCGCTCTGGAAGATGCGGGGCTCGATGGAGAAGCCGGACCCGAGCGGGGAGAGATACCGGTCCCTGAACGTCTCGGGCGTGAAGACGAGGCTTTCCGTCACGCGCCCTTTCAGCCCGGGCAGGAGCCGCTCCTCCAGCACCGCCTCGACCTTCCGGCGATAGGTCTCGGCCTCCCGCCCCCAGTCCACCCCGTTGTCATGGCCGAGATGGGGGACGGGCGAGAGGGCGTAGAACGTGTCGTCGCCCTCGGGCGCGGCGGTCGGGTCCGTCACACTCGGGCGATGGACATAGAGGCTCATGTCCTCCGCCAGCCGGCCCTTCATGAAGATGTCGTCGAGAAGCCCGGCATAGCGCGGCCCGTTGAGGATCGTGTGGTGGCCGACATCCGGCCACATGCCCTTCGTGCCCTTCGTTCCGAAGTACCAGACGAAGAGACCCATGGACCAGCGCGCGCGCTTCAGCTTCGCGTCGGTCCAGCGCCGCTTGCCGTGATTGCGGAGAAGGCGCGTGTAGGTGTGCCCCGCGTCCGCGTTGGAGACGATGAGCGGCGCCTTCAGCACCTCTCCGCCGGTCAGTCGCACGCCGGCGGCGGCGCCGTTCTCGATGAGGATCTCGTCCGCCTCCTCTCCGAGCAGGAGCGCGCCGCCCTGATCCTCGATCACCCGCGCCATCGCCTTCGCGATCGCCGCGACGCCGCCCATCGCGTAATGCACGCCGAAGGCGGCTTCGAGATGGCTGACGAGGATATACATCGACGTGACGTGCAGCGGGTCGCCGCCGATGAAGAGCGGATGGAAGGAGAAGGCCATCCTGAGCCGCTCGTCCCGGAACCGCCGGGCGGCATGGGCGTGGACGGAGCGGTCCGCCCGCAGGAGCCCGAAGGTCGGCAACACCTTCACGAGATCCCAGAGGCGGTTCATCGGCCGGCGCCCCAGGTCCTCGAAGCCGAAGCGGTAGCGCGCCTGGCTGTCCTTCAGGAAGCGCTCGAAGCCCTTCAGGTCGCCGGGAGAGAGCCGCTCCACCTCGGCGCGGAGCCGTTCCCGGTCCCCCGTCGCGGCGAAGGCGGAGCCGTCTTCGAAGCGGATTTCGTAGAAGGGGTCGAGCGGGCGGAGGTCCACGTCCTTGTCGAAGTCCCGCCCCGTCGCCGCCCAGAGTTCGCGGAAGACCTGCGGCACGGTCACGATGGTCGGCCCGAGGTCGAAGCGGTGGCCGCCCCGGCTTATGGAGGAGCCGCGCCCGCCCGGCATGTCCAGCCGGTCGATCACCGTCACCCGCCAGCCCTTCGCGCCGAGGCGCATGGCGGCGGCGAGGCCGCCGAGCCCGGCGCCGATCACGATCGCCCTCCCGCGCCCGTCCAGTGTCGGCGCGAGCGCCTCGGGGTCGACTCTTGTCACCATGGGGAGAGGGTATATCTGTAAATCTGAGTTTACAATCATCGATGCGGCGGCGACGATCTTTTCAATGGCGCCAAAGCGTGTCAGACAAGATTGACAGCCTGGAAGCGAGGAGGCCCGCCATTTCCGTCACGACGTTCAGCCTCTATCGATTCCCCGCCATCGTCGACAGGCTCTGGGTTTTCGGGCAGATGGCGGCGGCCCGCCGGCCGCTGGCGCGGACGCCGGGAATCGGCTTCGCCAAGCTCTTCGGGAGCGGAACCGGGGAAGGGTTCACCCCGAAGCCGAACACCGCCGTCTGGGGCCTACTCGCCACCTGGCCTGACGAATCCGCCGCCCGCCGCGGCGCGTCCGAGGGCGTCTTCGCCCGCTGGGCCGACCATGCCGCGGAGAGCTGGACGATCTTCCTTTCCACGCTTTCGGCCCGTGGCCGATGGTCCGGCGCGGCGCCCTTCGCGCCTGATCCCGATCCGGGCGGCGGGCCGCTCGCCGTGCTGACGCGGGCGACGATCCGCCCTGCAAGCCTGCTCCGCTTCTGGAGCCACGAGCCGGGGATTTCCGCCCGCATCGGGGGCGACCCGAACGTGATCTTCAAGATCGGCGTCGGCGAGGCGCCCTGGCTCCAGCAGGTCACCTTCTCGATCTGGCCGGACGAGGAGCGCATGTGCGCCTTCGCCCGCCGCGGCCCGCATCAGGAGGCGATCCGCGCGGTGCGGGAGGGCGGATGGTTTGCGGAAGAGCTCTACGCCCGCTTCCGCGTCATCGGGGAGGCCGGATCCTGGCCCGCCGCGCCGCCGCTCCTCGCCGGAGCGGAGGCGTGAGCGCGCGGCCCCCCTTCCCCTTCTCCGCCATCGTCGGTCAGGAGGAGATGAAGCAGGCGCTGATCCTGACCGCGATCGACCCGGCCATCGCAGGCGTTCTGGTGTTCGGGGACCGGGGCGCGGGGAAATCCACCGCCGTCCGCGGCCTCGCCGCGCTTCTTCCGCCCATCGAGGCGGTGGCGGGCTGCCCCGTCAGCAGCCCCTCCGTCGCCGCGATCCCGGACTGGGCGACCGTGACGGACCGCAAGCTGGTGAAGAAGCCGACGCCCGTCGTCGACCTCCCCCTCGGCGCGACGGAGGACAGGGTGACCGGCGCGCTCGACATCGAGCGGGCGCTGACGCGGGGCGAGAAGGCCTACGAGCCCGGCCTCCTCGCCCGCGCGAACCGCGGCTATCTCTATATCGACGAGGTGAACCTGCTGGAGGATCACATCGTCGACCTCCTGCTCGACGTGGCGCAATCGGGCGAGAACGTGGTGGAGCGCGAGGGGCTTTCCATTCGCCATCCGGCGCGGTTCGTGCTGGTCGGCTCCGGCAACCCGGAAGAGGGGGAACTGCGGCCGCAATTGCTCGACCGGTTCGGGCTCTCCGTGGAAGTCTCCTCCCCGAAGACCATCGACGAGCGCGTCGAGGTCGTGCGCCGGCGGGACGCCTACGAGACGGACCATGACGCCTTCATGAAGAAGTGGAAGCCGAAGGATTCGAAGCTCAGGAAGGCCATCGTCGCCGCGCGCGAGCGCAAGCCCGCCGCGCCCGACGCCGCGCTGCGGGACTGCGCCGCGCTCTGCCTTGCGATGGGGGCGGACGGGCTCCGGGGCGAACTCACGCTGCTGCGGGCCGCCCGCGCCCTCGCCGCCTGGGAAGGGGCGGAGGCGGTGACGCGGGATCATGTGCGCCGGATGGCCCCCTCCGCGCTCCGCCATCGCCTGCGACGGGACCCGCTGGACGAGGCGGGCTCGACCGTGCGGATCGAGCGGGCGATTGCGGAGGCGTTCGCGTGAGCGCAAACGACCGCGGGCGCCGCCGCCCCTCCGGCGCATGACCGCCCCCGCCTGGCGCCGCGCCGTCGCCGCGCTCGCGCTCCTCTCGGTTGATCCTGCGGGCCTCGGCGGCCTCGCCCTTCGCGCGCGCGCCGGCCCGGTGCGGGACCGGCTGCTGGAAGGGTTTCGCCCGCCCCTGCCCCTCCGCCGGCTTCACCCGGCCATCGGCGACGAGGCGCTTTTCGGCGGGCTGGACCTCGCCGCCGCGCTCTCCGTCGGCCGGGTGGTCCGGCGCGCCGGCATTCTGGACGAGCCCGCCGCGCTCCTCCTGCCCATGGCGGAGCGGGCGACGCCCGGCCTCGCCGCCCGCCTCGCCGGGGCGCTGGACGAGCGCGCGCACATGCTCCTTGCGCTCGACGAGGGCGCCGGGCCGGAGGAGGCGCTCGCGCCCGCCCTGCTGGACCGGCTGGCGCTCCAGGTCGATCTTGATGACGTGCCTTTCGGAGAGACCGCGCCGATTCCCCATGTCGACTTTGCGGAGGCGCGCGCTCGGCTCCCGCATGTCTCCTCCCCGCAGGAAGCGGCGGCGGACCTCGTCCGCGTCGCGGCGCGGCTCGGCGTGTGGAGCCTTCGCGCGCCGCTCATGGCGCTCCGCGCCGCGCGCGCCGCCGCGGCGCTGGGCGGGCGGGATGAGCCTTCGGAGGCGGACATGGTGCTGGCCGCCGAACTCGTCCTCGCGCCACGGGCGACAATCTCCCCCGCCGAAGAGGCGCAGGAGCCCGAACAGCCGGCTCCGGAGCCGCCCGAGGGCGAGCCCGAAGCGGAGGGCGGCGAGCGGGAGGAGACGGCGCAGCTTCCCGAGGACGTGCTGCTCGAAGCGGCGAAGGCGCTCCTCCCCGCCGATCTCCTCGCCCGGCTCGCGATGGGCCGCGCCGCCCGCGCCCGCGCCGCCGGGGCCGGCGCAGGGGAGAAGCGGAAGGGCGCGCGGCGCGGCCGCCCCCTCCCCTCACGCCCCGGCCGGATCGGCGCCGGGCCGGTGGACGTGCCCGCCACGCTCCGCGCCGCGGCGCCCTGGCAGCGGCTCCGCGCGAAGCCCGAGGGCGCGCGGCTCGCCTTCCGCGCGGAGGACGTTCGCCTTCGACGCTACGAGGAGCAGGCGGAGCGGCTCCTCCTCTTCATCGTGGACGCCTCCGGCTCCGCCGCCTTCTCCCGGCTCGCGGAGGCGAAGGGGGCGGTGGAGCTTCTGCTCGCCGAAGCCTATGCGCGGCGGGATCAGGTGGCGCTCATCGCGTTTCGCGGAACGGGGGCGGAGGTTCTGCTGCCGCCGACGCGCTCTCTGGTGCGCGCGAAGAAATCCCTCGCCGCGCTGCCGGGCGGCGGCGGCACGCCGCTCGCCTCCGGGCTGAAGGCGGCGCTCGCGCTCGCGCTGTCCGAACGCGGCAAGGGGCGGAGCCCCGCGCTCGCGCTGCTGACGGACGGGCGCGCGAACATCACCCTCGCCGGCGAGCCCGGGCGCCCGCAGGCCGCGGCGGATGCGGAGGCGATGGCGCGCGCGCTTCGCGCCTACGGCTTTCCCGCGCTCGTGATCGACATGGGCGCCCGGCCGGAGCCGCAGCTCGCCGCGCTGGCGAAGACGATGGGCGCGGCCTGGCTCGCCCTGCCGCGCGCCGATTCGGGCCGGCTCGCCGCCGCCGTCTCCTCCGCGCTCGGGGCCTGAGCGTGGACTGGGCGCGGCAGGGCGCGGGCTGGCCGAACCGGGAGGCGAGCCGCTTCGTGGACAGCCGCCCGCATCGCTGGCATCTGCAGATCATGGGGCCGGCGGATGCGCCGCGTGTGCTTCTGCTCCATGGCGCGGGCGGGGCGACGCATAGCTGGCGCGGCGTTCTCCCCGATCTCGCGCGCGATCATCGCGTGATGGCGCCGGACCTGCCGGGGCACGGCTTCACCCGGCTCGGCGCCCGCTGGCGCTCCGGCCTTCCGGCGATGGCGGAGGATGCGGCGGCGCTGATGGCGGCGGAGGATTTCGCGCCGGATGTCATCGTCGGCCATTCCGCCGGCGCCGCCGTGGCGCTGCGCCTCGCGCTCGACATGAAGCGGCCGCCACGGCTCGTGATCGGCTTCAACGCCGCGCTCGGCAATTTCCCCGGCCTTGCCGGCTGGCTCTTCCCGATCATGGCGAAGATGCTGGCCGCGAACCCGCTCACCGCCCTCGTCGCCTCCCGCCTCTCGACGGAGGCGAGCGTCGCGCGGCTGATCGAGGGGACGGGGAGCCGGATCGACGCGGAGGGGCTCGCGCTCTATGGCCGCCTCATCTCCGACCGCGCGCATGTGGACGGGGCGCTGCGGATGATGGCGCAATGGTCCCTCGACCGGCTGAACGCGGACCTGCCGCGGCTCGAGCTTCCCGCGCTCCTCATCGCGGCGGAGAAGGACCTCGCCGTGCCGCCGGAAACCTCGGAGGAGGCGGCGGGGAGGATAAAGGCGGGGCGGGCGGAACGCTGGCCCGGCCTCGGCCACCTCGCCCATGAGGAGGCGCCGGAACGGGCGGCGGAGGCGATCAGGACGGCGGCGAAGGCCTATTCGGCGGGGTGACGGTTCCGTTCTTCCCGCATCTGGCGGTCGACGCGGCGACCGTAGAACCAGAAGAAAATCCCACCGGAACCGGCGAAAATCAGAAGGCCGAGCGGCACGACCCAGTCCGGAGCGCTGACGATCATCGCTGTCTCCTCAACTTTCGTCCTTCATGAAGCCCAGGAAATACTGCCCTGCGGCATACCCGAGCACGGCTCCCACAACCCAATATATGTCGTAATCCGGCGGAACCCAAGACGGATTGGTCGGCGGCGGCGCGCCCTCCAGGTTCGGCTTGATGAGCCCGAGGAGGAGCACGCCGCTCGCCAGCGTGTTCACGACGGAGACGAAGGCCTTCAGCCTTTCGTTGAAGACCTTCGCCGCGTGCTTCGACATCCGCTCAGCTGAACGCCTGAATCCCCGTCTGCGCCCGGCCGAGGATCAGCGCGTGGACGTCGTGCGTCCCCTCATAGGTGTTCACCGCCTCGAGGTTCATCACATGGCGAATCACGCCGTATTCGTCAGAGACGCCGTTGCCGCCGTGCATGTCCCGGCTCACGCGCGCCACGTCCAGCGCCTTGCCGCAATTGTTGCGCTTCATCAGGGAGATGAGCTCCGCCGGGGCGCGGTGCTCGTCCATCAGCCGGCCGAGGCGCAGGGCGCCCTGGAGGCCGAGGGAGATTTCGGTCTGCATGTCCGCCAGCTTCTTCTGGATGAGCTGGTTGGCGGCGAGGGGCCGGCCGAACTGCTTCCTGTCGAGCGTGTATTGCCGCGCGGCATGCCAGCAGAACTCCGCCGCGCCCATCGCGCCCCAGGCGATGCCGAAGCGGGCGCGGTTGAGGCAGCCGAAGGGGCCGGCGAGGCCCTGCACGTTCGGCAGGAGATTCTCCTCCGGCACGAAGACCTCATCCATCTGGATCATGCCGGTGATCGAGGCGCGGAGGGAGAACTTGCCCTCGATCTTCGGCGCGGCGAGGCCCTTCATGCCCTTTTCGAGGATGAAGCCCTTGATGCCGCCGCCATGCCTCTCCGACTTCGCCCAGACGACGAAGACGTCCGCGATGGGGGAGTTGGAGATCCAGTTCTTCGCGCCGGAGACGAGGTAGCCGCCGTCCACCGCCTTCGCCCGCGTGATCATCCCGCCCGGGTCCGAGCCGTGGTCCGGCTCGGTGAGGCCGAAACAGCCGACCCATTCGCCTGTCGCGAGCTTCGGGAGATATTTGAGCCGCTGCTCCTCCGTCCCGTAGGCGAAGATCGGGTGCATGACGAGGGAGGACTGGACTGACATCGCCGAGCGATAGCCCGAATCCACCCGCTCCACCTCCCGCGCGATGAGGCCGTAGGAGACATAGTTGACCCCCGGCCCGCCATAGGCCTCCGGGATCGTCGGGCCGAGAAGGCCGAGCTGGCCCATCTCGTTCATGATCTCCCGATGGAAGATCTCGTGCCGGTTCGCCTCGGTGACGCGGGACATCAGGCGGTCCTGGCAATAGGCGGCCGCCGTGTCGCGGATCATCCGCTCGTCCTCGGACAGCTGGTCGTCGAGGAGGAAGGGATCGTCCCAGGTGAACGCCGCGGGTTTCGCGCGCGCGGCTTCCGGGGTCTGCGTCTCGTGGTCGTCAACCGCTTTCAGCATGGGTTCGCTCCTCCGTCATCTGCGGGAAGGGGATAGCGCAGCGGGGGCCTCGCGGCAATGAACGCTTCAGGCATGAAATGTCGCCCCGCCCTTCCGGCGCGCCGCGGCCTTACCTATCCTCCCGCGAATCGAGGGAGCCCGACCATGCAGACCGCCTTCACCTTCCAGACCACCCGCGCGATTCTCTCCGAGACGGGCGCGACCGCGAAAATCGGCGAGCTCGCGAAGGGGCTCGGCATGACCCGCGCCGCCTTCGTGACGGACAAGGGCATCCTCGCGGCGGGGATCGCGGGGCCGGCCATGGAGAGCCTGAAGGAGGCCGGGATCGCTGTTATCCTGATCGACCATGTCGTGCCGGACCCGCCGGAGGCGATGATCCTCCGCGCCGCCGCCTTCGCGCGGGAGAAGCGGGTGGACGGCGTGATCTCGGTGGGCGGCGGCTCCTCGCTCGATGCGGCGAAGCTTGTCTCCGTTCTCGCCATTTCCGACCAGCCGATTGAAACGATGTATGGAATCGGCAACGTGAAGGGCGGTCGCCTCCCCCTCATCCTCGCGCCCACGACCGCCGGCACCGGCTCCGAGGTCACGCCCATCTCCATCGTCACCACGGGCGCGGCGGAGAAGAAGGGCGTCGTCTCGCCCCAGCTTTTCCCCGACTGGGCGGTGCTGGACGCCGAGCTAACCGTCGGCCTGCCCGCGGCGGTGACGGCGGCGACGGGGATCGACGCGATGGTGCACGCGATCGAGGCCTACACCTCCCGCCACAAGAAGAACGTGATGTCGGACGCGCTGGCGCGGCAGGCGCTCGGCCTTCTCGGCGCGAACATCCGCACCGTCTGCGCCGAGCCCGGAAACCGGGAGGCGCGGGGGGCGATGCTGCTCGGCTCGATGCTGGCGGGCATGGCCTTCGCCAATGCGCCGGTCGCCGCGGTCCATGCGCTGGCCTATCCGCTCGGCGGGCATTTCCACGTGCCGCACGGGCTTTCCAACGCGCTGGTGCTGCCGCATGTGCTGCGCTTCAACATGCCGGAGGCGGCGGGGCTCTATGCGGAGATCGCGCCGCTGGCCTTCCCGGAACTCGCCGGCGCGAGGGACGGCGCGGCGGCGATGGCGGAGGCCTTCGGCCGGCTCGGTCCGGAACTCGGCATGCAATCCCGCCTCTCCGAGGTCGGCGTGAGCCACAACCACATCCCGATGCTCGCCGAGGACGCGATGAAGCAGACCCGCCTCCTTGTGAACAACCCCCGGGAGATGACGCTGGAGGCGGCGCAGGCGATCTACGAGGCCGCGCTCTGACCGCAACCGCCGGGGGTTGACGCCGCCGCGGCGATTATCTAGGTGAGCCCCATCGCAAGCGTCCCGTTCGTCTAGCGGTTAGGACAACGCCCTCTCACGGCGTAAACAGGGGTTCGATTCCCCTACGGGATACCATCGGCTTTCCGTAAAGTTTTGGTGGAAAAGGGAAATTTGGCGCAAGCTGGCTTCCTTCCCGCCATTTTTCCCGCCAGAATGAATTTGAAACGCGAGTTTCCGCCACCGGACTGGGGGACTCATCTGCGGCTAAGTTGAAATTGTGATCCGCTTCCCTTATCCGAACGGTGCCCGAGGTTAATCTCGCGAGGGTCGGACCGACCCGGCCGATTACACCTACCGCGGCCAGAACTACCGGGATAGTTCTGGCGCATCAGGCGCGGTCGCTGGCATTGTCCTCCGATGGTTGCGACGACCAAAGTCATGCCCCAGGGGCCATCTCGCCGGCGTGGCGCTCGGGCGCAGTGGGCTTATGCGGGCGCCGCGGCGGTCATGTCCGCGCTGACCATCCTCTACGGCTTCTTCCTCCAGCCGCCGCGCGCCGATCCCTTTGCGCCGGAGCCCGGGCACGTAGCACGGATCTTCGCCACGTGGCCCGACCCCGCGCTCACCGCGCTCCCGGAGCGGCCCCTGCCTTGGCCCGGAACGGGCTGGGCGCCCGCGGGCGGCGGAGAAGGGCTCGAATGGGACGATGCGTCGGGCGCACTCTCTGTGACCCATGCCGGGCGGATATCGGGCCGCGCGCTTTGGGCCAGCGGGCGCGCCGGGCTCGTGGCGGAGGACGGGCGGGCCTATCTTCCGGGGCGGACTCCGTTCCGGGCAAGAAGCGGGGGGGAGGTTAGGCAGTTTGCGGGGCACGGGGGCGTGATCGCAAGCGTCGCGCTCTCGGCGGACGGCGCGCGGGTGTTCACCGGGTCGGCCAACAACACGGCGCGGCTCTGGGACGCGGCGACGGGGGCGGAGATTAGTCGCTTCGACGGGCATGAGGGTGGAGCCAACAGCGTCGCGCTCTCGGCAGATGGGGCGCGCCTCCTCACAGGGTCGAGGGACATGACCGCGCGGCTCTGGGACGCGGAGACGGGGACGGAGATCAGGCGCTTCGAAGGGCATGAGGGCGACGTCAATAGCGTCGCGCTCTCGGCGGACGGCAGGCGCGTCCTCACAGGGTCCGACGACAGGACCGCGCGGCTCTGGGACGCGGAGACGGGTACGGAGATCAGGCGCTTCGAAGGGCACCAAAGCCTTGTCTGGAGCGTCGCGCTCTCAGCGGACGGCGCGCGCGTTCTCACAGGGTCGGAGGACAACACAGCGCGGCTCTGGGATCCGGTGACTGGGGCGGAGATCAGGCGCTTCGAAGGGCATGATAGCGCAGTATTGGGAGTTGCGTTCTCGGCGGACGGAGCGCGCCTCCTCACGGGGTCGAGGGACATGACCGCTCGGCTCTGGGACGCGGAGACGGGAACGGAGATCAGGCGCTTCGAAGGGCATGAGGAGGTGGTCACGAGCGTCGCACTCTCGGCGGACGGCGCGCGCGTCCTCACAGGATTGTCGGACCTCACAGCGCGGCTCTGGGACGCGGCGACCGGGGCGGAGATAAGGCGCTTTGAAGGGATTATGGGCTTTGTCGTGGAAGGCGCGTTCTCGAACGACAAATCTCTCGTCCTCACCGGCTCCGGGTTCGGACCTGCGCGGCTCTGGTCCCTCCTCGCCTCCGGCGTGGTCCTGCCTTCCGGCGATGTCTGCTTGCCGGGGCCGGGGCTCGGCTGGGAATGCGCGGAGGGGGCGGCGGCGCCGCGCGTCCTCTCCCGTATCCGCGCCCATCCCGCCGCCGCGCTCGGGCCGCTCGCGCGGACGCTCGGGCCGGACGAGGCAGGGGGCGACGGGAAGGAGGCGCCGCTCCAACAGGAGCAACAGCAGCAACAGCAACAGCAACAGCTCCTGCCGCAGCCGCTCGTCCAGCGCGCGGAGCCCGCGCCCGCCATCCTCCCGGACCTTCCCGAAGGCGCGACGCTCACGGCGCTCGCCTATGGGCCGGAAGGCGCGCTCTACGTGATCGGAACGGAAGGCGTGATCCTCCGGGCGGAGGACCCGGAGGCGCAGGAGCCGGCCTTCGCCCTCCTTCGCGCCGCGCCGGAGGAGCGGCTGACGGGCCTCCGTTTCGACGCCTCGGGCGGCTGGATCGCCGGGGACATGCCGGCTTCGCGCTCCCTCCTCCGTAGTTTCGTGGAAAACGCGCTCGTCCTTCCCCGCCTCCTTCGCGGGGAGGAGCCGGAGCGGCGGCGCTTCGTGATCCATGCAGCGGACCCGGCGGCGGGCCCCTGGGTTGAGCGGCGGGACGACCCGGCAATCTGGGCCTTCCTGTCGGCGCCCGCATTCATCCTCCTCACCGGCTTTCTCGCCATCGGGGCGTGGCGCGAAGGGGCCCGCGAGGCGCTGGGAATCGCCCCCGCTCCGGTGTCCGACCGGCCGATCGGCTGGGACGACCGCGACGCGCTCGCCTTCAAGCCGCTGGCGCGAGCGCTCTCCCGCTTCGTGCGGAACGTGGACACAAGGCCGCCCCTCACCATCGCCGTAACCGGCGGATGGGGAACCGGAAAATCCTCTCTCATGAACCTGATGCAGGAGGATATCCGCCGGCATGGCGGCCGCCCGGTATGGTTCAACGCCTGGCATCACCGGGAGGAGACGCATCTCCTCGCCGCGCTGCTGGAGGCGATCCGCGCGCAGGCGATCCCTTCCGCGCTCGCCTGGCGCGGCTTCGCCTTCCGCGCCCGCCTCGTGTGGCGGCGGACGAAAGGTCAAGCCCTCGCCGCGCTCCTCGCGCTCAGCCTGATCGCCGTGGCCGGCCTCGCCTTCCATGCCGGACTCGACGGGGGATTACTCACCTTTTTAGCCGCACGGGCCGGGGATGCGGAAGCGCTTGTCGGCGGGGAGGCCGCGGCGTGGCTGGAGGCGCAACTTGCGCCGCTCGCCGCCGGGCTCGGCGGAGCTGGCGCGCTCCTCCTCGTCCTCGTGAAGGCGCGTGCGCTCCCTCAGGACCCGGCGCGGCTCCTCGCCGATCTCTCGGCCCGTGCGCGGGTGAGGGACTTCCAGGACAAGCTGAGCTTTCGCCACCATTTCGCGGCGGCGTTCGAGGATGTCTGCCGCGCGCTCCGCAGGGATGACGAGCCAGGGCTCGTCATCATCGTCGACGATCTCGACCGCTGCGACCTTGGAGCGGTGATGCAGGTGCTGGAGGCGGTGAACTACCTTGTCTCCGCGGGGCCGTGTTTCATCGTGCTCGGGATGGACCGGCGACAAATCGAGCATGTGATCGGCCTTGCCCATGCCGAACTTGTGGACGGTTTGCCGGACGAAGAAATCCCGGGGCTCGAAGCCAAGTCGGCGGGAGAGAGCGAGACGGCGCAGCAGACGCGCCGGCGCCGCGCCTATGCCCGCCATTACCTGGAGAAGCTGGTCAACATCGAGGTTCCTGCGCCGGAGATGGACGAGGCGAAAGCGAAGGCGATGGTCGCGTCGGAGGGGCCCGATCCGGAGGCGGAACCGGGCTGGCTCGCCCCGGCGCGACGGGCGGCGCGTTTCGTCCACGACTATCTCCGCATGGCCTTTGTGGCGGCTCTGGCCGGCATCCTCGCCGCCGCTTTAGCAACCGTAGTCTTCGCGCCCAGTTCGGGCGGGGAGACCCCTCCACCTATTGCCCCGGTCTCCGCCGAAGGTGAGCTTCCGCCTCCCGTCGACGCGGCGGCCGCCGACACGCCCGCGCCTGCCATCGCCGCGCAGGCGCCGGAACCGGCGCTGGATGAACCGTCCTTCGAATTCGCACTGTCACCGGCGTCGGAGAGCGGCCCAGCCCTTCGCTGGCTCTGGTGGGTCGCCTCAGCCGCGCTTACCGGCCTCGGCTTTCTTTTTTTCGCCATCGACGCTGCCCGACGGCGCATCGAGGTGGAGCGCGACTCGCCCGCCTTCACCGAGGCGCTGCTCACGGCGATCCCCTTCGTGCGCAACGCGAACGCCACGCCGCGTGCGGTCAAGCGGTTCGAGAACCGGATGCGCTACCTCGCTGCGAGGCTCGACGCCGAAGCCAACCCGCGCCGCCCGGACTGGATCGAGCGGCTGTTCCGCCGCTGGCTTCCGGGCAGCTGGTTCGCGCGGAGCGAGCCCGGCCTGGACGAGCGTACACTCATACTCCTCGGGGCGGCGCAGGCTGCCTCGACGGAAGAGGACCGAGCGCGCCTTGCAGTGATGGCGCGCTCCGTCGATGAGGAGCAACGGGCGGCGTTCGAGGAGATCGCCGGTGTGTTGCCCCCGTGGTTCGCGCGAGGGGACGCGGCTCGTTCGTCATTGTCGTGAGCGGAAGCGCCGGCGGCGGAAGCGAAGGCGTCGACGCCTCCGCTGACTTCAGGAGCGCCCTGCATCGGGCCGGCGCAGCGGAGCGCCGTCCGCAAGGTTGGCCCCGGCGCGCCCGCCTCATGCACGAAGGATCTGGAGAGCGTCTTGCGGATCAACCGGCTTCCGGTGCGCCAGGGCGTTTCGCGCGCGCGTAAGCGCGTCCAGCCGGTCAGCCTCGGGTCTGGAAAGGCTGCGCCGGAGCTGAAACCGAAGGGCGCCGAACTCGATTTCCTCGATCGATCTCACCCCGAGGCCGAGAAGGTGCTCGTCCACATGCAGTCGAACCCTGTATGTCTCCACGATGGCCAGACGCGAACTTTCTAGCTCTGGAAACAGCGACATCAATTGCGCCTTCCAGATTCGCTGATGCAACTCCTTCGAGCGCTCTTCGGCGAGAAGCGCGAGAGGACAGGGCGCCTCTCCGCTGAAGATTGGCCGCTCGGCGCGCCGAGAGAGCCAGGCAACGGGATCGGCTAGGTCTTCAAGGCTGGCCTGCACGAAGGCCGCTCCGAGATCCAGCCGCCATCCGCAGAGATCCACCGCCAGGGCGACGGCGACATCGGCCGCGACGCCTTCCCGTGCGGCCGGCAGATGCTCTTCCGCCCAGATCACGAGATCGCCGCGTCTTAGGCCTGTTCGCCAGCTCGCCAATAGCGCGCCGGCCGGCTCGCCAAGGCCTGACGGAGGATCGACGACAAGCAATGCGGGGCCGGAACGCCCGGAAGCTCGAGCCGCTGCGAATCGCTCGAGGAACACCGACCAGGCCGGCAGATCGCCCCCGTAAAGACGAAGGACGGCCACTTCCTGATCTAGAACCGGGCTGAGCAACGCCTCAAGCGTCGGAGCCGTGCCGAAGGCGTCGGCTATGGCGGAAGCGGGCGACTGGGACGCCGTCGCGAATATTTCGACAGGTTGATGCGGCACGCACCGCCGCAGCGCCTCGACGGCGCCGGGCGGGCGGCTCAGGTCCACCGGGAGAACTGCCAACCCATGAGCTAGCGTCCGCGCAAGAGCGTCAAGCCACCGGCCGAGGCCCGGCAGCGCCCACGGGTCTGGGCTCGTCGTCATGGGGCGATAAGCCGGCCCAGCGGTGTCAGTATGGGCGCGGCGTCGGGCTCCCTTCCCTGTCGAAGCAGACGCAGGGAGCTGAGTTTTTCCAGTCTCTCTTCGGTCGCCGCGGGGCACTCCGCGACCAGGTCCTCGAGCGACGGGTCAAGCCCCTCGAATTCGCGAAGCGTGTTCAGACAGGATATGTCGGCGCTATGAAGGCCCAGCGCAGCAGCGGAAAGTGGCGTCTGCTCCGCCCAGTCGATGAGATCCCCAACGCGCTCGGCGACCGGCCGGACCGTAAGGTCTGAAAGGATGTTGCGCAGGACCGCGAGCCTGGCCGGTGCGCCCCCTGTTGCCCTCATCAAGGCCTCACGCGTCGACGGGTCGTCCAGCGCCGGAGCCAGCCCCTCGTCCGCCAGCCAGTGGCGGAGCATCGCCTCGGGCCATGCGCCCGCATCGAAGACGATCATCCCCCGAACCTCCGCGGCGCCCGGTGGCGCGCACCAGACCGGCAGAACGTCACCCCGCGCGACCTTCGTTTGCCGGATGAGCTGGGCGGCGGAGGCGGCGGACATTGCGCCTTCGATCACGAGAACAGCCGGGGCCAACTTTACGCTGTCTAGCGCGCGCCGCAGCTGTGCATCTTCCCCCGCCGCGCGGGCATGGTCCCCCTCCGGCAACCAAAGCCGCGCCGCGGTGAGGATACGCGCGGCTACGTCGCCCCCGGCCACCGCCGGGCAGGAGCGCACCATCCTCGCTCCGGGTGCGCCTCGATCAAACAGCCGCTGGAGGTCGCGGTCGGAGAGCGGGGCGCGGGCGACCGTCGACTCCGGCCTCAACAACCGGAAGAATAGAGCCGCATCATAGGCTGGGTCGTCCTCGCGTTCGTCGAGGCGTAGGAGCGCCTCCTCCAGCTCATCCTGCCTGCCGAGCATCTGCGCCACCTGAGCACTGCGCAAGCCATACCGGCTGTCTGGGAAGCGGCTGAGGATGCCCAGATCCACCAGCTCCTCAAGCAGTTCCTCGAAATCCGTCATGGTCGGGTGGGCGAGCGCTTTCGGCCAATGAGTTACCTTGCGGACTTCCGCAGCCGTCAGCCCTTGCGCCAGAACCCGGCTGTCGCCGCCCGTCGCCTCCAGCCGATGAAGGGCGATGGAGCGGGCAATGCAGTCGTACCGGACGTCGAGGTTCAGCGTCAGCTGGAACCGGTCCCGGATCTGTTCGGCGATACGCTCGGCCGCGGGGCCCTCGAAAAGGCTTTCCCGATCGAGGGTCCAGCGCGGCCCCTCTTCGCCGGGCCGCGGGCGCTTGCCGAAGCTCTCCACGATCTGGCGGCCGAAGACCTGAACCAGCGACGGATAGTAATTCATCCTCGCCAGCATGTCCGAAGCCAGTCCGGGATCGGCATAGTCGAGACCCGCCGCGCGCATCGGTTCGACCGCAAGTCGCCGCAGCGCCGAACGGTTGGCGGGGGTCTGGTTCATCGGTCCGATGCAGATCGGTTCGCCGAGATGCGGCAGCGGCGAGTTCGGCGCCCGCGCCATTCGACGGACATTGTGCAGGCCGGCGAAAACCGCCTTGAAGCGCCGTCCGGTCCTCTCCATGAGTCCCTTGAGCTGGAGGAGATTGGGATAGCCTGCAGCATGCTCCGCGCGGAGGAAGTTGTCGGCCTCGTCGAACATCGCGAGCAGCCGCCGGGCCGGATCTTTCTCCAGCCAGGTTCCGATCGCGCCGACCAGATTCTTGGAATCGATCGGGCACTTCTCGAAGTCCTTAAGCCGACGAAGATCGTGCGCAAGCGATTGCCATATTTCCTCGCTGGGCGTGCCCGGCCCGCCAATCGACCTGATGTCCAGATAGAGCGCCAACTCGCCGCGTTCGGGGCGATGCCGCTCTCCGCGGATGTGATTGAGAAGGACGGACTTTCCCAGTTGGCGACCGCCATAGATCAGGCATCCGCCGCCATCGCGCGCTACGATCCTGTCAATCTCGGCCTCGCGCCCGAAGAATATCTCGGGAGGGATTTGGCCGGGACTGATCGTGTAAGGCTGCACCCAAGCGAAGGGCATGGCGCAGTCAAGCAAGGTTGCGAATGGGTCATCGCCTTCGAGGGCGGCGAAAAGCAATAAGGCCTCGTCCACAACGAGGGCGCACCGGGCGTCCGAACGCAGCTGTCGCGCGAGGCGAGCTCGATCCTTCGCGTCTAGACGACCGAAGAGCATGACGATCCATGGCGCATCAGGGGCTTCGCCGCCGATCTGGCGCAGCAGCTGGTCGATCGTCGCGTCCGCTCGCGCCGCTATCAAGTGATATCGGCCTCCCGAAGCGCTGCCGAAGACAGGGGGAAGAAAGCCATCGATCCGGCGCGGTGCATCACAGTTCATCGTCAACAGGCGCAGCCGCCCGGGAATGGCGTCACGCCCATCGGCGAGAAGCACGCCGCTGAAACCGATGAGTTCGAAAAGCTTCGCCAAAGCGTCGCGCAGCCGGGCAGACTGGCCCTGCCGCAACGCGTTTTCACCCTGACCCCAGACCTCCAGAAGTTCCCTGAGCCTCCGGGCCCGCCGCTCTTCGACATTCGTAAAGTCGAGTGGCCCAGCTGATCCGCGCCCTTCAAGGGCGGCGAGAATGCGCCCGCGTCTGCTCTCTTCAGGTTCCGCCTTTAATGCGGCCACGAAGCCCGGGTAGAATCGGGTGAAGACGTCGGGACCGACCGCTTCCGGCATCGGAACGGCGCGCCCTGCCTTGATCTCGGCGATCGCATCGTCCGCCGTGACCGGATCGAGCCGGTCGAAAATCGCAAGAAGCGCCTCCGCCGATTCCCCCTGGGTCGAGCGCGCCAGCCGCTCAAGCTCCGAGCGCTGGCGAGCGGCGATCTGGGCCCGCAATGTATCGCGGCGCGCCTCCATCTCACTGAGGAGAGCGTCGAGCTCCGGAAAATCGGGCGGCACGTCGGGCCGACGGATCTGGTTCAGCGCCGGCAAGCTGATGTCGTCACCTTTTGCCGGGGCGGACAGAGCGGTGTCGATTACCGAGAGCCGCGAAAGATCCTCAGGCAGCGCCGTCGCGGCGTCGAGATCAAGATAGCCTATCGTGGTCAATGATTGCCGAAGACGCGCCAATCGCTCCCGCGCCCGCCTTCTGGCGGCTTCAACCGCTTCGTCGAGCCGCTGCAGGTTCGCACCGTGCCGGCCAGAGTCGGCCTCGCCTGACTTCCTTCGATCAAGCAGGCGCCGGGCCGCTAGCGTCGCGTACTCCGCCATCCGCGCTTCGAAGGCGGCCGCTTCATCTGGCGCGATCGAGTCGGGCGTGGACAAGGCAGCGGCGAGGCGGCGATCTCGCGCATCGCGTTCATCATCGAAGGCGGGAAGACCTTCTTCCGTCCAGTCCTGGCAACCGCCGGGAAGCCGTAGGAGCGGCGCTTCTAGACTCTCGCGCAAACGAGGAGACGCGGCGATGCCGGCCCGCCCCTCAATCAGCGCTGAGAGATCGTCCAGCTTCGATTGCAGGACGAGACCTGCGGCTTCGGCAAGCGCGCCTTCGCCTTCGACATGCTCTACAGCGCTGCCAGCGAGCGCCTTTCGGATGGGTCCAAGCGCGCGCAGGAGCCGTTCCGGGCCGAGGCTCTTCATTTGGCGCGCGTCTTGACGCCGCGACTCGAGCCAGTCGGCAAGTTGCTCGCAGGCCTCCTGAATGCCCCGGCAGAACCAGTCGAGGGCCATGCCTTCGATACGGTCGCGCCGCGGCCGGCCGCTGCGACGTTCGGCTTCTGAAACGAAGGCTTCCTGCGCGCTCCGGTCGTGGGCCAGCCGTTCGATCATTGAATCTGCGAGCGCTTCTGCGTCAACCGCTTCCGCCAGAACGGCTTCCGCCACGCGTCCGATCTCGCCTTCGGGGTGCAACTCGCGATGGAAAATCGCATAGGTAGGCTGATGCAAAGTCTTTCGGACGCGCGCCTCCGTCAGCCAGCCTGCAAGGCGGCTGCGAGCCGCCGGTTCCGCCGACGATGGCCGGGTTCCGGCGAGCTCCGCGAGCAGTCCGACGGAAAGGCGAACATCATAGCCGAGACTGGAGAGCGCCTCGATGAGCGCAGTCTGCGATTCGAGCCCAGGCGTTCCGAGCATGTTCTCGAGATGCCCGCGAGCGCCGTGGTCAGGGTCGAACAAGGCCGGGCGCAACAGCGCCGCTAGAGCGAGGCGGCCCGCTGCGATGCGATCGGCAGCTTCCGGAAGAGAGGACGCCAGTTCTGCCAGCGCGCTGCTGCGCCGTGGATCGGCTAGGTCCTCCGCCTGCTGGATCGAGGACAGGATCGCGAGCGCTCGCAGGATAGGGGCTGGAGTCGGCGTAGAACGAAGCCTCGCCAGATGCCACGCAAAGGCGATATCTCCATTCTTTAGATACCTTGCGAGCAGCGCCGCAAGATCTTCGTCGTTCAGGTCCTGCAGAATCTCGGTGCCGGCAGCCGTGATTGCCGACAGTTCCTCCTCAGAGGCGCCCTCGCCGGCACGACCGACATCAGTCGAGACTTGCGCTTCTGGCGGTTCATCGGCGTGAAGCAAAGACACGGCAGTGTCAGCCGAATGGTCCGGTCCGGCCACCAAATTCGACGCTTCAGCAGGTTCGCAGTGAGTAACCATGAGCGAAGCAGGCTTCGGTTCGAACCCCGCGCGCTCCCTGTCTGGCGGCGACTCAGGTTCGTCAGTGGCGGTCGCCGTGTCATGACCGCTCTCGGCTGGAGCGTCACCGGCTCCCTCAAGTCGCAAAAGCTCAATAAGCCGCATGACAGAATCGTTTCGGAGGGCGCGCGCGGTTTGCGATCGCTTGTCCGCCTTGCTAGCTCGCTGCGATAGATCTGACGCCTGCGCGTAGGCGCGCGCTTCCACGGCCTTGCGCAAATCCAGATCAGCGGACTCGAAAGCTTGCGCTGCTTCATCAGCCGCCTTGAACGCGGCCTCTGCCTGCGCAATCGCCTCTTCGATTTCGTCAAGGCCTTCCAACTTGGCGTCATCCGGCCAAGTAGCGCCCAGTTGTTGGTCAAGCACGTTGAGCCGGTCGCGGAGGACGACGGCGCGGTTGACGACGGCCGTCTCGGCCGCCTCGGCCTTGGCGGCGACGCGGCACGCTTTGGCGAGCGCTTCGGCGAGCGCCACCAGTTGTTCGGCCGCCTCCACGTCAGGCCGGACGAGAGCCAGCGCGTCTTCAGCCAGTTCCCGAGCGAAGACTGCCCAGTCGCGAGTTGGGTCCCCATGCGTCTCGATAACCGTCGAGGAGGTCCGCGTCTGACGTTCGGTTTCCACAATGCTGAGATAGAGCCGATGAACCGCGCTCTCAGGCGTTGCGAAGGGAAAATGATCCGCAGGAAGACCTCCGAAGTCTTCTGGCGTAAACTGACCGGACGTCTGGTTGACGAGCCACCGGAGCGCACGGAAGCCGAAGCTCTTGGATCTGTCGCCCGCCCTGACCATTCGCTCATCGTAACGGCGCAGCCGCGCGTGATCGCCGGCGGCGACAATCTTAAGCAGACCCTTGTAGAAGGCGTCGTCATCCTTGAGCCGATCCTCAGGGATCACGTCTTTGAACAGATCCTTGTGCTTGCGCCTGTCGCTCCGGGCTATGGGAAAGATCGCCTGCGCAAGGTCAGCGCTTATGCCCGCCGTGAATTCTTGCTCTGCGTTGTCTTCCATACCCCCCCCAGTCGATCCAAAATCGAAACGAAATAACGTAACCTTGGCGCGCACCTCGTTCATGCGCAGTGTCGCGCAGCCTTTTCGCATGGCGCTTAAGATTTCCCCTTCGGCAGGTCGCTCGTCAAGGAAGGTCTTGAACTGCACGCCCTTGGCGCGCGTCAATCTCTGTCACGGCGACGGCTCGAAAACCTCCTGTCGATGCCATGCCATGTAGGCTCGGTGCGCCTCGGTCAAAGGCAGCGGCGCGAGGGTGGTAAGGCGGGCGCGGGCCTCTTCCGACAGACGCGTGGAGAAGAGCGGGGTGCCCGTATCGTCAAAGGTTGCTAGGCCGGAATCGAAGGCGGCGTCCCAGAGTGCCGAGAGAAGCAAGCCGTTGTGGACGTCGAGGCGCGCGACGTCGCTCTCGCACTGCGCCCACGGGATGATGTGGGAGGCGCGCAGCAGTTCGGGCTCAGCGACGCCGGTCATGGGGCAGCGGCCGCCCCAGTAGCGCATCAGGCTTTCGCGGAATACGTCCTGCCCAATGCGGCGGATGACGAGCTGTTCCGCTTCGGTCGCGCGCGGCAGACCGGTTGTCCGCGCCTCGATGAAGGATTGGTTGGATGTGGGAAGCGTCAGCAAAAAACTGATGGTAGCGTTCGAGCTCGGCTTGTCTCGCCCGAGAGTCGTAAGAAACTCGTGCAGCTGGGAAGACAGGGAGGCAAACAGAGGCGAGGATGCATCGACGGTCATCGAAAGGGAGTTGAGCGCCCTCTCCGTTCGACCGCCACGCAGGCGATCAAGGTTATCGTCGTAGAGTTCCGGCGTCATGTCGGCGTAGCCGATGAACTTTGAGAAACCGAACCGCCAGCATCCGTCGACCCGCGCAGCGTACCAACGGCGAACGCTGGAGATCGACCTGTTCAGGGCCATCGGATGTTCAGCAAGAAATGTGTTCAATCGGACAATGTTCTGCACGGCCTGCTCGGCCGTTTTGATCAAGTACAATTCACGTTCCATTTCTAAATCCCCATAGCCGTGAACTCTCTCCCCGCCTCTCTTCGGTCCCACTCGTCGACGGTGAAGCGACGGGTCCGGTATTCGCCAAGTTTGCGAATTTTGGTGGTCTTTATTACGCCGAAAGCTTTGGAGGGGTAGCTCTCTCTCCTAACGAACTTGGCGCCTACCGCACGCGGTATTCGAGACGGGCCCGCTCACCCGGCAGATACGCTTCGTCCTTTGAACGCCACTCGAATTCGGCAGCGAAATCGACCTTCAGCCCCTTGGCGCAACGGAAGACGATCTTGACGGCGTCTTCCGCCGAAACGCCCTGATAGGAAAAACCGTGCCCGGGGAGGAACTTGTAGCCCTCGTCTTCCTTTCGCCCTTCCACGACGTTTGCCGCGGATATCCTGCGCAGGTCCTGTAGGGTGCCGACACGGCCCTTCACTTCGATGAGCGCTAGGCGAACCAGCGCATCCCAGGTGTCCCTTTCCGGCTGGAGATCGCCGAACCGGGCTTCGAGGAGCTTCGTGTGGGTCAGCGGAGGCAGGTTGTCATGGTGGTAGACGCGAAGTGCACTCTGCTCCCGGAGGGGCGTCTCCGTTGCGCCCGCAGGTGCGTTGCTGCGCTCGAATACATCCAGGATCTTGGTGAAGACGGTCGCCGGCGTGTCGATGAATGGGACGGCGACCTTCTGGAGGCGCGCGAAGTCGTGGTCGGTGATCTCGATGGTCGGCATGCGATTCCCCTTTCCTTCATAATTTCATATTGACCTGCCACTGAGTTTTTCCTCCATCTGAGATTAGAGTCCGGCCCTTGATCGAAGGACGGACAGATGAAGCGGAAGCGGTTCACGGAAGAGCAGATCATCGGGGTTCTGCGGGAGCAGGAGGCCGGTGCGAAGGCAGGA
>NZ_JBKAGV010000010.1:0-211571 GCF_046290545.1 Pikeienuella sp. | reverse complement strand
CTCAGCGCTCGGCGGCTTGACGCCGACCGAGTTCGCCGACCAACTGAAACTAGCCCGGAAGGTCGCATGAGGACTGGACCAGATACAGGGTCAGGTCCCATCCCAAGCGCTTCATTGGCGAGCGCCTCGCGGCCATTGGCGCCCAGCACCTCCTTCCCCGAGAAGGAAGGACTTGAAAGAAAGTGCAGATGATCGTGGTAGGCCCCCGACAGCGCCATGAGGACCTTCGCCTTGTTCTCCCAGATTGCGGCGTCAAGAGCGTCGGGGTTCTGCGTGGCGCGCGAAAGTTGATCTCTCAGCTTCCCGACTTGCGCTTCCTTGCGCTCAGCTTCCAGTAAAGCCTCGCCAAGTTCGTGTTCCAACTGGTTATAGAGGCGAAGAAGGGACTTGAGAGCGTCACTACCTTTTTCGTGTTGGTTTTCCAGCACTATTACCTACCACCTCGCATTGCGCTCACGACGGATCAGCCCTCAACACTCTCTGACCGAGACGCAAGGTTGACGTTGATCGTACTGGGGCATCGGAAATTTTCAACACCCTGCGCCTTTCGCGGAGCGCAAAGCGGGCGCCCTGACCTCCGCCACGAATCCCGCTGAAACCGGAGCCGGCGCTCGCCGATTGCCGCAATCTGCGCGACGGTCGGCAGCGCGTTCGCCCAGATCACGGAACATCGGAATTGAAAGCCGGATCGGGGGCGCCCGTCGTCCACGACGAAGGGACGCCTGCGGCCACGCTCGCCGCGGAGGCGGGGGTGGTCGAGCGCCGGACTCACGCGCGGGTTCGACGAACCCGGGGCGCCTCGCGCACGAAGGCGCAGAACGAGCCGCGCGGCTGCGCCGTCCAGCGAGGCGGCAAAGGACGCGCTGACCCATGGCGCCCGTTCCCCGGGCCTCGTCGAGGGGATCTCCGGCTTCTTCGTCAGCGCCGCCCGAGCGCGGAAAGCGCGGGCGGGCGCCTCGGCCGCGACCAGGCTGGTCATCGACGCGGCCGGCGCCGATGTTCATGCCCGCCCGGCCGCGAGCGGCGGCGCGAAACGGCGGAGACGGAGGGCGTTGCCGACGACGAAGACCGAAGAAAGCGCCATCGCCGCCGCGGCGAGGGCGGGCGAGAGCATGAGTCCGAAAGCGGGCTGGAGCGCGCCGGCCGCGACCGGGATGAGTGCGGCGTTGTAGGCGAAGGCCCAGAAGAGGTTCTGCCGGATGTTGCGGATCGTGGCGCGGGAGAGCGCGACCGCGTTCGGCGCGCCGGCAACGGAGCCTGACATCAGCACCACGTCCGCCGCCTCCGCGGCCACGTCCGTCCCGCCGCCGACCGCGAGGCCGGTATCCGCCTCCGCGAGCGCGGGCGCATCGTTGATCCCGTCCCCGACGAAGGCGACGCGGCCCCGGGCCTTCAGCCGCCGCACCGCCTCGACCTTGCCCTCGGGCAGCGCCTCGGCGACCACCTCGTCGATCCCCAGCCGCTTCGCGACCGCCTCCGCCGTTCGCCGGTTGTCGCCCGTAACCATCACGACCTCGAGCCCGAGCGCGTGGAGCGCCGCGATAGCGGCGGGCGTCGTCTCCCTGATCGGGTCGGCGACCGCGAGGATTGCGGCGAGCCGCCCGTCTATCGCGGCGTAGAGCGGCGTCTTGCCCTCGTCGCCGAGCCGCGCCGCCGTGTCGCCGAAGAGCGCTGCGTCGAGCCCGAGCGACGCCATGAAGCGGTCCGCCCCGACCTCGACCCGCCGACCGGCGACATCCGCCCGCGCGCCCATGCCCGTGACGCTTTCGAACGCCCCGGCCTCCTCCCTGGCGAGCCCCTCCGCCTCCGCCGCCGCGACAAGGGCGCGGGCGATCGGATGCTCCGAGTTCGCCTCGACGGCGGCGACGGCGGCCAGAACCTCCGCCCGGTCGAAACCTTCCGCCGTCTCGAGATCGGTGAGCGCCGGCCGCCCCTCGGTCAGCGTCCCCGTCTTGTCGAGCGCGACGATCCTGGCCTCCCGCAGCAGCTGAAGCGCCTCGCCCCGGCGGAAGAGCACGCCAATCTCCGCGCCCCGCCCCGTGCCGACCATGATCGAGACGGGCGTCGCAAGCCCCATCGCGCAGGGGCAGGCGATGATGAGGACGGCGACCGCGGCGACGAGCGCATGGGTCAGCGCCGGCTCCGGCCCGAAGGCGAACCAGAGCGCGAAGGTCGCCGCGGCGACCGCCATCACCGCCGGGACGAACCACATCGTCACCCGATCCACCATCGCCTGGATCGGGAGCTTTGCGCCCTGCGCCGCCTCCACCATGCGCACGATCTGCGCCAGCATGGTCTCGGCGCCCACCGCCTCGACGCGGAAGGCGAAGGCCCCGGCGCCGTTGACCGCGCCGCCCGTCACCGCCGCGCCCTCCGTCTTCTCGACGGGGACCGGCTCTCCGGTGAGCATCGACTCGTCGACGAAGCTGCGGCCCTCGGTCACCGCGCCGTCCGCGGGCACGCGCTCTCCCGGGCGCATCTCCACGATGTCGCCCGGCCGCAGCGCCTCGACCGCGACAGTCTCGACCCGCCCCGCCCGCCGGACCCGCGCCGTCGCCGGGCGGAGCGCGGCGAGCCGGCGGATCGCCTCGGACGTGCGGCCCTTCGCCCTCGCCTCCAGCCAGCGGCCGAAGAGGATCAGCGTCACGATCACCGCCGCCGCCTCGAAATAGACATGGCGCGCATCCTCCGGCAGGAGCTCCGCCATGAAGGTCGCGATGGTGGAATAGACGAAGGCCGCCCCTGCGCCGAGCGCGACGAGGCTGTTCATGTCCGGAGCGCCCCTGGCGAGCGCGGGAAGCCCGATCTCGAAGAAGCGCCGCCCCGGCCCGGCGAGGACGAGCGTCGCAAGGCCGAACTGGACCGCCCAGCTCTGCGTCTGTCCGACCGTGGAGGCGATCCAGTGATGGATGGCGGGGATGAGATGCCCGCCCATCTCGAAAGCGAAGAGCGGCAGGGTGAGAGCCGCCGCGATCAGCGTGTCGCGGCGGAGCGCCGCCGTCTCCGCCTCGCGGCGGGCCGCCGCGGCGCCGTCTCCGGCCTCGCCGCCGGTTTCGTCGGCGACAGGACGCACGCCATAGCCTGCAGCCTCGACCGCGGCGAGAAGCGCCGACATGTCGGCCGCGCCCTCGATCTCGGCCCGCTCCGTCGCGAGGTTCACCCGCGCCGCGCGCACGCCGGGAACGGCCGCGAGCGCGCGCTCCACCCGCCCGACGCAGGAGGCGCAGGTCATCCCCTCCACGTCGAGCCGGACCGGCGCGGAGCGGACCGAATACCCCGCCGCCTCCACCGCGGCCACGAGCGAAGCGCGTGCGCCCGGGGCGTCGACGCGTATCTCGGCGCGTTCGGTGGCGAGGTTCACGGACGCCTCCGTCACGCCCGGCGCCGCCTTAAGCGCGCGCTCGACCCGCCCGACGCAGGAGGCGCAGGTCATCCCCTCGATGGGGAGGGAGATCGTCTCGAAATGGCGGGCCTTGGCGGGGGCGTTCATCGCGGTCTCCGGGTTCGGTATCGGCTCCCCGCTTCAGGTAGGGCTTCCAGTCATGGGAAGGTCAAGCGCCGATCTCCGGAATCTTTCCCCTTGACCTTCCCATTGCGGGAAACCCCATCTGATCGGGGAAGCGGCGACCGGAGGACAGAACCATGAAGTTCCGCATCGAGGCGATGCATTGCGGCGGCTGCGCCCGTGGCGTGACAGCGGCGATCCGCAGCGTCGACCCGGCCGCCGCCGTCGAGGCGGACCCGCCGAGCCGCGCCGTGACCGTGACGACGGACCGGCCCCGCGCCGCGATCGTGGCCGCGCTGGAGGCGGCCGGGTTCCCGCCGGCCGCGTGAGGCCGAACCTCGCCTTCGGCGCGTCGAGCGCGCGGCGCTGAATTCCCGCGTCTCGACAGCGGCGCCGGTCGCGTGCATCCGGTCGCCCTGGCGCCGCAGCAAGCGCAGGTCGGCGTCTTGGCGAAATCGAATGCTCTCCGGTTCATTGCCATTGTCTGTCCTCTTGTTTCGGCTCAGTCAGGATCGGCCGCATTCATCTGTTCCTGATACTCCCTCATCCGCGGCGACCAGCGCGAGCGGATGAAGGCGAGCACATCGCGGATATCGTCGTCCGACAGCACGTCGCCGAAGGCAGGCATGGCGCTCTGCACCCCGCCGACGCCCATCCGCGCCAGCGTCTCGGCGCCGCCCAGCTTCACATAGTCGAAGAGCAGCCGGTCCGAATGATGCCATGTATGGCCGCTGTCGCCATGCGGCGGGGCGCGGAGCGTTCCGTCCGGATTCGGCTCCTGCCAGTCGGGCTCGCCTTCGAGCGAAGCGCCGTGGCAGGACGCGCAATTCTCAGCATAGAGCGACGCGCCGCGCGCCAGATCCGGCTCCGCCGGCGAGCGCAGCGCGAGCGCGGCGAGCCCGATGGCCGCAAGCCCGCAAGCCGCGCCCGCCATGAGCCTGCGGCGGCGATCGGCGGCGTCTGGCTGCGCAGCGGTGGATCGGCGGGTTGGTCCTGTCATCTCGTCCTCGTCGGTCAGGCGGGTCCGCCCCGGCGCGCGGCCGGGCGCGGCCGGGCGCGGCAGAGGATCGTCGAGCCTTCCGCCCGAAGCCCGGCTTCGGGCGGCGCGGCTTCCGGCGCTTCGCCATCGTCGCCGGCGCCGCCGGGAGAGGTAGCGCCTTTCATGGTCGAGAATACCTCGTCCACATGCCGGCGCCACATCGAGCAGGCGCGCATCCGTGCGCTGCGTTTCGGGGGCGCCGAAGCGGATCGCAGGGGGCGACAGGCTCGCCGTTCTGATCCGGGGAAGAGTGCTGAATGACCGGCGGTGGACGCCGCTGCGCGGCTGAGGCGGCTTTCCCCGTTTGCGAGGCGGGCGGTCTCGGGCGGCGCGACGCTCCCCGCATCGCGGAGATTCGCCATTTGATTGCGACCGCAACCATCAAAAGATTTTCTAAATTTCTACCATTTCCTCCGAGTTCGCCTGATTCTTAGTCATCTGAGGAGCAATTTCGCGCGCAGCACCCGATTTCGTTGACCTGAAGTGGAGCGGCCCCTGACCGTATGTTGGAAATTTCAACGAACAGGAGCCGCCATGAGCATCAGCCGCCGCCGTTTCGTAAAGGGCGCAGCCGCCCTCGCCGCAGGGTCTGTGGCCCTGCCCTACGCAGCCGAGGCCAGCGACGACACGATCCTCGTCGGCGGGTTGCACGATCTTTCCGGCCCGATCGACTTCGCCGGGATCCCGATGAACCAGATCCTCCAGCTCGCCGTCGAGGAGATCAACGCCACCGGCGGCCTGCTGGGCAAGCAGCTGAAGGCGGTCACCTACGACCCGCAGTCGAACATGTCGCTCTATTCGCAGTACGCCACCCAGCTTGCGCTGCGCGACAAGGTGGCGGTCGTGCATGGCGGCATCACCTCGGCCAGCCGCGAGACGATCCGCCCGATCTTCCACCGCTTCAAGACTCTCTACTTCTACAACACCCTCTATGAGGGCGGGGTCTGCGACCGCAACGAGATCAGCCTGGGCACCACCCCGGCCCAGACGGTGGAAAAGCTGGTCCCCCATGTGATGAACATGTGGGGCAAGAAGGTCTACACCATCGCCGCCGACTACAACTATGGCCAGATCACCGCCGCATGGGTGAAGCGCTATGTCGAGGCGAATGGCGGCGAGGTGGTCGCGACAGAATTCTTCCCGCTCGACGTCACGCAGTTCGGCTCGACCATCTCGAAGATCCAGGGCGCCGCGCCGGACATCGTCATGTCCGTCCTCGTCGGCACCGGGCATCTCGGCTTCTATCGCCAGTGGGTCGCGGCGGGGATGAAGGACAAGATCCCCATGGCCTCGACCACCTTCGGCGCGGCCGGCACCGAACCGGTCATCATGACGCCGGAGGAGGCGAACGGCATCCCGACCTGCTACGGCTACTACGACACGATCGACAACCCGGTGAACAAGGCGTTCCTCGAGAAGGTCAAGGCGCGCTACCCAACCGACACGCCGCTCCTGTCCGAGCTCTCGGCCTGCACCTGGGAAGGCATGATGATCTGGGCCGACGCGGTGAAGATGGCCGGCACGATCGAGCGCATGCCGGTGATCGAGGCGCTGGAATCGGGCAAGTCCTACGATATGCCGGGGGGCAAGGTCACCATCGACCCGATCACCCACCACGCGATCCGCGACGTCTACATCGCGGAGCTTCAGGACCGCGTCTGGCAGATCAAGGGCAAGTTCGAGCAGGTGCCGCCGAGCGACACGCAGATGGTGTGCAATCTCGTCGAGACGCCGGACGCGAACGTCCATCACGAGATCAGCCTGAACTGAGCGAGGGGGCTTCGGCCCCCTCCCGCAGCATTGGAGCCCTGCATGGACTACGCCTTCATCGTCCTGATCGAAGTTCTGCGCGCCATTTCTTGGCTCGTGCTCCTCGCTTCGGGCCTCGCGATCATCTTCGGCATGATGCGGGTGATCAACATCGCCCATGGCGAGTTCCTGATGCTCGGGGGATACACCGTCATCCTCGCCACCGGGGCCGGCGTGCCGCTGGCGATCTCGATCCTGGTGCTGGCGCCGCTTGTCGTCGGCGTTTTCGGCGTTCTGGTCGAGCGGCTGGTGATCCGGTTCCTCTACGGGCGGATGATCGACACGCTTCTGGCGACATGGGGGCTGGGGCTCTTCATGGTCGGGAGCGTGACGCTGATCTTCGGCAACACGCGCGAGGGCGTCTCGACCCCGCTCGGCGGGTTCTCGGTCGGCGCCTATCAGGTCTCGACCTACACGCTCGTGCTGATCGCCGCGTCGGCGGCGCTTCTGGCGGCGATCTGGGCGGTTCTGAAGTTCACCCGCGCCGGCCTGATCGCCCGCGCCGTGATGCAGAACCCCGGCATGGCGCAAGCGCTCGGGGTCAATTCCCGGCTTGTCTACATGGTCACCTTCGGGATCGGGTCGGCGCTGACCGGGCTCGCCGGGGGGCTGCTCGCGCCGGTCACCGGCGTCGTGCCGTCGATGGGCGTGAACTTCATCGGCCAGTCCTTCATCACCGTCATCGTCGGCGGCGCCTCGGTCATCACCGGGACGATCTCGGCCGCCGGCTCTCTCGGCGCGGTCAGCCAGTCCGTCACCTTCGGCTGGGGGCCGGTCTATGGCGACGCGGCGCTGCTTCTCGCCGCGCTTGTCCTGCTTCGGCTGCTGCCGCAGGGCATCACAGGCCGCATCTTCACGAGGAGCATCTGAGCATGAAACGCTTCGAGAAGCCGATCCTCAGGGATCCGGGTTTCTACGCCGTCACCGCTTTCGGGCTCGTCGTGCTGTTCGTCGCGCCCCTGATCTTCGATTTCTTCGAGATCATGCAGATGACGCAATATGTCGTCCTGTCGGTCTATGCGCTCAGCCTCGCCTATATCTGGGGCTATGGCGGTATCCTCTCCTTCGGGCAGTCGGCCTTCTTCGGGCTCGGCGGCTATACGTTCGCCATCGCGGCGATCAACATGGGCGACACGACGGCGCCACTGATCCTCGCCTTCGTGATCCCCGCGGCGTTCGGCGCGGCGCTCGGCTATTTCATGTTCTACGGGCGGCTCTCCGACGTCTATCTCGGGGTCGTGACGCTGGTCGTGGCGCTGATCTTCTGGAAGATCATCAATACCACCGCCGGCCCCGAATACGCCATCGGCGCCGCGCGGCTCGGCGGGTTCAACGGCATACCCTCGATTCCCATCGTCAACGTGCCGGGCGATCCGAACGCAGACCTCGACCCGGTCCAGCTCTTCCAGTTCTTCATGGTCGTGCTGATCGGCGTCTACATCGCGCTCCGGCTGCTGATCGCTTCGGATTTCGGGCGGATCACCGTATCGATCCGCGAGAACGAGACCCGCACCGCGCTTCTCGGCTACGACGTCCGCCGCCACAAGGTCATCGTCTTCTCCATCGGCTCCGGCATCGCCGGCTTCGCAGGGGCGATGTGGGCGACCTACCAGACTTTCATCGACCCGAACGCCTTCAGCCTGGAGATGTCCGCCAAGGCGCTGATCTGGGCGATGGCGGGGGGCATCGGCACCCTGTTCGGGCCGATCGTCGGCGTCCTCGGGCTCCAGTGGCTGTCCCTCAAGCTCGGGGAGATGACGCTGCCCATCAACAATTTCATGATCCTCGGCGCGATCCTTGTCGTCCTCGTCCTGGTCCTTCCGCGGGGGATCGTGCCGTCGATCAGGCTCTGGGCGATCCAGGGCTGGACCCTCCTGCGCCTCCGGCGGGCGGCGCAGGCGGATGAACAGTCCGCGCCCGCCCGTCCGGCGACCTCCGATGTCTGAGTACCGCATCCTCACCACCGAGGCGCTGACCATGCGCTTCGGCGGCGTCACCGCCGTGGACGGGGTGGACTTCGCCGTCCGCGACGGCGAACTCCGCTGCCTCCTCGGGCCGAACGGGGCGGGCAAGAGCACCTTCTTCAAGTGCCTGACCGGGCAGCTGACGCCGACCTCCGGGCGCGTGACCTTCCGCGACCAGGACATAACGGGCTGGCAGACGCACCAGATCGTCGCCCTTGGCATCGGCATCAAGACGCAGGTGCCGAACCTCTATAACGGCCTCGACGCCTGGGAGCATGTGCGCATCGCGGCCCGGCGCAAACACCTGCCGAAACTGGCGCGGGAGATCGCCGAGAAAAGTCTCGAACGCTGCGGCATCACCGATCTCGCGCGGCGCGAGGTCGGGCTCCTCAGCCACGGCCAGAGGCAGCTTGTGGAGCTGGCCATGGTGCTGGCGGGCGAGCCGACGCTGCTGCTGCTGGACGAGCCGGCCGCCGGAATGACCGGGGAGGAGAGGGACCGTCTGGCCCGCCTCGTGATCGAGGCGTCGAAGACCGCCGCCGTGATCGTCGTCGAGCATGACATGGCCTTCATCCGGCAAATCGCCCGCGACGTCACCGTGTTCCACCGCGGCGCGATCTTCGCGGAGGCGCCGGTGGCGGAAATCATGGCCGATCGGCGGGTGCAGGAGATCTATCTGGGGAAGCAATCAGATGCTGCTTGAGGTGAAGGGGCTGAAGGCGTCCTACGGCGTTGTGCCGGCGTTGCACAGCGTCGACTTCCACGCCAATGCCGGCGAGTGCGTCGGCATCCTCGGCCACAACGGCATGGGCAAGACCACCCTGCTGCGCGCCATCATGGGCTTCGTGAAGGTGACCGGGGGCGAGGTGACGTTCGACGGTCAATCGCTCAAGGGCAAGTCGATCCACGCCCGGGCCCGGATGGGCATGGGGCTTGTCCCGCAGGGGCGGGAGATCTTCCCCAACCTTTCGGTCGAGCAGAACCTGATGGTCGGCATCTCCAACGAGAATCCGGCGGCCGTCGTGCAGGAGATCCTCGCCCTCTTCCCCCGGCTCGAACGACTGCTCGACCGGCGGGGCGGCGCGCTCTCCGGCGGCGAGCAACAGCTTCTCGCGCTCGCGAGATGCCTTTGCGCGCGGCCGCGGCTGATGCTTCTGGACGAGCCGACCGAGGGTATCCAGCCCTCGATCATCGACGAGATCGGCGAGACGCTCGGCAAGCTGACCGCGCGGGGCGAGTTGACCATCGTGCTCGTCGAGCAGAATCTCGAATTCATCACCCGCCTCGCCGGCCGCGTCTACGCCATCACCCGCGGCGTCCTCGATGCGGAAATCCCGCGGGCGAGCCTGACCGACCCGCGGGCGGTCAGCGAATACATGGGCTTCGCAGCCTGAGACGAGGGACAGGAGACTGAAATGGCAGTACAACTTCCCACTTCCGCGCAGGTCGAGAGCGTCGCGGCGGAACTCGGGCTGAGCCTGTCGAAGGAGGATGTGGCCTCCTTCCAGGGCCTGATGAAGGGCTATGTCGACGCCTACAACATCGTCGACCGGCTGCCTGACCCGCTGCCGCGCGTGAAGTATCCCCGGACGCCGGGCCACCGCCCCGCGCCGGAGGAGAACCCGATGGGGGCGTGGTACGTGAAATCAACGATCGCCGGCGCCCCGGAAGGGCGGCTCGCCGGCAAGACCTTCGCGGCGAAGGACAACGTGATGGTCGCCGGCGTGCCGATGATGAACGGCGCCGCTACGCTCGAAGGCTACGTGCCGGAAGTGGACGCGACCATCGTCACCCGCCTGCTCGACGCGGGGGCGACCTGCCTCGGCAAGGCGACCTGCGAGTATTTCTGCCTCTCCGGCGGCAGCCACACCTCGATGCCGGGGCCGGTCCACAACCCCATGAAGCAGGGTTGGTCGGCCGGCGGCTCCTCCTCGGGCTCGGCGGCGCTCGTCGTCTCCGGCGAGGTCGACATGGCCATCGGCGGGGACCAGGGCGGCTCCATCCGGATGCCGGCGGCGTATTCCGGCTGCGTGGGCATGAAGGGCACGCATGGCCTCGTCCCTTATACGGGCGTCATGCCGATCGAGATCTATGTCGACCATACCGGCCCGATGACGCGCTCCGTCGCGGACAATGCGCTGTTCCTCGAAGTCATGGCGGGGCCGGACGGCTACGATTCCCGCCAGATCGGCTGCGCGGTCGACGCCTATACCGAGGCGCTGGACAAGGGCGCGAAGGGGTTGAAGATCGCCGTCGTGAAGGAGGGCTTCGACCGGCCCGATAGCGAACCCGGCGTGGATGCGAAGGTGCGCGCCGCGGCGAAACGGCTGGAGGCGCTCGGGGCCGAGATCTCCGAGGTCTCGATACCGTGGCATACGCTCGGGGCGGCGATCTGGGCGCCGATCGGCCTCGAAGGGCTGACGCAGACGATGATGCTCGGCGACGGCTACGGAACCTCGCGGCAGGACCTCTACGTGACCTCGCTGATGGACTTCCATCGCGGCTGGCGCAAGCGGGCGGATGAACTGTCCGAAACGCTGAAGCTCACGATGCTGTTCGGCGCCTATGCGGACCGGATGTACGGCAAGCGGTTCTACGGCAAGGCGATCAACCTCAGCTATCAGCTGCGCGCCGCCTATGACGCGGTTCTGGCGGACCATGACATGCTCCTGATGCCCACCGTCCCGATGGTCGCGACGAAGCTTCCCGAACCGGGGGCGAGCCGCGAGGACATCTGCGCCCGCGCCTTCGAGATGCTCGGCAACACCTCCCCCTTCGACATTTCGCACCATCCCTCCCTGTCCCTGCCCTGCGGACTCTCTGACGGCCTGCCTGTCGGACTGATGCTGACGGGCCGGTTCTGGGGCGAGAAGGCGCTCTACCAGGCCGCCCACGCCTTCGAATCCGCCGGCGACTGGAAGGGTTTCTGAGCCATGACAATGCCCCTCGCGCCGAACGCGGCGGAGCTGACGGCGATCGGCGAAAGCCTCGGAATCGACTATACGGACGAAGACGTCGCCTTCATCGGCGCAGCCATCACGCCCTTCGTGGCGGCGGCGAACGCGGCGATGCGCCTGCCGGACAACCTGCCGGAATCGCGATGGCCCCGGACGCCGGGCTGGCGGCCGGCGGCGGAGGAGAACCCGCTCAACGCCTGGTACTGGCGGACGGAGATACCCGGCGCGCCGGAAGGGCCGCTCGCCGGCAAGACGGTTGCGCTGAAGGACAACGTCCTCGTCGCCGGCGTGCCGATGATGAACGGCGCGTCGATGTGGCAGCACTACACGCCGGAAGCGGACGCGACCGTGGTCACGCGCCTGCTGGACGCTGGCGCGACGATCCTCGGCAAGGCGCATTGCGAGTATTTCTGTCTTTCGGGCTCCAGCCATTCGAACGCGCTCGGCCCGTGCCACAACCCGGTGAAGCACGGCTATTCCGCGGGCGGCTCCTCTTCGGGCTCGGCCGCGCTGGTCGGCGCAGGCGAGGTGGACATGGCCATCGGCGGCGACCAGGGCGGCTCGATCCGGATGCCCGCCTCCTTTTGCGGGATCGTCGGCCTGAAGCCGACCCATGGCCTCGTCCCCTACAGCGGCATCTGTTCGATGGAGGTGACGATCGACCATGCCGGCCCGATGACCCGGACGGTGGCCGACAACGCCCTCATGCTGGAGGCGATTGCGGGCCCCGACGGCTGGGACGCAAGGCAGCAGAACGTGGTCACGCATCCCTATTCGCGCGCGCTCGGGGAGGGGGTGAAAGGCCTCCGCATCGGCGTTCTCCGCGAAGGGTTCGGCCGGCCCGAGAGCATGGCGGAGGTGGACGCCGCATGCCGCGCGGCGGCGGAGGCGCTGGCGCGGATGGGCGCGGAGGTGGCGGAGGTCTCCGTCCCCGCCCATGACAGGATCGGCGACATCTTCATGCCGATGATCGCGGAAGGCATGGTCCGGCAGCTTACCTTTGGCGGCGGGCTCGGTTCGGGCGCTTTCGGGTTCTATCCCCGGAGCCTCCTGGAAAAGAACCTCGCCGTCAGCGACCGGGCGAACGAGCTCCCCGATACGGTCCGCGCAATGGCGACTTTCGGCGCCTGGGTGTTGAAGAAGTATGGCGGACGGGTCTATGCCAAGGGGCAGAACCTCCGGCCCTTCTACCGGGCGCAATATGACGAGCCCCTTCGCCGTTTCGACCTCCTGCTGATGCCGACCACGCCCATGACCGCGATGAAGCTGCCGGAGCCGGATGTCAGCCGGGAGGACTGGCTGCATCAGGCATGGTGCATGCTCGGGAACACGTCCCCTTACGACTATACCGGGCATCCCGCGATCAGCCTGCCCTGCGGGACGACGTCCGAGGGCCTGCCGATCGGATTGCAACTGGTCGGGCGGCACTTCGACGAGCCGACGATCTATCGCGCCGCGGCGGCGTTCGAGGCCGGCTGATGCTGCTGACCCGGATCGTCGGCCTTGCGGGCGATCCGGGGATTCACCACAGGCTGCATGCGCTGGAGCATGAGGGGCGGGTGGAGATCATCGCCGTCCCTGAAGCGGAGGCCGCGCGGCGGCGCCTGCGGGCGGTGACGGACAAGGGGCGGGACTGCGCCATCGCGCTCGACCGGGCGGAGCGCCTGTCGGACGGCGCGGTGCTCCATCTCGGCGACGATCTCGCCATTCTCGTCCGGCTCGACGGCGGCGCCCGGCTCCGGCTGATCCCGGCCGATGTCGCCTCCGCGCTCCGGCTCGGGCACTGGTGCGGCAATCTCCACTGGCGGGTGGAGTTTGCGCCGGGCCATATGGACGTGATCCTGGAACGGCCGGAAGAGACTTATCGCGAGCGGCTTCGCGACCTCGAAGCGCTCGCAAGCTTCCGCGTGGAGCGGCCATGAGCCTCCTCTCCGCCCTGCAATTCGGCGATTCCGCCTTCCCGAGCGGCGGCTTCGCCTTCTCCTGGGGGCTGGAGACGGCGCTCCGCGACGGGCGCGTCGGGCGCGACGACCTCTCCGGCTGGATCGAGGCGGAGCTCCTGGGCCGCTGGGCGCGGTTCGACCGGGTGGCGCTCGCAGGCGCCTGGGAAGCCGATCCCGACTGGGCCGAGATCGTGGACGCCGCCCTCTGGTCCGAGGCGATGCGGCTCCGCTCGCTCGAAGCCGGCGCGGCGCTCCTGACCTCCGCGCGCCGGATGGGGCTGGAGCCGCTGCCGGCGGCGGCGCACCTGCCGCTCGCCCAGGCGGCGGCCTACCGGGCGGCCGGGCTCACGCTCGAAGAGGCGCTTTCCGTCTCGGCGCATCAGGCCGCGCAGGGGCTCGCCTCGGCGGCGGTCCGGCTGAACGTCGTGGGCGCGGTGGCGGTGCAGGGCCTCCTCCGCACGCTCCGTCCCGCGCTCGAACGCGCCGCCGCCGCGCCCGCGCCGGGAACGCCTCTCTCAAGCTTCGCGCCGCTCTCCGACATCGCGATGCTGCGCCCGCGCGCCGACCGGCTCTTCGTGACCTGAAGGAGGCCCCATGCACCTGACACCCACCGAGATGGAGCGGCTGGCGATCTTCCAGGCGGCCGAGCTCGCCCGCCGCTACCGCGCGCGGGGCATCCGCCTCAGCGCGCCGGAGGCCACGGCGCTGATCGCAGACGAGATCGTGACCGCCGCGCGCGAGGGGCTGGATCATCCCGCGCTCGTGGCCTTCGGGGGTCAGGTGCTGAGCGCCGACGAGGTCCAGCCGGGCGTCGCCTCGATGATCAAGGTCATTTCGGTCGAAGTCATGATGGACGAGGGCACCAAGCTCATAACCGTCTTCGACCCTGTCCGCCCCGGCGCGGAGGCGGAGACGGGCCCCGTACCCGGCGAATACCTGATCGAGCCCGGCGAGATCGAGATCAACGCCGGGCGCGAGGGCGTGGAGATCGAGGTGCTGAACGTCGGGGACAGGACGATCCAGGTCCGGAGCCACGCCCATTTCTTCGAGGTCAACAAGGCGCTTCGCTTTGACCGCCGCGCCGCCTTCGGCATGCGGCTCGACCGGCCTTCGGGCGCGGGCGAGCGCTTCGACCCCGGCGTGGCGCGCGCCGTCCGGCTTGTCCCCTTCGGCGGCCTCCGGCGGATGCACGGCTTCGCCGGGCTGGCCGAGGGCGGGATGGAGACACGGGAGGCGGCCTTCGCCCGCGCCCGGGCGCGCGGCTATATGGAGGAGCCGGAATGAAGATCTCCCGCGCGCAATACGCCGCTTTCTACGGCCCCACGACGGGCGACCGCATCCGCCTCGCAGACACGTCCCTCATCGTCGAGATCGAGCGCGACCACGCCCATCCGGGCGAGGAGCTGACCACCGGCGCCGGCAAGACGATGCGCGACGGGGAAGGATTCCGCACCACGGGCACGGACCGCGCCGGCGCGCTCGACATGGTGGTGCAGAACGCGATCATCCTCGATCCGCTGCTTGGCGTCGTGAAGGGTGATATCGGCGTGCGCCGGGGCCGCATCGTCGGCGTCGGCAAGGCCGGCAATCCGGACGTGATGGAGGGGGTGACGCCCGGCCTCGTCACCGGGCCGAACACCACCGTGATCCACGGCGACCATCACATCGTCACCGCCGGCGTGATCGAGGCGCATGCGCATTTCCTCTCCCCCCAGCAGGTCTGGCATGCGCTCGCGGGGGGCTGCACGACGATGATCGGCATGTCGCCCGGCCCACATTTCGACACGTCCTGCGCCGGGCCCCACACGCTCGGCCGGCTGATCCAGGCGGCGGACGAGTATCCGATCAATTTCGGCTTCCTCGGCCGCGGCTGTTCGGATCCGGGCGCGGTGGCGGAATCGGTCGCGGGCGGTGCGCTCGGCGTGAAGATCCACGAGGATCTGGGCGCCTCCCCCGGCGTGATCGACGGCTGCCTCAGGGCGGCGGACGACGCGGACTTCTCGGTCCATATCCACACCGACACGATCAACGAGTTCGGCTTCTACGAGGATACGATGGCGGCGGTCGCGAACCGCACCATCCACATGTACCACACGGAAGGCGCCGGCGGCGGCCACGCGCCGGACATCCTCGCCGTCAACCAGCACGCCTGCGTCCTCCCCTCCTCGACCAATCCGACCAACCCCTTCACGCCCGCGGCGCTGGAGGAAGGGGTGCCGATGACGATGCTCGCCCACATGATGAGCTTCGACCTGCCGGAGGATGTCGCCTTCGCCGAAAGCCGCATCCGCCCGCAATCCATGTCCGCGGAGGATTTCCTGCACGACATGGGCGCCGTCTCCATCTTCGCGACGGATACCCAGGGTATGGGCCGCCTCGCCGAGAACGCTGCGAAATGCTTCCAGCTCGCCAGCGTGATGAAGGACCGGCTCGGCCCGCTCGAAGGGGACAGCGCGCGGAACGACAATTCCCGCGTGCTTCGCTATCTCGCCAAGCTCACGATCAACCCGGCGATCGCCGCCGGAATAGACGCGCATGTCGGCGCCATCGCGCCGGGGCGGATGGCGGACCTCGCCTTCTGGCCCCCCGCGAGCTTCGGCGCGAAACCCTCCATGGTCGTGAAGGCGGGGGAGATCGTCTGGTCCACGATGGGGGACGGGAACGGCAGCCATATCGGCTCGGAGCCGATGCTGCACCGGCCGATGTGGGGCGCGCTCGGCACGGCGAAGCACCGCGTCGGCGTCACCTTCGCGAGCCGCCTCGCGGTCGAGAGCGGCGTGGCGGGGCGGCTCGGCGTCGCGAAGGAGATCCTGCCGATCTCCAGCGTCCGCGCCTTGCGGAAGACGGACATGGTGCGCAACGCCGCCATGCCCGTGATCGAGGTCGACCCGCGCACATTCGACGTGCGGGCGGACGGCCGGAGGCTCTGGGCGCCGCCGGTCACCTCCGTCCCGCTCAACCGCCGGCATTTCCTCCGATGACCGCGGCGAGGGTGGGCATCGGCGGCCCGGTCGGCTCGGGCAAGACCGCGCTGATCGAGCGGCTGCTGGAGCGGATGGCGGGGCGGGTCGACGTCGCCGTCATCACCAACGACCTCGTGACCGACGAGGATGCGGAGCGCCTCCGCCGCGGCGGGCGGCTCCCGCCGGAGCGCATTCTCGCGGTGCAGGCCGGCGCCTGCCCCCATACCGTGATCCGCGAGGATCCGACGATGAACATCGCCGCGGCGGACCGGCTTGAGGCCGCGTTCCCCGGGCTCGAACTGATCCTGATCGAAAGCGGGGGGGACAACCTCGCCTCCACCTTCTCCCTGGATCTGGTGGACTGGTGGATGTTCGTGATCGACGTCGCGGGCGGGGACGACATCCCCCGAAAGAACGGCCCCGGCGTGCTGATGTGCGACCTTCTGATCGTGAACAAGACCGATCTCGGCCCCCATGTCGGCGTCGATGTTCCGACGATGGTGGAGACGGCGCGCAGGGCGCGGCGGGACCGCCCCGTGCTCTCCACCGATGCGCGCTCCGGCGGGGGCGTGGATGCGGTGCTGGACCACATCAGCGCCGCGGTGCTCTTCACGTGAGCCTCGACCTGCCCCGCGCCGGCGGGCCGGTTCTCGACCTCCTGCTGGAGCGGGGGCCCGGCGGCGTCACGCGCATCGCGCGCCGCCGCGTCGCCTGGCCCTGGTCGCTGCCGCGTGGCTACGCGCTCGGCGGGCCGGAAGGCTGCCTGACCCTCGTGCCGCAGGCCGCGGGCGCGGCGCTCATGCCGGGCGACATCTGGGAGCAGCGGCTGACCCTCGGCCCGGGCGCGGCCGCGCGGCTGGTCACCGCGGGCGCGACGGCGGTTCACGGGCCGGGCGGGGCGGAGACGATATGGCGGCTCTCGCTCGCACCCGGCGCGTGGCTCGCCATGCTGCCCGACCCGGCCGTGCTCTTCGAGGGCGCCGCCCTCCGGCAGACGGTCGAGGCCGATCTCGGGCCGGGCGCCGTCCTGATTCTGGCGGACGGCGTGTGCCTCCGTGCGCCGGATGTCCGCCCGCTCGGCTGGACCTCCCGGCTCGTCGTCACCGGGCCGGAAGGAACGATCCTGACCGAGCGGCAGGAGGCCGGGCCCGAAAGCTTCCCCCGCCTCGCCCGGCTGCCGGATGCCCCCGCCGCCTTCGGCAGCCTGACGGCGTTCGGGGCCTTTCCAGCGGAGCCCGGCCCGCTCGACCTGCCGGGCTGCTATGCGGCTGCGGGCTTGCTGCGCGGCGGCGCCGGGATGACGGCCCGCATCGCCGCGCCGAGCGGGGGCGCTCTTTCGAGCGCCCTCCGCCGCCTCGCCGCCGCCTGGGCGCCGCGCTTCGAGCCGCGGCTCTAGGCGGCGGTCTTCGCCTTGGCGCGCTCGATGCCGGCGACCACCTGGTCGGCGCTTTGCAGGTCAGCGAAGATCGTCGCCATGTTGGCGAGGGTGGCGTTGTGCTCCCAATCGGTATGCGTGGCGTTGCCGTCGGTCACGAAGACGGTGCGATAGTTCCGCTGGTTCGCGTCCCGCGCCGTGCTCTCGCAGCAGCAATTGGTCAGCGTGCCGGTGATGATCAGCGTGTCGATCCCCTTCTTGCGCAGCATCTCGTCAAGATCGCAGGTTCCCGGCACGAAGGCGGAGAAGCGCGTCTTGTCGACGATCCAGTCCGCCGGCTGAACGTCCAGCGCCGACCAGAGCTCGAAATCCGGATGGCCGGGCGTGAACACCTCCTTCAGCTCCTCCGAGGCCGCATCCGTGAGCATCTCGCCGTACCAAGCCGTCCAGTTCTGCGGCTCGGCGGCGTCATGGGTATAGCGGAGATAGACGACAAGGCCGCCCGCGTCCCGCAGCGCCTTCGTGATGCGGTTGACGGCGGGGACGATGGCGCGCGCCATCGGCACCTCCACCGCCGCGCCTTCGCGCATGAAGCCGTTCTGGAGGTCGACGACGATATGCGCCGTCCGGGTGGGGTCGAGCCGGTCGAAGATTACCTCGCGGTCACCGCGCAGGCCCTTCGCGCGGGCGAGAATGAAGTCGGGAAGGTCGATCTTGTGCATCTGAATCTCCTCTCAGGCGGTGAAGGGGGAAAGGTCGGGCCGGCGCGTGTGCCACCCCGTGACGGTCTGGAAGGCGTGGCCGGCGGAGAGCAGCGCCGGCTCCGAGAGCGCCGGGCCCATCAGCTGGAGCCCGATCGGCGCGCCCTTCGCGTCGAACCCGGCGGGGAAGGTCAGCGCAGGGAGACCGGCCATGTCCGCCGGCGCGGTGAATTTCAGCAGCGCCTCGATGCCGCCCTCAACCATCGCCATGAAGTCCGGAATCGTCGGCGTGTCGCCGGTGAGCACAGGCATGAGGACCATGTCCACGTCCATGAGGCTCCGGTTCAGCGCGCCGACATAGATCAGCCGGTTCTGCATGGCGCGGGCGAGCTCAAGCCCGGTGACCGCGTGGCCGGCTTCGATGAGGGCCCCGATCGGGCCGTAATGCGCCTTCTTCGCCGGCCATGTCTCGGCATGGGCGACCGCGCATTCGGCGGCGCAGATCGCGTTCCAGTCGTCGAACATGCCGGCGTCATCGGGCAGGGTGACGGGAACGATCCGCGCGCCGAGCGCCCGGAAAGCCTCCAGCGCATCGGTGAGCGCGGCCGCCGTGGCGGGCGAGACCGCTCCCATGACAAGAGCCTCGTCGAAGCCGATGCGAAGGCCGCTGACCGGGGTGGAGAGGCCGGCGAGGTAGTCGGGCGTCGGCGCGTCCAGCGTGGTGGGGTCGCGCGGGTCCGCACCGGCGAGCGCCGTCATCATCGCGGCGCAATCCTCCGCCGCCCGCGCCATCGGGCCGACATGGTCGAGGCTGTCCGCGAGCGCGAAGACCCCGGCGCGGCTGACGCGGCCCCAGGTCGGCTTCAGCCCCGTCACGCCGCAGGCGGCGGAGGGGAACCGGATCGACCCGCCCGTGTCGGAGCCGAGCGAAGCGAAGCACTGGCCCGCGGCGACAGACGAGCCGGACCCGGAGGAGGACGCCCCGGTCCAGGTTCGCTCCCCCCAGGGGTTGACCGGCGTCTGCAGGAGCGGGTGGTGATGGGCGAAGGCCCCTTCCGTCATCGCAAGCTTGCCAAGGATGATCGCCCCGGCCTGTTCGAGCCGGACGCAGACCGTGGCGTCCGCCTCCGCCATGTAATCCTTGTGGATCGACATGCCCGCGGAGGTCGGCGCCCATTCCGTCCGGCAGAGATCCTTGACCGCAACGGGCACGCCGTGAAGCGGGCCGCGGACCTGCCCGGCGGCTCGCTCGGCGTCGAGGGCCCGGGCCTTCGACAGGGCGCGCTCGCCGGCGACGATCATGTAGGATTTCAGGCTTGCGTCCGTCGCCTCGATGCGGGCCAGCGCGGCCTCCGTCAGGTCCAGAGCGCTCACCGCGCCGGACGAGAGCATCCGGGACGCCTGCATCAGCCCCAGATCCGCCGGGCTGCCCAATTCGTGACCATCCTTCATCGCTTCTCTCCCGAGACTGCCCGATCCGCTATCAGATTCGATAGTTGAAAACAAAAATGTTGCAATGCAAGGGGAATCTGAGACTCTGTCACTGACGGAGGCGTGATGAAGCTCGGGCTGATCCTGCCGCGACGAGGACCAAGCGGCTTGTGGGCCGCGGGCTGCGAGGCCGCCGCCTTCCTCGCCGTCGCCGAAATCAACGCTGCAGGGGGCGTGCGCGGAGAGCCGGTGCGCATGGCGGTCGCCTGTTCGGGAGAGACGCCCGCCGACGCAGCGGAAGCAGCCGGAGCCCTGCAGGAGACCGAACATCCGGACGCCGTCATCGGCTTCCAGCCCAGCCATATGCGCCACGCCGTCCGGGCGCGGCTCGCCGGCGCCGTTCCCTATTTCTACACGCCGCAATACGAGGGGGGCTATCCCGGGCCGGGCACGCTGGCGCTCGGCGTGACGGACGAGGAGGCGCTGCGCCCGGCGCTCTCCTGGCTGATGGACGCGCGGGGAGTTCGCCGCTGCTTTTTCGTGGGCAACGATTACATCTGGCCGAGGACGGCCCACGGCACGGCGCACGATGCGATGGCCCAATGCGGCCTGCAGTCCTGCGGCTCGGCGATAATCCCGTTCGGCACCGAGGATTACGAGCCGCTCCTCGCGACAATCCGGCGCGCCGCGCCGGATCTGGTCATCACCGTTCTCCTCGGCGAGGAGACGGTCCGGTTCAATCGCGCCTTCGCTGCGGCGGGCATGGCGGCGCGAAGCCTCCGGCTGGCGCTGGCGATGGACGAGACGCTGCTGCTCGGGATCGGCCCCGACGCAGCCGAGAACCTGTTCGCCGCCGAGACCTTTTTCGCGGGCAATCACGGCCGAGCGGACGACCCGATGCTCGCGCTCTATGACGCCGCCTATGGCCGTTCGCTGCCGCCGGTGAATGTGTTCTCCCTCGGCTGCTACAACGCCATCAGGCTCGTCGCCGACCTTGCCGGAGAGGCGGGCCGCTCGGATGCGAAGAGCCTCCTCACGGCGATGCGCCGCCCGCATGCCAGGCGCAGCCGGCTCAGGCCGATCCATATCGCCGAGGCGGACGGCACCGGCTTCCGGGTTCGCGCCACGCTCTGAGCCGCGCCGGTTTCTCTTGATCGCGCCCCCGTCATCGGCATATCCACGCTGCAATGGTAGAAAACGATATGGTCTCTTGGGAGAGAGACGCCGGAGGACTGAAATGAACGGCCCGGAACTGAACCAGCAGCTCGGATACATCATCGCCAGCGTCAATCGCCGGCTGGAGGATGAGCTCGCCGAACGGCTCCGGCCCGGCGGCGTGCCGATAGAACAGTTCCGTGTGCTGGAGGCGCTCGCCCAGCGCGGGGAATGCGCGATGGGGGAACTCGCACAGATCATCCTAGTCGAGCCCGCAACGCTCACGAAAATCGTGGACCGCATGGTCTCGGAGCAGCTCGTCTTCCGCTCGCCCGATCCGGCCGACCGGCGCCGGGTGAAGATCCTCACCACGCCGGAGGGAAAGGCGCTCTGGAAGCGGCTTTCCGGGGTCAGCAAGGCGCAGGAGGCGCGCATCGCCGCGCTGCTGGACGCTCCGCGCGCGGAAGAGCTGAGGTCGCTCCTCCGCGAGCTTCTGGATCGTTGAGCACCGCCGGCGACGGGACGGAGATCGCCCCCCGAGCCGACGCCGAAGCTCAGCAGCCGCCGCGGGCGCGAACCTGACCGGCCGGAACTCGCCGCAATCGGGAGCGACGGCGAAACGCCCGGCCCGGAACGGAGGCTCCGGCATCTCGGCGAGGCGAAGGGCCCGGGGGCCATGCGCTGCTGTCTTCGCCGCCGGCTTGTCCTTACCCGTCATCGGGCGTCTCGCCCGCCATGAGAGCGGCGAAAAGACGCCCGACGTCGTCGCGGGCGTTTGACTTCGCCGCGGAGACGACCTTGCGAAGAGGTCGCGCCCTGAACGAGCGCTGTCTCGATGACGGAGACGACCCATCCGGCGCGGTCCTGGCGCTGTTCGGGGTTTCGTCGTCACTCTCGGCGCTCTCCATCGGAGAGGCGGCTTCGCCACGCCTGCGGTCTGAGCTTGAAACGAGGCGGCGGGCCTGACGGGCAGGCCATCAGACTGGCGACGCTCGTCGTGCCGTTCCGCGTTGCAATGCGTGCGAAGGCAAGCCCGCCGATGACGGCGCGATCACGCGCGAAAGAGACGGAAATCCGCCGCAACGGATTGATCCGATCCGGAGAAATCAGGGGAATGATAGCGGAGGTTCGTTCCTGTCAAACCCCGACGCTCCGGCTCGCCGAGACTTGCACTTGAAATCAACAATTCAGGCCGAATAGGTCGCTGCGCCGATGTCGCCCGTCCACGCCCAGGCGGCAAGCAGCTGCTCCGCCTCAGTCCGCATGGCGTGGGTTCGTCTGGGCGCGTGATGAACAAATTCGCCGGGCCGCCTCGGCCGCGGCTCCTCGCCGTCGACGGCCCAGAGCGCGGTTCCCTGCAACACGAGGTAGAGTTCCTCCGCTGCATGCCGGTGTGGCGGATAGAGGAGATGCGCACGCTGGACAAGGAGACCGAAGCGGATATCCGGGTCGATGAACATCCCGTCGGGGCCGAGGATTTCGCAGACGGCCATCTTGTCCGCGATCTCCGGAGAAAGGCGGCCGAATCCTGGCGCCCGCCATTCAAGGAGCGGCAAGCAAGGGACAAGAACCTCGACCAGCGGGTCGCACGCGCCCGCCATCCCGTCCATGGCCGGAAGCATCGCGCGGGGTGATCGCGGGGCGAGGTCGCGCGGCTTCTCAAGCGCGGCGGCAATCTTCGTTCCTATCTCGCTTCGATGCGCGCCGAACCGCGCTGCGGCGAAGGAGATAAAGGTCCGGATCGGCTCCGAATTCAGCATGACGACCCCTTTCTCGCGGCCCGGCCGGATGGCCCTACTCGACACCTGTCGTCTCCGCGCCGACGGCTTTCAGGCCGTCGCGGACGAGCTGGCGAACGGCCTTGGCCGCATCACTGAGGATCTGGCCACGAGCGGTGATCATTGCGGCCTCATGGTCGATCCGCGGTTCGAACCGTCGCCAGACGACCCCGTCGCCGAGATCCGCCTTGCCATTGACAGGATCGATGATCGCAACGCCGCCGCCCTCGGCCACGATGTTCCGCCCGATGGCGAAGAAGTAGCTGGTGACGTCGCGCTTAACGGGCGCGCCCGTCTTTGACAGGTGCGTCTCAAGCTGTCGGTCCACCGCATGGTCGCCGGTGACGCCAATGATCGAGCGGTCTCGCAGGTGGGCCGGCGTGACGACCGGCTCCGCGGCCAGCGGATCCTTCGCCTGCATAACGCAGACGCATTCCAGTCGGAAAATCTCCGTGCTGAGGCCGGCGACCGGAACCGGGGTGTCGATCAGACCGATATCGATCTGCCCCGCCGCCACCCAGGCTGCGATCTGGCGCGACGAATGCACCCGCAACTCGACGCCGACGCCGGAATTGTCGCCACGGAAGCCGGCGATCAGCCGCGGAAGGAAATTGACGGCGAGCGCGCCGTTCGTCGCGATGCTCACGCCTCCGGTCGCGCCGGTGCGAATTTCCGCCGCGCGGCGCTCGATCCTCGCGATGGCGCGAAGCCCCTGAGCGACCTCGTCGTGAAGCTGCATCGCCTCGGCGGTCGGAGCGAAATAGCCGCGTTCGCGATGGAAGAGGCGAAAGCCCAGCTGCGTTTCGAGATTACCGAGCGCGATGCTGACGGCGGGCTGCGTGAGGTTGAGCCGCTCCGCCGCGCGCGAAACCGACCCGGCCTCAAGCAGCGCGGTGAAGACTTCGAGATGCCGAAGCTTGAGTTGCATCGCGCCTCACAGGCGTTTCCATAAGCGTTTCGAATACACGAATTACGCTGTTTAAATTGATCTAATGCGATTCCGCCCGTAGCGTCAATGAAGGCAAATGTGAGCCGCGCCCGCCGGCTGATCAGGAGCAGGCGTTTTCGGCAAGGATCGAACATGACTCCGCGGACAAACGCGCTGACGCCGGATTTCAGGGACACGTCATACTGGCTTGACGGCCTGCCGCCGCCGCCCGCGTTTCCGGATCAGATTCCGGACGAGGTGGACGTCGCCATCGTCGGGTCGGGCTATACCGGCCTGAACGCCGCGATCGAGACGGCGAAGGGCGGCGCCGCGACCCTCGTGCTGGATGCCGGGGAGCCCGGCTGGGGTTGCAGCACGCGCAATGGCGGGCAGATCAGCACAAGCGTGAAGCCCTCGCTCGCCAAGCTGAGCATGCGTTTCGGGGCCGAACGGGCCCGGGCGATCCGCCGGGAGGGCGAGACCGCGCTCGAATGGATCGAGACCTTCACAAAGGAGGAGGGGATCGAGTGCGATTTCAGTCGGTGCGGACGCTTCCACGCCGCGCACACTCCGGCGAAATACGAGGAGCTCGCCCGCGATGCGGAGACGATGCGGAAGGCGGAGGGTATCGAGAGCTTCGCCGTCAGCAGGGCGGATCAGCGGCGGGAGCTTGGAACGAACGTCTATCACGGCGGCGTCGTCTTCACGCGCCACGCCTCGCTCAACCCGGCGAAGTACCATCGCGGGCTGCTGGCGCGCGCGCTCGCGCTTGGCGTCCAGGTAGTCGGTCGCTGCACCGTGACCCGGATCGCGCGGGACTCGCGCGGCTTCGTCCTTGCGACGGCGAAGGGCCCGGTGCGCGCCCGCGAGGTGATCGTGGCGACGAACGGCTACACGACGAACCTGACTCCCTGGCTCCGCCGCAGGGTCATCCCCATCGGCAGCTACATCATCGCCACAGAGCCCCTTCCGAGGGATCTCGTCGCCGGACTTTTCCCGACGAACCGGATCGCGAGCGACAGCTGCAAGGTCGTCTACTACTACCGCGCCTCGCCGGACGGGACCCGGGTGCTTTTCGGCGGGCGCGTATCCGCAAGCGAGACGGACGTTTCCTTAAGCGGGCCGAAGCTCCATGCGGACATGGTCCGCATCTTCCCCGAGCTCTCCGGCTATCGCGCGACGCATTCCTGGATGGGCCTCGTCGCCTATACGTTCGACGAGCTGGCGCACACCGGAACCCACGAGGGGGTGCGCTATGCGATGGGCTATTGCGGCTCCGGCGTCTCGATGGCCAGCTATCTCGGCATGCGGCTCGGCCAGAAGACAATGGGGCTGGAGGCGGGCAGGACGGCCTTCGACGACCTGCCCAACCCGACCCGCCCGCTCTACACCGGAAACCCCTGGTTCCTGCCCGCGACCGTCGCCTGGTATCGCTGGCGGGACCGGATCGAATATCAGCGGGCGGCGGCCTAGGGCCGTCGACGCGGAACCGGGCGGCTGAAGCGCCGCGTCGCCCGGCCTACACAGAACGGCGCACGACAAGGAGGTCTGCCATGAGAATCCGACTTGGACTGGTCGCAGTCGCGGCTTTGCTGTCCGGCGCCGCCGCGGCGCAGGACAGGAGCGTGACCATCGCATCCTGGGGCGGCTCCTATCAGGAGGCGCAGAGCAAGGCGCTGTTCGTCCCCGCCGCCGCCGCCACCGGCATCGCCGTGAAGGAGGAGACCTATGGCGGCATGTCCGACGTGCGGCTTCAGGTCAGCTCTGGCGTCGTGACGCTCGATATCGTGGCCAGCGGCTCCGGCTCGGCGGCGCGCGCCGCAGCGGAGGGCCTGCTGGAGAAGCTCGATTACACGATCATCGACATCTCCGACTTCTACCCGGGGCTCGCCACCGATTACTGCGTTGGCGGCGACGTCTTCTCGACGGTCTACGCCTGGAACACGGCTACCTATGGCGACGCCGGGCCGCAGAGCTGGGCCGACTTCTTCGACGTGGAGAAATTCCCCGGGAAGCGCGCATACCGCAACAAGGTCGCCGGCGCGCTGGAGCCTGCGCTGATGGCGGACGGCGTGCCGATGGAGGAAGTCTACAAGGTGCTCGATTCGGAAGAGGGCATCGAGCGCGCAATCAACAAGATCCGCGAACTGAAGCCGCATATCGACGTCTTCTGGTCCTCAGGGGCGCAGCACGCTCAGCTGATAAAGGACGGCGAGGTCGACATGACGACGGGCTGGAACGGCCGGTTCGACAACGCCGCGAAGGACGGCGGCAAGGTGAAGTACAGCTTCAACCAGGCCCTGCTCGACTATGACTGCTTCGCCATTCCGAAGGGCGCTCCGAACAAGGACGCGGCGATGGCCTTCCTCGCGGAAATCTCGAAGCCCGAATACCAGGACGATCTGCCAAAATACATCACCTACGGCCCGACCAACAAGGCGGCCTACGACACGGGCGTGATCGACGCGGCGACGGCGGCGACGCTGCCCTCCTCGCCGGCCAACGCGGCGCTGCAGCTGCCGGTCTCCCTCGAATGGTACGCGAAGTGGGAGACCATCGCGGACGAGATGTATCAGGAGATGCTGACCGAATAACCCCGAGCCGGACAACGACGCTCCGCGGGCCCGCCGGGCCCGCGGACCCGCATCGGGGAGAAGGACATGCAGAATGAAGCGGTCGGAGCGCTCCCGATCACGGTCAGGAACGTTACGAAGCGATACGGGCGCGTTTTCGCGCTCGACGACGTCTCGCTGGACGTGCGGAGCGGCGAGTTCCTGACCCTGCTGGGCCCTTCCGGCTCCGGCAAGACGACGCTCCTGATGGTGCTCGCGGGCTTCACCCGGCCGGACCGCGGCAGCCTGAAGTTCGGCGAAACAGAGATGATCCGCAAGCCGCCGCACCTGCGCGACGTCGGCATGGTCTTCCAGAACTACGCGCTCTTCCCGCACATGACCGTCGCCGGCAATGTCGGCTACCCGCTCCGACTCCGGAACACGCCGAAGGCGGAGGCGGAGTCGCGTGTGGAGCGCGCGCTGGAGACGGTGCAGCTCGGCGGCTACGGAGCGCGGCGGATCGACCAGCTCTCGGGCGGTCAGAAGCAGCGTGTCGCGCTGGCGCGCTCCATCGTGTTCGAGCCGCGCATCCTGCTGATGGACGAGCCGCTCTCCGCCCTCGACAAGAAGCTGCGCGATCGCATGCAGATCGAACTCCGGCATCTGCATGAGAAGCTCGGGATGACGACCGTCTACGTGACGCATGACCAGCGCGAGGCGCTGACCATGTCGGATCGGATCGCGGTGGTGAACCACGGCCGGATCATGCAGCTCGCCACGCCCCAGGCGCTCTACGACCGGCCGGCGAACCGCTTCGTCGCCGATTTCATCGGGGATTCCGCCTTCCTCCCGGTTACGCGATCGGGGGATCAGGTGCTCCTCCACGGGGCGCCGCTGAAGATCGGGGGGTCGATCCCCGCCTCCGGCTCCCTCCTCCTGATGATCCGGCCTGAACGCGTGCGTCTCGCCGGCGAGGAGACCGGGGAGGATGTGAACCGGTTCGAGGCGACCGTATCCGAAGTCGTCTACCAGGGGGACAGCTACCTCCTCTACGCCCGCCTGTCCGACGGGTCGGAGATCGGCCTCCGCGGCCCGATCCGGGAGGGGACGGTCGCGGGCCTGCCCAAACCGGGCGCGCAGGCGACGCTGGCCCTCGCGCCCGAGGACGCGATCCTCATCGAAGACGGGGACGGGTGAGATGACCGCGTTCGCGGACAACGCAAGCGGCCTCCGCCTCGACGCCCGGCTGGAGCGGCTCCGGCTCTTCGGCCTCGGCTCCCCGGCGCTTCTTCTTGTTCTGGTGATCCTCGTAATCCCGGTCGGATGGCTCTTCTACCTGTCGTTCATCGGGGCCGACGGCGCGCTCTCATGGGAGAACTATGACCGGATGCTGGAGCGGAGTTCCTACTACCGGATCTTCGTCACGACCTTCCAGGTGAGCCTGCTGACGACCGGCCTCTGCATCCTGATCGGTTATCCTCTCGCCTATTTCCTCTCGCAGCTGCCGGCGCGCGCCGCCAATCTCTGCATGATCGCGGTCCTCCTGCCGTTCTGGACCTCGCTTCTCGTCCGCACCTACGCCTGGCTGGTCCTCCTGCAGAAGCAGGGGCTGGTGAATGACTGGGCGATCTCGCTCGGCCTCTGGGCGGAGCCGGTGAAGATGGTCCACAACATGACGGGGACGTTGATCGGCATGGTGCATATCATGCTCCCCTTCCTAATCCTGCCGGTTTACAGCGCGATGAAGGCCATCGACCGGGACTACATGAAGGCCGCCTCCAATCTCGGCGCCAACCCGACGCGCGCGTTCTGGACGATCTTCTTTCCGCTCTCGACGCCGGGCCTCTTCGCCGGCTCGCTCATGGTCTTCGTGCTCTGCCTCGGCTTCTTCGTGACGCCGGCCGTGCTAGGCGGCGGGCGGGTCATCATGGTGTCGATGAAGATCGTCTCCAACATCGAGCTCTTCGTGAACTGGGGCGCGGCCAGCGCCCTCGGCGTGGTGCTTCTGGTCCTGACGCTCGCCATCCTCTGGATCTCGTCGCGGTTCCTGAGGCTGGAGTCGATGGCGGGGGGTGGGCGATGATCGGCGGCTGGTTCGGCCGTCCGGCCTCGGAGACGCAGGTCACCCACGGCCAGCGGCTGTGGCTCTATGTCTTCTCCGTAATCGCGATGATCCTCCTCGTCGCGCCGACGCTGATCGTGATCCCGATGTCCTTCTCCGACTCCCAGTATCTGGAGTTCCCGCCGGAGACATGGTCGCTCCGCTGGTACCGGAACTATTTCGGCTCGTCGGAATGGATGCTCGCCACCGAAACCTCGCTCAAGGCCGCGGTGCTGACGATGCTGGTGGCGACCCCGATCGGGGTGCTTGCGGCCTATGGTCTCCACACGTCCGGTCTCCGGCTCGTCCGCGCCGCTTTCGTGCTCCTGATCGCGCCGATGATGGTTCCGGTCGTGCTCGTCGCCATCGGGGCCTTCTACGCCTATGCGAAGCTCGGCCTGATCTACACCCTCGCGGGCCTCGTGCTCGCGCATACGATCCTCGCGCTGCCGCTGGTGCTGATCGTCGTGGGGTCCGCGCTGAAGAGCTACGACATGAACCAGGAACTGGCGGCCCGGAGCCTCGGCGCGCCGCGCTGGCGGGCCTTCCTGACGATCACGCTGCCGCAGATCCGCTTCTCCGTCATCACCGCGGCGCTCCTCTCATTTCTCACGTCGTTCGACGAGGTGGTGGTCGCGATGTTCATCTCGGGGGGGGACAATCCGACCCTCACGCGCAGCATGTTCAACGCGCTCCGCGACCAGATCGACCCGACCATCGCCGCGATCTCGACACTGATGATCGTCGTCACGACGCTGGCGATGGTGCTGGCGCAGGTCTTCGGGCGGGGCTCCGCCGGGAAATGACCGCTTTCGACTATGTGATCGTCGGCGCGGGCTCCGCCGGCTCCGCCCTCGCCGCGCGGCTGACGGAGGACGGGCGGGCGACCGTTCTGCTGCTGGAGGCCGGGGGATCGGACCGAAGGATCTGGATCCGGGTCCCCATCGGCTACGGCAAGATCTACTATGACGCGCGGGTAAACTGGAAATACCTCACCGAGCCCGACCCGGGACTGGACGGGGCGCGCACCTACTGGCCGCGCGGCAAGGTTCTCGGCGGGTCGAGCTCGATCAACGCGATGGTCTATGTCCGTGGCCATCCTGCGGACTATGCGGAGTGGAACGAATCCGCGCCCGGCTGGGACTGGCAGGAAGTTGCGCCCGTCTTCCGGCGAATGGAGGACTGGGAGGGCGGCGCCGATGAATGGCGCGGCGCCGGCGGGCCGCTGCCGGTCCATGACGTCTCCGGCGAGGTCCACCCCCTCACCCGGACCTATCTGGAGGCGGCCGCGGAAGCCGGCATTCCGACGAACCCGGACTATAACGGGGCGCGGATGGACGGCGCCGCGCTCTACCAGATCACCACGAAGGGCGGGTTTCGCGCCTCCGCGGCGCGCGCCTATCTCTGGCCGGCGCGGGGGCGGCGCAATCTCGAAACCCGCCTCGGCGCGCATGCGACCCGCATCCTCTTCGAAGGGCGGCGGGCCGTCGGCGTCGAATACCGGCGGGCGGGTCGGCTGGAGCGCGCGCAGGCCCGGGCGGAGGTGATCCTCTGCGGCGGCGCCATCAACTCGCCGCAGCTCCTCCAGCTTTCCGGGATCGGCCCGGGATCGCTTCTCCGCCGTTACGGGATCGACATCGTCCGCGACGCGCCGGAGGTCGGCCGGAACCTGCAGGATCATCTGGGGGCCGATCATCTCTACCGCTCCCGCGCGCCGACGCTGAATCAGGAGCTGCGGCCCTGGGCCGGCAAGCTTCGCGCCGCGCTCCGCTATCTCCTGACCCGCACCGGGCCGCTCTCGCTCAGCCTCAACCAGGGCGGCGGCTTCGTCCGGGCGATGGAGGGGGGCGGGCCGCCGGATCTGCAACTCTATTTCTCGCCGGTCAGCTACACGCGCGCGCCACCCGGAACGCGCCCGCTGATGAACCCGGACCCGTTCCCCGGCTTCCTGCTCGGGTTCAACCCTTGCAAGCCGACAAGCCTCGGCTCGGTCGCGATCCGCTCCGCCGATCCGCTGGAGGCTCCGGAGCTGAGGGGCAATTACCTTGACACCGAGCATGACCGCGCGCTGATGCGCGCGGGCGTCCGCCTGATACGGCGCATCGCGGCGGCGCCGGCGCTCGCTTCCGTCATCGAGGAGGAAATCCAGCCGGGGCCGGACGCCCACTCCGATGAGGAGGTGGACGCCTTCATCCGCGCGAAGTCATGGTCCGTCTTCCATCAATGCGGAACCTGCCGAATGGGGCGGGACCCGGCGTCATCCGTCGTCGATCCGCGGCTCAGGGCGCACGGGATAGAGGGGCTGCGCGTCGCCGACGCCTCGGTATTCCCGACGATCCCCACTGGAAACATCAACGCGCCCGCCATCATGGTCGGCGAAAGGGCGGCGGACCTCATCCGCCTGGACAGGGAAGCAGGCGCATGAGACTCCGGAGCATAGAGACGTTCAGCACGCGCGACGTGGGCTTCGTCCGCGTGACGGCGGAGGATGGATCGCAAGGCTGGGGGCAGGTCTCCACCTACAATTCCGATATCACGGCGCAGGTGCTGCACCGGCAGGTCGCGCCGTGGACGCTGATGCAGGACACAACCGACCTCGACGATCTGCTCGACCGCGTGACCGAGCGGGAGCACAAGTTCCCCGGCTCCTATCTCCGCCGCGCAATGGCCGGGCTCGACACGGCGATCTGGGATCTCCGCGGCAAGCTTGCGGGCAAACCCGTCGCCGAACTTCTCGGGGGCTCGGCGGGGACGCTCCGCGCCTACGCCTCCTCCATGAAACGCGACATCACGCCGAAGGACGAGGCGGCGCGGCTGAAGCGGCTGCGGGACGAACAGGGCTTCGACGCCTTCAAGGTCCGCGCCGGAGCGGAGGTCGGCCGCGACAGGGACGAATGGCCGGGCCGGACGGAGGAGATCATCCCCACCATGCGGCGCGAGCTCGGCGACGACGTGGACCTCCTGATCGACGCCAACAGCTGCTATTCGCCGCGCCGCGCCATCGAGGTCGGCCGCATGCTTCAGGATCACGGCTTCCGGCATTTCGAGGAGCCCTGCCCCTATTGGGAGCTGGAGCAGACCAAGGAAGTCGCCGACGCCCTGGAGATCGACGTGACGGGCGGCGAACAGGATTGCGACCTCACGATCTGGCGGCGGATGATCGACATGCGCGCCGTCGACATCGTCCAGCCGGATATCCTCTATCTCGGGGGAATCTGCCGGACGCTGCGGGTGGTCGAGATGGCGCGGGCGGCGGGCCTGCCGGTGACGCCGCATTGCGCGAACTGGTCGATGGTGACGCTCTTCACCATGCATCTCCTGCGCGCCATTCCGAATGCCGGCGACTATCTCGAATTCTCCATCGAGGGGCCGGACTATTACCCGTGGCAATACGGCCTCTTCGTCGACTCGCCCTACCGGATCGAGGGCGGGCGGGTCCGGGTTGCGGACGCGCCCGGCTGGGGCGTCGAGATCAGCCCGGAATGGCTGGCGAAGTCGCGCTATGAGGCGAGCGGCGCCGTGTAGACCCGCGCGGGCGCGGCGACGGCGGACGACGACCCGGACCCCGACCTCGCTCTCAACGCCGCGTTCGACGCCTTGAGGCGGATCGAAGGCGGCCACATCGCCGCTTGCCCGCTTGGCGCGTCCGCGCCGTTCCAGGCCGATCTGCGAAAGCGCGAAGGCCGCTTCCTGAACTCTAGCCACGCGCCCGAAGAACGGCGAGGCCGACGGCGAGATCCTGCACGATGACGCCGTGCGACTTGTAGAGCGTGAGCTCGCCCGCCCCGCCGCGCCCCGGCGCCGCGCCGGAGAGGACGGCGCCGATCTCCGTTAGGGCAACGTCATCCAGGATCGCGCCGCTCGCGCGGGCGCCGATGATCTCGCCCGCCTCGCGCGAGGCGCTCTCCCTTGAGTCGGTGAAAAGCCGGGCGCGGGCGACGCCCTCGTCGTCGATCTCCCGCTGGTCCGCGAGGCTGGCGCCGACGAGGTTCACGTGCTGGCCGGGCTGCAGCAGGCGGCCGGGCAGGAAGGGCGCGCGCGCGGCGGTGAGCGCCGTCACGACATCCGCGCCGGCGAGCGCGCGTTCGAGCGTCTCCGCGAGGACGAGACGCTCCGGCCCCGCCGCCGCGATCAGCGCCGCCGCCCGCTCCGGCCGGCGCGCCCAGATCCGGATCTCCTCCGGCTCGAAACGCGCGCGGAAGGCGGCGAGATGCGCCGCCGCCTGCTCCCCCGCGCCGAGGATCGCGAAGTGGCGCGGTCCGGGCCGGGCGAGCGCGCGCGTGGCGAGGCAGGTCATCGCCGCGGTCCGCAGCGCGGTGAGCGCATCCGCCTCCAGCGCGGCGATCGTCTCCCCCGTCTCCCGGTCGAAGAGCAGGAGATGGCCGAGATGACTGGAGCGGCCCTTGGCCGGGTTTCCGGGAAAGAGCGAAAGGACCTTCACGCCGTGAACCCCGCCCCAGGCCCCGGGCATCAGCCCGAGCCGGTCGCCGCCGCCGAGATTGACGACGCAGCGCGCGGGCACGATGGCGCGCCCCTCCGAAAGGTCGATCATCGGCTCGCGCAGCGCCGCCTCCGCCGCCGCGAAGCCGAGCCGCCCGATCTCCTCCGCGCCGACGAGGATCACGGTCGGGCGCCTTCCGGGCCCGGCCGAAGCGCCTGCGCGGCGGCGTGGAGGAGGATCAGCGCAGCGGAGACGGGAATCGCCGCGCCGATCAGCGCCATGTTGACGCCGAGGCCGTTCGACGTGCGGGCGAGGCTCCGGGCGATGAAGCCGCGGTCCACGTCCCCTCCCGGCCCGGCGAGCGAATAGGCGATGACGGGAGCGAGGAAGACGAGGACGGCGGCGAAGACCGCCGCCCGCCGCGCCGCCGCCGCCCGGCGAGCGCCGCCCTCCCGCGGGCGCACGATCACAGGGTCCGCCCCACGGCGGAAGGCCGAGGCGGCGCCGAGGAGGCCGCCCCAGACCATCAGGTAGCGGGCCAGTTCCTCCGTCCACGCGGGCGGCGCGCGAAAGCCGTAGCGGAGCGCGATCTGGAGGAGGATCACGAGCGCGATCCCCGCCAGCGCCGCCTTGGCGAGCGGCAGGCAGACCCGGTCCGCCGCCGCGCTCGCCCGTTCGAGCGCCGCCGCGAGCCTCATTTCCGCGTCGCCTCGGCGAGCGCCTGGAAGGCGGCGATCTTTTCCTCCGGCATCAGGATGGGCCAGACCGCCTCGGACCGCGCGCGGAAATCGGCCAGCGCCTCGGGCGAAAGCTCCGTCACGGTCACGCCCCGCTCCTTGAGCATGGCGGGCTCCGCCTTCGCCGCCTCCAGCGTCCACGCGCGGTTGCCCTCCATCGCGGCGGCCACCGCCTCGTCAACCAGCGCGCGCGCCGCGTCGTCCAGCCCGTCATACCAGTCCGCCGACATCAGCGCGGAGCGGAATGGCGTGCCGGCGCCGAGATCGGTGTAATGGGTCAGGAAGTCGGTATGCTTGAAGATCACCGGCACGATGGGCGGGTTGAAATAGCCGTCCACCACGCCCTGGGAGACGGCGCCGGCGAATTCCGGCATGTCCACCACGGCCCCGGCGGCGCCCCATTGCTCGAAGAGCTTGATCTGGCTGTCGTCGATGGCGCGAAGCCGCAGTTCCGCGAGGTCCCCGGGCCCAGTCACCGGGCGCTTCGAGTTGAAGATGCCCATCGTGCCGCCGATGCCGGGCAGGCCGGCGATGCGGACGCCCTGGGCCGCCATGGACGCCTTCACGCCGTCCATCAGCGCGCTTTCCGCATCGAGCGTAGCGCGGAAGAAATGCGCCATGTCGTCGAACATGTAGGGCGCGAGGAAGCCGAGGACGGTCGGGTCCACCTCCTTGATCATCACGAAGTTGACGAGGCCGAACTGGAGGAGGCCCTGCGCCAGCTGGTCCACGATCTCCGGATCCTTGCCGAGCGCGCCGCCGGTATAGACCTTCGCCTCCAGCCCCCCGGCGTTGAGGCGGCCCGCGAGGTCCTCCGCCCAGAGCCAGTCGGAACAGGCGGGGACGGGCGGGCAGCCGACGGCGATGCGGATTTCCTCGGCCGCCGCGGGGGAATACGGTGCGGGTGCGAGGGCGGCGGCGGCGAAGAGGGCGCCGAGGGCGAATGTCTTCTGCATGTCGTCTCTCCTTCTGGTCGGTTCAGGGCGAGAGCCCAGCCAGGCGCGGCAGGGTCAGGGTGATGGCGGGGAAGAGGATGAGGATCACGACGGCGACGAGATGGACGCCGAGAAAGGGCGTCACCGCGCGGCAGAGCCGGGCGTAGTTCACCCCGCTCGCCGCCGAGATGACCATCAGGCAGCCGCCGAAGGGCGGGGAGATCAGCCCGAGCGTCAGCACGATGCAGGCGACGATGCCGACATGGACCGGGTCGAGCCCCGTCGCCGTCGCCGCCGGAATGAGGAGCGGGACGAGGAGGACGAGCGCCATCGTCACGTCGATGAACATCCCCGCGACAAAGAGCACCGCCGCCGCGAGGAGGAGATAGGCCGTTCCCGTCAGCTCCACACGGGCGACGAGCGCGGCGATGGCCTCCGGCGCGCCGAGGATGCCGAAGAGATAGCCGAAGACGGCCGCCGCCACGAGGATCATGAAGATCGATCCGGTGAGGATTACCGCCCGCTCCAGCGCCACAGAGCCGACTTCCATCGCCCCGCGGAAGGCGGCCCCCGCCCCTTCCCCGTCCGCGAGCCGGTAGGCGAGAACGAGCGCGCCCGCGATCAGCACGGCGAGCGCCGCCGCCTCCGTCGGCGTCACGACGCCGAAGACGATGCCGGCGACGATGGTGGCGGGAATCGAGAGCGCGGGCAGCGCGCGGGCGATCGTGGGCCACAGGGGGGGCGGCTCCGCGCCCTCCCCGCCCGGATGATCATCCCGATGCGCGACGCGCAGGTTCCAGAGCGCGAGCAGGGCCGCGATCAGGAGGCCCGGCAGGATGCCCCCGGCGAAGAGCGCGGCGACCGAGACGTTCATCAGCGCGCCATAGAAGATCATCACGATGCTCGGCGGAATGATCGGCCCGATCACGCAGCTCGCCGCGGTGAGCGCGGCCGCGTAGTCGAGCGGATAGCGCCGCGCCGTCATCGCGGGCACGAGCGTGTTGGTCGTCGCCGCCGCGTCGGCCACCGCCGAGCCCGAGACGCCGGCCATGAAGACGCTGGCGGCGATGTTCACATGGCCGAGCCCGCCCTTCAGCCGCCCGACGGCGAGGAGGGCGAGGTCGATCATTCGCGCTGTAACCCCGCCGCGCGTCATGATCTCGCCGGCGAGGATGAAGAGCGGCATGGCGAGAAAGGTGAAGACGTCGAGCTGGCTGAAGATGCGCTGGGGCATGATCGCGAGGAAGCGGGCGTGATCGGTCGCCACAAAGGCGAGTACGGCGGAAGCGCCCGCCACATAGGCCACGGCGGCGCCGGCGAGGATGGCGGCGGCTCCGAAGAGAAGGATCAGCGCAAGGCCCATGCAGCACTCCCGTTCGGGCCATGCTTTTTCCGATCGGAAAACTTGTCAATCATTTTCCTTTCGGAAATACTCGCCGTGAATGCCGATGGAGGGCGAAGCATGGCGGAGGGCGAGAGGGCGGCGCGCGCGCCGCTGCCGGGCGGCGAGGAGTTCGGAGCGCGGCTGCGCGCCCTCCGCCGCACCACCGGCATGACGATGCAGCAGCTGGCGGACCGGGCCGGCCTCGCCGTCTCCACGATCTCGAAGATCGAGACCTCCCGCACCTCGCCGACCTATGACGTGCTCCTGAAGCTCGCCGGCGGGCTCGGCGCGGATTTCAGCACGCTGCTGGAGGGCGCCGCGCCGCGCGCGAATCCGGGCGCGGAGGGCCGCCTTAACGTCACCCGCGCGGCGGAGCGCAAGGCGCATCCCGCCGGCGCCTATGTCTACGAGCCGATGGCGACCGGCCTCCTCGACAAGCTGATCGACCCGACCGTGGCGCATGTGAGGGCGCGGTCACGGGAGGAGTTCGAGTCCCTGATCTCCCATCCGGGGGAGGAATTCGTCTATGTCGTCTCGGGCGAGGTCGAGCTCATCACCGACATCTACGCCCCGATCCGCCTCGCCGCCGGAGACAGCGTCTACTACGACGCGCGGATGGGGCACGCCTTCATCTCGAAAAGCCGGGAGGACGCCGTGATCCTGAACATCGTCGCCGGGGGCTCGCCCCGGCCGGAGCGCGCGTGATGCTGACGCGGGAGGAATGGCGGGCGCAGGACCTCGTCGGGCTCGCCGCGCTCGTCGCGCGGAAGGAGATCGCACCGCGCGAGGTCGCGCTGACCGCGATCCGGGAGATCGAGGCGCTGAACCCCGCGCTCAACGCCGTCGTCGTCACGCGCTTCGAGGAGGCGCTCTCCGCGCTCGACGCGGCGGAGGCGGCGGGGGGGGAGCGACCCCGGTTCCACGGCATGCCCTGGCTCGCGAAGGATCTCCACGCGCCGGTCAAAGGCCTGCCGCTCGCCAATGGCAGCCGCCGCTTCCGGGGCCAGACGCACAATTTCGATTCGACGACCTTTGCGCGGATGCGCGCCGCCGGCTTCGCGATGCTCGGGCGGACGAACTCCCCCGAATTCGGCCTCTCCGTCTCGACCGAACCGGCGCTCTGGGGCCCGGCGCTGAACCCGTGGGACAGGAGCCGGAGCGCGGGCGGATCGAGCGGCGGGGCCGCCGCCGCCGTTGGCGCAGGCATGCTGCCCGCCGCCCATGCGACGGACAGCGCCGGCTCGATCCGCGCGCCCGCCGCGAATTGCGGCGTCGTCGGCTTCAAGCCGACGCGCGGCGTGAACGCCCTCGGCCCGCACCGGGGCGACCCGAATTTCGGCATCAGCCATGAACACGCCGTCGCCCGCTCGGTGCGGGACAGCGCGGCGATCCTCGACTTCACCGCCGGGCCTGATGTCGGCGCGCCCTGGTTCACGAAGACGCCGGACGAGCCCTTCGAGCGGTTGATCGAGAAGGCGCCCTCCAGGCTCCGCATCGGCTTCACGACGCGGACGCTGGCGGGCGACCCGGTGCATCCGGATTGCGCCGCGGCGGCGGAAGCGATGGCGCGGCTCCTCGCCGACATGGGCCATGACGTGGAGGAGGCGACGCCGAACTTCGATGCGAAAGGGCTGACGGACGCGACGATCCGCCTGCTGATGGGCTCGCTTGCCGGGCTCTTTCCCGGAGGGGCGGCGGACGGCGAGGGGCTGGAGCCGATGACCCGCGCCGCCCTCGCCTTCGCCGCCCGCACGTCGCTCGGCGAGCATCTCGCCCGCAGCGCGGTGATGAACGCGGAGGTGCGCCGCCTCTCCGCCTTCTGGACCGGCCACGACATCCTCGTCACCCCGGCGATGGCGACCCCGCCGGTCCTGCTCGGCGTCCTCGACACGAGCGGCGACGATCTCGAAGCCTTCCTCGACACGCTCTTCGGCATCTGCCCCTTCACCGCGCCCTTCAACGCGAGCGGCCAGCCGGCGATCAGCCTGCCCTTCGGCCGGAGCGCGGAGGGTCTCCCCGTCGGCGTCCAGCTTGTCGGGCGCTTCGCCGACGACGCGACCGTTCTCGCCCTCTCCCGCGCAGTCGAGGATGCGAGCCCCTGGGCGCCGCCGCCGGGAAGCCTCTAGGAGAGGCGGCGGCGGCCGTCATGCAAGCCGCTTCAACGCCGCCCTCTGCCCGGACGTATCCGACGCGCCATCGCACAGGAAACTGGGAGCTTTGTGGATTTTGGTAGCGGAGGAGGGACTTGAACCCCCGACACGCGGATTATGATTCCGCTGCTCTAACCAGCTGAGCTACTCCGCCACTGCGCGCGGGTTCTAGGGGCGCGCCCCCGCCCCGTCAAGCGGGAAACCTGTCAGCCCGGCAGGGGGATGGCGTGCCCCATCGCGGGAACGTCATAGCCCTTGCGGAAGCCCTCGCGCGCCGCGAGGGCGAGGTACCAGCGGCGCACGTTCGGGAATTCCGCAAGGTCGATCCGCTGCCATTCGTAGCGGGAGGCCCAGGGCCAGATCGCGAAATCGGCGATGGAGAGATCGCCCGCCACATGCTCCGCCTCGCCGAGCCGCCGGTCGAGCACGCCGTAGAGCCGCCGCGCCTCGGCCGAGAAGCGCTCCTCCGCATAGGGCGCCTTGCCGGGATTGAAGCGAAGGAAGTGATGCGCCTGCCCCAGCATCGGGCCGAATCCGCCCATCTGCCACATCAGCCATTCGAACACCGCCGCGCGCGCCGGACCGGTAGCCGGCAGGAAGCGCCCCGTCTTCTCGCCGAGCCACAGGAGAATCGCCCCGCTCTCGAACACTGTCTGGCCGCTCTCACGGTCCCGGATCGCAGGGATCTTGTTGTTCGGGCTCACTTTCAGGAAGCCGGGCGCGAACTGCTCGTCCTTCGTGATGTCGACAGGATGGACCTCGTAGGCCAGCCCCATCTCCTCCAGCGCGATGGAGACCTTGCGGCCGTTCGGCGTGCTCCAGGCGTAAAGGTCGATCATCGTCGGCTCCCGCTTCTTCGCCGCCGAACCCTATCCGCACGGCCCGCTTGCGCAAGCGGATTGACAATGAACGAGCGTTCGTTTCTATCAGGGCGCATGGCGAGGCAGGCAGGATCGCAGGGGGCGGAGACGGCGGAGCGGGCGCGGCGCGCCGCGCTTTCGCTCTTCGCCCGGCACGGCTACGCCGCCGTCTCGATGCGGGAGATCGCGGCCGAGACGGGCGTGGGCGCCGCCGCGCTCTACAACCATTTCGCGACGAAGCAGGACCTCCTGACCGAACTCATGGTCAAGCATCTCGAAACCCTCCTCGCCGCGTGGGACGCGGAGCCGGAGGCCGCGCCGGAGACTGAGCCGCGCGCCGCGCTCGCCGCCTTCGCGCGCTTCCATCTCCGCTTCCACGCCGCACGGCGGGACGCCGTCTTCGTCTCCACGATGGAGCTCCGGAGCCTCGACCAGCCGAATTTCCACCGGGTCGAACGGCTCCGCCGCGCCTGGGAGGACCGGATGGAGGACATTGTCCGGCGCGGGGCGGAGGCAGGGCTCTTTCACGCGCCCGAGCCGCGGATCGCGACCATGGCGCTGATCGGGATGCTGACGGGCGTGACGAACTGGTACCGCCCCGCCGGCCGGCTGCCCGCTTCCGCCATAGAAGCCCTGCATGTAGAGATGACGCTCAGCGCCCTCGGCGCTCCGATGACGGGAGATGACGCATGTTCGCCGCATCCATGAACTTCGCCCTCGGCGACGACATCGAGAGCCTCAGGGAGGCGACGCATCGCTGGGCGCAGGAGCGCGTCGCGCCCCTCGCCGCCGAGATCGACAGGACGAACGCCTTCCCCATGCATCTCTGGAAGGAGATGGGCGATCTCGGCCTTCTCGGGGTCACCGTAGACGAGAAATATGGCGGGCTCGGCCTCGGCTATCTCGCCCATTCCGTCGCGGTGGAGGAGGTGAGCCGCGCCTCGGCCTCCGTCGGCCTCTCCTACGGCGCGCATTCCAATCTCTGCGTCAACCAGATCAAGCTGAACGGCACGGAGGAGCAGAAGCGCCGCTACCTGCCCGGCCTGATCTCCGGCGAGCATGTCGGCGCCCTCGCCATGTCGGAGGCGGGCGCGGGCTCGGACGTGATGGGCATGAAGCTCCGGGCGGAGAAGCGGAACGACCGCTTCGTGCTGAACGGCACGAAATACTGGATCACCAACGGCCCGGACGCGGACACGCTCGTCGTCTACGCCAAGACGGACCCGGAGGCGGGCTCGAAGGGCGTCACCGCCTTCATCGTGGAGAAGGCGATGAAGGGCTTCTCCACCTCCCCGCATTTCGACAAGCTGGGGATGCGCGGCTCCAATACGGGCGAGCTGATCTTCGAGGATGTCGAGGTGCCGTTCGAGAACGTGCTGGGCGAGGAAGGGCGCGGCGCCGCCGTCCTCATGTCCGGGCTCGACTATGAGCGCGTCGTGCTCTCCGGCATCGGCGTCGGCATCATGCACGCCTGCCTCGATCATGTGATGCCCTACATGCACGAGCGGCGGCAGTTCGGGCAGAAGATTGGCGATTTCCAGCTGATGCAGGGCAAGATCGCGGACATGTACGCCGCGATGAACTCCGCCCGCGCCTATGTCTACGCCGTCGCCGCCGCCTGCGACCGCGGGCAGGTGACCCGGCAGGACGCGGCGGCCTGCGTGCTCTACGCCTCCGAACAGGCCATGCTCCAGGCGATGCAGGCCGTGCAGGCGATGGGCGGCGCGGGCTTCCTCAACGACAGCCCGGTGAGCCGCATCTTCCGCGACGCCAAGCTGATGGAGATCGGCGCGGGCACGTCGGAAATCCGCCGCATGCTCTGCGGGCGGGAGCTGATGCGGGTGACGGCGTGACTTTTGTTGTTTGTCGATTTATATGTCGATAACGACAAACGGAACGAGGGACGCGCCATGACCGCCCATTTCCGCCGCCCGCGCGAGGGGACCGAGAAGGCCCGCATCTGGCGGCTCTGCGAGGAGCTCGCCGCCGAACTCGGCCATGAGCCGACGGGCCGGCAGGTGGTGGATCGTTATGTCGCTGCGGGCGGGAACGAGGCGACGGGCTTCACGCAATTCTCCCACTGGCGCAAGGCGCGCGCCGCGGCGGACGAGGCGCCGGGCGAGCCGGGCGACCATGACCGCGTCCTCCTCGAACTCGGCAAGGACGGCGCGTTGCGCCTGCCCGAATCCCTCCGCCGGGCGATGGCGCTGAAGTCGGGCGAGCGCGTCACGGCCTTCGTCGAGGGGGGGGAGCTGCGCGTTGTCGGGATGCAGGCGGCGATCCGCCGGGCGCAGGCGATCGCGGCGAAGTACAAGAAACCGGGGGAAAGTATCGTGGACGAGTTTCTCGCGGAGCGGCGGGCGATGTGGGGCGAAGAGTGAGGACGGTGCTGGATTGTTCGGCCGTCCTCGCTCTCATCTTCGATGAGCCGGGCCGCGAGCGGGTGGACGCTGCGTTGCCGGAAGCGCTCCTGTCCGCAGTGAATCTCGCCGAAGTGGTCTCGAAGCTGATCGAACGCGGCGTGGCGAAGGCGGATGTGCCCCCGCTGATCTCGCCTTTTCTCGCCGGAATCGTCCCCTTCGACAAAGCCATGGCTCTGGAGGCCGGCGCGCTCCGCGCCGAGACGCGCGCCGCCGGCCTCTCCCTCGGCGACCGGGCCTGCCTCGCCCTCGCCGCCGCCGAGGGCGTCCCCGCCCTGACGGCGGATCGCGCCTGGGCGCAGGTCGATATCGGCGTTGAAATCGAGGTGATCCGGTGATCCGCGCGCTCTTCGCCCTCGCCCTCGCCGCCCCCGCGCCCGCCGTCGCGGAGACGCTTGTGGAGCGGATCGACGCCTGCGTCGCAGAACTCGGCGCCTATGGCGACCATGTCGAGCAATGCCTCGGTCTTCATGCGCAGCCCTGCATGGAGGAGGAGGAGAATTTCACCACACTCGGCATGGTCGGCTGCCTGACGACCGAGGCCGAGGCGTGGGAGACGATCATGGCGCGGGAGGTGCGCCGCCTCCTCCCCCGGCTCGACGATGAGCAGAAGGCGGCGCTGCAACAGGCGCAGGCCGCCTGGTCCGCCTTCCGGGACGCGGATTGCGCCTTTCCCCAGGTCCTCGTCCGGGGCACGCTCGCGCAGCCCTGGAGCGCGGATTGCGTGATGCAGCACACCGCCCGGCGGGCGATGGAGATCCGCGGCCTCGTCGCCTACACGGAGGACTGAATGAAACTCGCGACCGCCGCCCTGCCCCGCGACCCGGCCTTCCGCGCCAACCGGGAGGCGCATCTCGCCGCGCTGGAGGAGGCGCGCGCGGCGGCTGACGCGGCGGCGCAGGGCGGCGGGGAGCGGGCGATGGCCCGCCATGTCTCCCGCGGCAAGCTCCCGCCGCGGGACAGGGTGGCCGCGCTCCTCGACCCGGGCGCGCCCTTTCTCGAGATCGGCGCGACCGCGGCGCACGGCATGTATGAGGGCGCCGCGCCCTGCGCCGGCGTCATCGCGGGCGTCGGCCGCGTCTCGGGCCGCGAATGCGTCATCGTCTGCAACGACGCGACCGTGAAGGGCGGCACCTATTACCCGATGACGGTGAAGAAGCATCTCCGCGCGCAGGAAATCGCGATGGAGAACCGCCTGCCCTGCGTCTACCTCGTGGATTCCGGCGGCGCGAACCTCCCGAACCAGGACGACGTTTTCCCGGACCGAGAGCATTTCGGCCGCATCTTCTACAACCAGGCCAATCTCTCCGCCCGCGGGATACCGCAGATCGCCGTCGTCATGGGCTCCTGTACCGCGGGCGGCGCCTATGTGCCCGCGATGTCGGACGAGACGATCATCGTGAAGAAGCAGGGCACGATCTTCCTCGGCGGCCCGCCGCTCGTGAAGATGGCGACGGGCGAGGTGGTGGACGCGGAGACGCTCGGCGGGGGGGACACGCATACCCGCCTCTCCGGCGTCGCGGACCATCTGGCGGAGGACGACATGCACGCCCTTGCGCTGGCCCGCCGCATCGTCGCCGGGCTGAACCGCCCCAAGCCCGCGACGGTGGAGCTTATGGCGCCGGAGCCGCCCGCGCATGACCCGGAAGAGATGCTGGGCGTCGTCCCCGCCGACCTCCGCACGCCCTATGACATCCGCGAGGTGATCGCCCGCACGGTGGATGGTTCAAGGTTCGACGAGTTCAAGGCCCGGTTCGGCCCCACCCTCGTCACCGGCTTCGCCCATATCGAGGGCATCCCCGCGGGGATCATCGCGAACAACGGCATCCTCTATTCCGAGAGCGCCGCGAAGGGCGCGCATTTCATCGAGCTTTGCTGCCAGCGGCGCATCCCGCTCGTCTTCCTCCAGAACATCACCGGCTTCATGGTCGGCCGGAAATACGAGGCGGAGGGCATCGCCCGGCACGGCGCGAAACTCGTCACCGCCGTCGCCACCGCCTCCGTCCCGAAAGTCACCGTGATCGTCGGCGGCTCCTTCGGCGCAGGGAATTACGGCATGTGCGGGCGGGCCTATTCCCCCCGCTTCCTCTGGACCTGGCCGAATTCCCGCATCTCCGTGATGGGCGGGGAGCAGGCTGCGGGCGTGCTCGCCACCGTGCAGCGCGACGCGCGGGAAGCGCGGGGCGAGACGCTGACGATGGAAGAGGAGGCCGGGATCAAGGACCCGATCCTCGCCCAGTTCGCCCATCAATCCCACCCGCTCTACGCCTCCGCCCGGCTCTGGGACGACGGGATCATCGACCCGCGGCGGACGCGGGACGTGCTGGCGCTCTCCCTCTCGGCGGCGCTGAATGCGGAAATCGGGGAGCCGCGCTTCGGCGTGTTCCGGATGTGACCCGATGACCCCGACCCGCGAGGAGGCCGAACGCATGGCCCGCGACTGGTGCGACGCCTGGAACCGGCGGGACCTTGAGGCTGTGCTCTCGCATTACGCCGAGGACATCGAAATCCGCTCGCCCCTCGTCGCGAAGCGGCTCGGGCGGGCGGACGGCATCCTGCGCGGCAAGGCGGAGCTTCGCGGCTATTTCGCGCGGGGCATGACGAATTCCGCCCTCCGGTTCGAGTTCGAAGACGTGCGGATCGGCGTCAATGCGGTCACCGTCCTCTACAGGCGGGAGAACGGGATGCGCGTCTCCGACACGATGGAGCTGGATGATGACGGGCGGGCGATCCGGATGATCGCCTGTTATGCGGGGGGCGAGAGCGATGTGTGAGACGGCGCGCGCGAGGAAGGCAGGCTGATGTTCCGAAAGATCCTCATCGCCAACCGGGGCGAGATCGCCTGCCGGGTGATCCGCACCGCCCGCCGCATGGGCGTCTCCACCGTCGCCGTCTACTCGGACGCGGATGCGGCGAGCCTCCATGTCGCCAGCGCGGACGAGGCGGTGGGGATCGGCCCCGCCCCCGTCTCGCAATCCTATCTGAAGGCCGACGCGATCATCGCCGCCGCGAAGGCGACGGGCGCGGAGGCGATCCATCCCGGCTTCGGCTTCCTTTCCGAAAATCCCGAATTCGTGGAAGCGGTGGAGGCGGCGGGCCTCGTCTTCATCGGCCCCTCCGCCTCCGCGATCCGCGCAATGGGCCTGAAGGACGCGGCGAAAGCGCTGATGGAGAAGGCGGGCGTCCCCGTCGTCCCCGGCTATCACGGCCCGCGGCAGGAGCCGGACTTCCTCGCCGGGGAGGCGGAGGCCATCGGCTACCCCGTCCTCATCAAGGCGCGGGCGGGCGGCGGCGGCAAGGGGATGCGGCTTGTCGAGCGGGCCGAGGATTTCCCCGCCGCCCTCGCCTCCGCCGCCTCCGAAGGCAAGTCGAGTTTCGGGGACGGGGCGGTTCTGATTGAGAAATACGTCACCGCCCCGCGCCATATCGAGGTGCAGGTCTTCGGCGACGGGAAGGACGCGATCCACCTCTTCGAGCGGGATTGCTCGCTCCAGCGCCGCCATCAGAAGGTGATCGAGGAGGCGCCCGCGCCGGGGATGACGGAGGAGGTCCGCGCCGCGATGGGCGCCGCGGCGGTGAAGGCGGCGAAGGCCATCGGCTATGCCGGCGCCGGCACCATCGAGTTCATAGTGGACGGGAGCCGCGGCCTCCGCCCCGACGGCTTCTGGTTCATGGAGATGAACACCCGCCTCCAGGTCGAGCACCCGGTGACGGAGGAGATCACGGGCGTCGACCTCGTCGAATGGCAGCTCCGCGTCGCCGCCGGGGAGCCGCTGCCGATGCGGCAGGAGGACCTTCGCATCGACGGCTGGGCCTTCGAGGCGCGGCTCTATGCGGAGGACCCGGCGAAGGGCTTCCTCCCCGCCACCGGCCGGCTCGACCATCTGGACTTCCCGAATTCCGCGCGGATCGAGACGGGCGTGCGGCCGGGGGACGAGATCACGCCCTTCTACGACCCGATGATCGCCAAGATCGTCACCAGGGGGCGGGACCGGGCGGAGGCGCTTTCCCGCCTCCGCGCCGCGCTCGAAGCCACGGAAGTGGCGGGCTCCGTGACGAATATCGACTTCCTCGCCCGCCTCGCCGCGCATGAGGGTTTCGGGCGGGGAGAGGTGGACACCGGCCTCATCGCCCGCGACGCGGAGGCGCTCACCGCCCCGCGCGAAGCGCCGTCCGTCGCCCGAGCCCTCGCCGCGCTCGCGGCGCTCGGGCTCCCGGCGGAGGGCGGCGCGGAGTGGAGCCGGCGGGACGGGTTCCGCCTCTGGGGCCCTGCGCGCAGCCTTGTGCGCATCGGGGAGGCGCTGGCCGAAGTCGAGACGGCGGGGGAGTGCTTCTCCGTCGCCTTCGGCGCAGAGCGCGTCGGCCTCTCCGTGAAGCGCGAGGGCGACCGGCTCCGCGTCGATGACGGCGCCCGCATCTTCACCGCCCGCGCCGTGCTCCACGGGGGGCGCGTCACCGTGTTCATGGACGGCGCGGCGCACGGCTTCGCCCTGCCCGATCCGCTCGCCGTCGGCGGAGATGCGGGCGCCGGTGGCGACATGGTGCTCTCCCCCATGCCCGGCCTCGTGAAATCCGTCTCCGCCGCGGTCGGCGCCGCCGTGGAGAAGGGCGCGCCGCTCTGCGTGCTGGAGGCGATGAAGATGGAGCACACGCTGAAGGCGCCGCGCGCCGGCGTTGTCGCCGCGCTCGGCGCCGGGCCGGGCGACCAGGTGGAGGAGGGCGCGATCCTCGTCACGCTCGAGCCCCTCGATGGCTGAACGCGTCACGATCTTCGAGATGAGCCCGCGCGACGGGCTCCAGAACGAGAAGCGCCCGGCCGCGACGGCGGAGAAGGTCCGCCTCGTCGATCTCCTCACCGCCGCCGGCTTCGCGAAGATCGAGGCGGCGAGCTTCGTCTCCCCGAAATGGGTGCCGCAGATGGCGGACGGGGCGGAGGTGCTGGCCGGCATCGCCCGGCGCGCGGGCGTGCGCTACACCGCGCTCACGCCGAACCTGAAGGGCTTCGAGCGGGCGATGGCGGCGGGGGCGGACGAGGTGGCGATCTTCGGCTCCGCCTCCGAGGGCTTCTCCCGCGCCAATCTGAACGCCTCCTGCGTCGAAGCGATGGAGATGTTCCGCCCCGTGGCCGAGGCGGCGAAGGCGGCCGGCGTCCCGCTCCGCGCCTATGTCTCCTGCGTCACCGACTGCCCGTTCGACGGGCCGACCCCGCCCGCAGCCGTGGCCGAAGCCGTGGCGGCCTTCCTCGCCCTCGGCGCCTACGAGGTCTCGCTGGGGGATACGATCGGCCGCGGAACGCCGGAGGCGGTCGCCGCCATGCTCGACGCCTGCCTAGAAGCCGCCCCCGCCGCCCGGCTCGCCGGGCATTTCCACGATACCGGGGGCCGGGCGCTGGAGAATGTCGCCGTCGCGCTCGAAAAGGGCCTCCGCACCTTCGATTCCTCCGCCGGCGGGCTCGGCGGCTGCCCCTACGCCCCCGGCGCCGCCGGCAATGTGGCGACGGAGGCGGTCGTCGCCCTCATGGCGGAGCGGGGCTTCGAGACGGGGATCGACCGGGAGAGGCTGGCGGAGGCCGCCGCCTTCGCGAAAGGGCTCAGGGCCGCCTGAAGCCCCAACGCACCCGCGCCCAGGCTCTCTCGTGAAGAAAGTAGGAGACAAATCCCGCAACCGCGCCGCCAGCCGCAACGGCGCCGCCTTCCGCAAGTGAGCCTGTGATCGCCCAAGTCAGCGCCGTCATCACGGCGAAGCCGCTGACCTGCCAGGTCGTCGCCTTGGCGAAGGTCCTTCCTGCCGTCTCCTCCGATCTCTGCACGCTTGGCTCCCGTTCCGCCTTCGAACCGAGATATCGGGGAAGGCAGGGCCGTGGCAGTCAGCTTTTTCGTAACAGAAAATAGCGCTAGGTGATAATAGTCGACGATGACGACAAAAACCGACAAGCGAGACCGCGCCGCCCTGTTCCGCAGCCGGCTGGCCGAAGCGATGCAGCGCGCCGGGATGAGTCGCGCCGCCCTCGCCCGTGAGAGCGGCGTCAACCGCTCCACCGTCGCGCAGCTTCTGTCGGACGAGGGGCCGCGCCTTCCCAACGCGCATCTCGCCGCCGACTGCGCCGCCGCGCTCGGAGTCAGCGCGGACTGGCTGCTGGGCCTCGCGAACCGGCCGGAGCGGGCGGGGGACCTCGTGGAGGCCGCGGTCAGCCTTTCCGACGCGGCGCGAGCCGAGGTGGACGACCGGATTCTCTCGTGGCACCGGGAGGCGCGGGGTTACAAGATCCGCCATGTGCCGGCGACCCTGCCCGACGTGCTGAAGACGGACGCGGTGCTCCGCTGGGAATATGCGCGGCATGAGGCGCGAACGCCGGCTCAGGCGCAGGCCGCTGCGGAGGACCGGCGCGCATGGCTGCGCGAGCAGCTCTCGGATTATGAAATCGCGATGCCTGTGGGCGAGCTTCGCGCCTTCGCCGCCGCCGCCGGATACTACCACGGGCTGCCACGCGAGGCGCGCGCCCCACAGCTTCGTGCGCTAGCCGAGCGTGCGCAACAAGGCTATCCGGCTCTCCGTATTCATCTTTTTGACGCCCGGCGTGTATTCAGCGCGCCGGTCACCGTATTCGGCCCGCTCCTCGCCACGGTCTATATCGGCAAGGTGCATCTGGCCTTCCGGTCCGCAGACCGGGTGCAAGCGCTCACCCGGCATTTCGACGGCCTCGTTCGAGAGGCGGAGGTGGACGCGCGTGAAACGGCGAACTGGATCGATGCGCTGGCCGACGAGATCGGGGATTGACCTGCAAGCGCCGCTACGGCGCTATCGCCGCGAAAGGGAGCCCGCATGACCTTCGAAACCATCCGCCTCGCGACCGACACGCGCGGCGTCGCCACGCTGACCCTCGCCCGTCCGGAAAAGCACAACGCCCTCTCCGCCCGGATGATCGCGGAGCTTTCGGAGGCCGCCGCCGCCCTCGCCGCGGACCGCGCCGTCCGGGTGGTGATCCTGACCGGGGAGGGCGAAAGCTTCTGCGCCGGCGGCGATCTCGGCTGGATGCGGGAGCAGTTCGCGGCGGACCGCGAACAGCGCATGGCGGAGGCGCGGAAACTCGCCGCCATGCTCGGCGCGCTGAACTCCCTGCCCCAGCCGCTGATCGGCCGGGTGAACGGCCCGGCCTATGGCGGGGGCATGGGCATGATGTCCGTCTGCGACGTCGCCATCGCCGCCGACCATGCGAAGTTCGGCTTCACGGAAACCCGCCTCGGCCTCGTGCCCGCGACGATCTCACCGTATGTCCTCGCCCGGATGGGCGAGGGCATGGCCCGCCGCGTCTTCATGTCCGCCCGTCTCTTCGGCGCGGAGGAGGCGGTCGCGCTCGGCCTCGCCGCCAGGGCCGTCCCTGCCGCGATGCTTGATGAAGCGGTGGAGGCGGAGGCCCAGCCCTATCTCGCCGCCGCGCCCGGCGCCGTCGCCCGCTCCAAACGCCTCGCCCGGATGCTCGGCCCGAAGCTCGACCCGGAGACCATCGAGGCGACCATCGCCGCCCTCGCCGACGCCTGGGAAGACCCGGAATCGCATGAGGGCGTCGCCGCCTTCTTCGAGAAGCGGAAGCCGGCCTGGCGGGCCTGACCGGCGCCGCCTACCGCCGCCGGGAGGGGCAAGGGTCGATCCGGTTCTCCCGGCATATGCTTTCGAGCCAGTCCGCGCCCGCGCCGCGCCAGTTCCAGTCCGTGCAGCTAGACGTCGCGAGCGCGATCAGCAGGATCAGCGTTGTCCTTCGCATAATGCAATAAGTCCCCTGGCTGGCAGTCGAGCGCCGCGCAGAGCCGCGCGAGCGTCTCGAACCGCACGCCCTTCACGCGCCCCTGTTTCAGAAGCGAGAGATTGGCCTCCGTGACGCCAATCTCCGCCGCCAGTTCGCGGGAGCGCATCTTTCGGCGCGCGAGCATGACGTCGAGCGTCAGCACGATCCCCATCAGACAATCTCCGCGTGGTCCGCCGCGAGTTCAGCCGCCCGCGCCATCACGTCGGAAATCAGCCAGACTGCTGCGCCAAGAACGAGCCCGAGCAACGGACCCGAGCCGATTTCGACGACAAGCATCCGCTCCCCTTCCGGCGCGCCGGCCGAGAGGATGAGCCAGATCGCCGTCGGCGCGGCGAGCGCCGCGGCGGCGGCGGCGATCATCCGCGCCGCCATGCGGCGGAGCGCCGCCGCCGCTTCAGGCTCGAACCATCGGCCCGCCGCGAAGACCTCCAGACAGGCCCGGGCTGAAAGCAGCGCCGCGCCCGCGAGAAGCGCCGGCGCTAAGCCGGCGAGCGCCGCGAAGACGAGCGCGAGCCGGGTCGGATCGAAACCCAAGGGCGACCCGGAGACGAGAGCGCCCGGACCTGCATAGGCGAGCACGGCGGCCACGGAGGCCGGCAGCAGGAAGGCCATAACGAGGCAGACAAGGGCCGCGGCGCGGCTCTTGCGTTTCAGCCGGGCGTCGGCGAGCGGTTCGGCAAAGGTCATCCGGGAACTCCTTTCCCGATGACGGCTACCGAAAACCTTATCGTATTACAATAATTTTTTTCTGTGATCAGATATCCGCCAAGAAATATCCGCCCCGCGCGTAGCCGAGCGGGCGGAGCCGCTCCTGCCCGAAGCCGGCGATGCGGCCGATCAGGATCTCGTGGTCCCCCGCCTCCAGCCGGTCATGCAGCCGGCAGTCGAACCAGCCGCAGACCCCGTCGAGAATCGGGCCGCCGACCGGGCCGGGCGTCCACGCGACCCCGGCGAAGCGATCCTCCGCCGGGCGTGCGAAGCGGTCCGAGAGCGCCTGCTGCGATTCGGAAAGGATGTTCACCGCGAAACCCTCTGTCCGCAGGAAGGCCGGAAGGCTGAGCGATTTCCGCGAAATGCAGACGAGGAGGAGCGGCGGCTCGAGCGAAACCGAGGTGAAGGAATTGGCCGTGAGGCCCACCGGCGTCCCGCATTCGTCCACCGTCGTCACCACGGTCACGCCGGTCATGAAGGCGCCGAAGGCCGTCCGAAGGGCGCGCTTCTCGTCTGCGGCCGCTTCCACGGTCATGTCTTTGTCCTCCGGCTTCGCCTGCGCAATATAGAGGCGAAGGGCCGCGATGAAAGACGGGAGCCGCGAAATGGGCGAAGCGGAGATCACGCAGGGGCGCTGCCTCTGCGGCGCGGTGCGCTATGAGTTCGAGGGGGCGCCGAACTGGGCCGGCCATTGCAGCTGCGAAAGCTGCCGCCGCGCCGCCTCCGCCGGGGTCACAAGCTATTTCGGCGTCTCCAACGAGCGCTGGCGATGGACTGGGGCGGAGCCTGCCGCCTACGCCTCCTCGCCCGGCGTGGAGCGCCTCTTCTGCGGCCGCTGCGGCTCGCCGCTCGCCTATCGCTGCGAAAAACGGGCGCACGAGACCGATTTCCACGCGATGACGCTGGAGCGGCCGGAGGCGTTCCGCCCCGAATTCCACGTCTTCGCGGCGGAAGCGGTGGACTGGCTGCCGGTGGCGGACGGCCTTCCGCGCTGGCCGGGAACGAAGGGCTGAGGCGCCGGGGGTGTATTCCTGCACTGGCGGGCGGCAGGGCGGCCGCGCATCTTGGTCTCCGGGGCGGGAAGGAGAACAGAATGTCGCGAAAGATGGCCCTTGCGGCGCTGGCGACGGTGGCGGCCTTTCTTGCGCTCTCCGCGCTGGCCCGGGCCGGGCATGACGGCGCCGCGCCGGCGGCGATTCTCGGATTCCTATAAGGCGCGGATGGCCTGTACGCCGGGTTCTGTCCCCCCGCTTTCGCGGGATGGATAGCCATTCATCTGGGACGCGCGTCGCCGCGCGCCTCGTGCGATCAACCCGGCCGGCGGGGCGGAGACCCCCTGCGCCCTTTCGGGCGCGGCCAGCCCTATTCGATCTTGCGGCCGGCGGGGCTTGCCATGCCGCCCCCGTCGCCGGGGGCGCGGTGGGCTCTTACCCCACCCTTTCACCCTTTCCTCCGAGAACGGAGGCGGTTTGCTTTCTGTGGCGCTTTCCCTCGGGTCGCCCCGGCCGGGCGTTACCCGGCGCCGTCTCTCCATGCCGCCCGGACGTTCCTCACCCCCGAAGGAGCGCGGCTATCCGGCCATCCGCGCGCCGCGTTTACGCGCCGCGGGCCGGATCAGCAAGCCTCCTCCTTCACCAGCGCCCCGCCGCTGTAGCAGACCGTTGTCGGCCCGCTCTCGCGGGAGGGAAAGTGCGCCGTCCCTTCCGGCGCGCCGTTGACGAAGGTGACGGCGGCGTCGAGCCGGGCGCCGGTATAGCGCCGCTGCTCCTGCGCGCCGGGAGTGGCGCCCGAGCGGAGAGTCATCGTCCTCCGCACGAAGCCGCCTTCGACGACCGGAACAAAGTCCTGCGCGATGAAGACGCCGCCGAGCACGCCGGCGGAATAAGTCGCGCGCCTGAATGAAAAGTAGGCGGGAAACGCCCCCCAGTTTTCGGACTCGTAGCGGGAGCCCGAACTGAGAACGACGCCCGAGAGCGCGCCGTTCTCCATCGCGCCCTCGATATAGGTGACGACCTCGACAACAGGCGCCTCCGAAGGCTCCGCCTCTCGCAGGATGAGCGCGCCGAATGGCCCGCTCAGCGCGCCGCCCGTGCAGTCGCCCGAGAGAACCTTCACTTCCGGCATGGAGGCGCCGCGCGCCAGCAGCTCCGCCGCCGGGCGCTGGTAGACGATGGCGCTGATCGTCTCGTCGCCGAGGTCGCAGATCGGGTCCGCATCCTGAAACTCGCCCCGGTCAGGGAGCGGGCTGCGGCCCCTGAATTCGTCCAGGCTCCGGAGCGCGGCGATCTCGTCCGCGGCGGCGAAATCGGGGCTGCGGTCGAACTCGTTCGCCGCGGGGGCGAATGCGAAAAGGGCGGCGGCCGCCCCGATCGGAAAGGCTGGCGGCATCGGTCGCTCCTTCGTTGACCGGGCGAGCATTTCAGCCGCCGCGCGCGCGGTCAACCGCGCGCCGCCAGCCCAAGCCGCGCGAGCCGGGCCCAGTCGAACTTCCCGCCCGGGTCGATCTTCCGCCCCGGCGCCACATCCTCGTGCCCGACGACGTTTCGCGGGCTGACGGGCCAGCGCGCCATGATCTCCGCCAGCAACCGCTCCAGCGCCGCCATCTGCGGCTCGGAGAACGGATGATAGCCATGCTCGTGGCCGGGATTGACCAGCTCGATCCCGATGGAGCGGGAATTCACGTCCCGCTCCCCCTCCCATTCCGAAACCCCGGCATGCCAGGCGCGCCGGTCCTCGGGAACGAGCGCCTCCGTCCGCCCGTCGAGATGGATCAGCCAATGGGCCGAAACTTCCGATTCCGGGTCGCAGAGCCGGGCGCGCGCCGCCTCCGCCGTCTCCATGCCGGTATAGTGGATCACCACCATGTCCGGCTTGCCGAGGCGGCGCTCGTTGTGGTTCGGGCTTTGCATCGCGCGAGGTTTCGGCTTTCCTCCGCGGATGTCCAGCCGCCCCTCCCCGCTCCCGAACCGCGTGGACCCGTTCGGGGCGGTCCACGCCCATCCCGCGCGCGGCGCATGGATGGGCAATCGCGGCGGACGAATCCACGAAGGGTTCCGCATCGCGCGCCCCCAGGCCTCCCGCCGCTGGATCATCTGCCGCCTGAGGTGGAAGGACTGGCGGCGGGAGGTCATGGGAGAAGGCTACACCGAGCTCTTCTTCCACGACGAGGCGACGGCGCTCGCCGCCGGTCACCGGCCCTGCTTCCTCTGCCGGCGGGAGGCGGCGCTCGCCTTCGCGGAGGCGTTCGGGGAGGCGATGGCCGAGGCGATGGACCGGCGGCTGGCGGCGGAGCGGCGCGGCGCGCGGCCCCTCATCGAGCCCGAGGCCCTCGCGCCGGGCGCGCTGGTGGAGACCGCAGGCGCGGCCTTCCTCTGGGAGGGCGAAGCCCTCCGCCGCTGGTCCTTCGAAGGCTACGGGCCGCCCGAGGCGCCCGCCGGCCCGCTCCGCCTCCTCACCCCCGTCTCGACCCTCGCGGCCCTCCGCCGGGGCTACCGCCCGGAGACGGGCGCTTCGGCCCCGAGCTGAGCGCGGGGCCCGGCTTCGCACCCGCGCGCGGCTTGCGGGCGCCGGGCTTCGGCGCCCCGGGCTTGGGGGCGGGCGCCGGCTGCGCCGGGCCGCGCAGCGCCTCCGGGTCCCGCTTGATGCCGAGCTGGTCGCGCAGGATCTTCGGCCGGACCTCCTCCACCGCCCCCGCGGCGAGGTCGCCAAGCTGGAACGGGCCGTAGGAGATGCGGATCAGCCGGTTGACGACGAGGCCCACCGCCTCCAGCGCCCGCCGGATCTCCCGGTTCTTGCCCTCCTTCAGCGAGATCCCGAGCCAGAGATTGCCGCCCTGCGCCCGCTCGATCTCCACCTTCATCGGCTGGAAGCGCTCGCCCTCGACCGTGAGGCCCTTTCGCAACGGCTCCAGCCCCGCATCGTCGATCCGGCCATGCGCGCGGGCGCGATAGCGGCGGGTCCAGCCCGTGGAGGGCAGCTCCAGCTTCCGCTTCAGGTCGCCGTCATTGGTGAGGAGCAGGAGCCCCTCCGAGGTGAGGTCGAGCCGGCCGACGCTCAGCACGCGCGGCATGTCCGGCGGCAGATTGTCGAACACCGTCGCCCGCCCCTTCTCGTCCCGTTCCGAGGTCACGAGGCCCACGGGCTTGTGATAGCGCCAGAGCCGCGGCGGCTCGGCTGCGGCGAGCGGCTGCCCGTCCACCTCGATCCGGTCGCCCTCCCCCACATTCAGCGCCGGGCTCGCGATCTTCCTGCCGTTGACGGAGACGCGCCCGGCCTCGATCATCCGCTCCGCCTCCCGGCGGGAGGCGACGCCGGCGCGGGCGAGCCGCTTGGCGATGCGCTCGCCCCCCTCCGTTTCGCTTTCCTTCGCCATGGATCGGCCCTTGCAAGCGCGCGCGGCGCGGGTTCAAACCGCTCAATGGGCCTTTTCTCCCCTCATATGCAAGCCGCGCTGGAAGAGGCGCGCGCCGCCGCCCTGCGCGGGGAGGTTCCCGTCGGCGCCGTCGTGGCGGAGCCCGGCGGCGCCATCCTCGCCCGCGAGGGCAACCGGATGCGGGAGCGGAATGACCCCACCGCCCATGCGGAGATCCTCGCCATCCGCGCGGCCTGCGCCCGGCTCGGCGCCGAGCGGCTGACGGGGCTCGACCTCTTCGTGACGCTGGAGCCCTGCGCGATGTGCGCCGGCGCGATCTCCTTCGCCCGGATCGGCCGGCTCTATTTCGGCGCGGCGGACCCGAAGGGCGGCGCGGTGGAGCACGGCCCGCGCTTCTTCGATCAGCCGACCTGTCATCACGCCCCCGAACTCTATGGCGGCATCGCGGAGCGGGAGGCGGCGGAGCTCCTCCGCGCCTTCTTCGCGGGCCTCAGGGGCGGCGGATGATGTTCAGCCCGGGGCCGACGCCATAGCTCGGGCTCTGGTCGCGGCGCAGCTGGTCCGTCCTGATCGCCGGCTGGCGCTCGATCTGGCTCCGCTGGTCGAGGAGGCGGCCCTGGTTGTCGAATGTCCCGCCCTCGCGGCGGCTTCGCTCCGCAGGCGTCTCCTCGCGCACGAGCGGCCTGTCGGAGGAGGCGGGCGGCGCGCCGGCGGAGGGCGGCGGATTTTCGGCGCGCGGAAAGGGCGCGATCTGACCGGGCGGCGGCGGGCTCTGCGCGAATGCGGCGCCGGCGAGCAGCGCCGCAAGCAGCGCGGCGCTACTCCGAAGGGTCGAAGAGCGAACGGAGCCGCCGGTTCCCGCCCTTGCGGAGGCCTGGCGGGCCCGAAGCCTCGAAATCATAGCGGTCGCCCTCCGAGGCGCTGCGCTCGTAGATATTGTCATAGCGCCGCTCCGGCCGCCGCGTCGGGTCGAAGCCCGGCGCGATGAAGGGCGAGCGTTCGGCCGCCGCCCGGTCCGGCGCGGCCTCCAGCACGATCTCGCCCTGCGGCCGCTCCGCATCCTGCGCGAGGGCGGGCGCGGCGGCGAGGGCGGCGCAGGCGAAGAGGAAGGCGCAGGGCTTCATGGCGATCTCCCATGCCATCGAGATGGCGAATCCTACGGCGCTTTCAACCGGCGGTCGATCTCCGCTCAGATCACGATCGCCTTCATCACTTCCGGCTCGACAATCCGCGCGCCCGGAACCTCCATCCCCTCGGCGGATTGGGCGAGGAGCGGGAAGGTCTTGTAATGGCAGGGAATGATCGTCCGGAACTTGAAGAATTTCCGGCAGGCGAAGGCGGCGCGGGGCGGGTCCATCGTGAAATGCCCGCCGATCGGCACGATCCCGATATCGGGGTCGTGAAGCTCAGCGAAGACGCCCATATCGGCCATCACGTCGGTGTCGCCCATGAAATAGATCACATGGCCCTCGGCCGCGATCATGTAGCCCGATTCATGGCCCATATAGACGGGCCGCCCCTCGATGCTGGCGGAGGAGGAATGGGCGGCGTTGACCATCGTCACCGCGACATCGCCAAGCTTCACCGTCCCGCCCTTGTTGAAGCCGATGACCTCGACCTTCTCCGTCTCGCCAAGCCAGGTCGCCCAGTCATAGATGCCGACGACCTTCGCCCCCGTCGCGCGCGCGATCTCCGCGGCGCCGGAGGCGTGGTCGCCATGCGCATGGCTGACGAGAACATGCGTCGCGCCCGCCACCGCCTCGTCGAACCGCGCCTCGTCGAAGCTCGGATTGCCGCGGAGCCAGGGGTCGACCAGCAGGACTTGCCCCGCCGCCTCGATGCGGAATCCGGAATGGCCGAGCCAGGTGATCTTCATGCTGCTGCTCCTCTCGCGGGGCCGTCTGCCCTTCTCGGGGGGACTGTGGCATAGCTTCCGGCGCGAAGGAACAGGGGCGATGGGGATGGAGGATCAGGCGGCGGCGGCGCTGGCGGCGGCGGATTTTCCGGCGGCTCCGCTCTCCCTCCTCCGCCTCCGCCCGGGCCGCGCCGCCGCGTTCCGCGCGGGCGGCGCCTTCGTGAAGGTCTATCTCGGGCCGGAGGCCGAGGCCCGCGCCGACGCGGCGATCGCGGGCAGGCGCGGGCCGCCCGGCTCGAAGGGCCGGGCGGCGCGCTCGCCCCCGCCCCCGGCCCGCTCGCCGGCGCGGCCTTCGCGAGCGAATGGCTGGAGGCGGAGCGGTTCGGGGACCTGATGCGCGCCCGCTTCCGCCCCGCTCGCCGCGCCGCGCTCCTCGAGGCGGCGGGCGCGTCCCTCGCGCGGCTCCACCGCAGCGCCCCCGGCGCGCCGCTCGCCTTCGGCGGCTGGCCGGCCGACGCGCTCCTGAAGACGCTGGCCCGCGCGGGCCGCCCGCCCTGGCCCGGCTTCGCCGCGCTTGTCGGCCGCGCCTGCGGCAAGCTCCATGAAGCGCGGGCGGAGCCGCTCCCCGCCGGTCCCGGGCATGGCGACCTTCATGCGGAGAACCTGCTCGTTCTGGCCGGCGGCGCGCTCCGGATGGTCGATTTCGCGGGTGACGAAACGCGCCCGGCGCTGGCCGACGTCGCGCAGCTCCTCGTCACCGCGGCGGCGCGGAGCCCGCGCTTCCCGCCCCGGCGGCGCGGCCGGTTCGGGCTCGCGTCGGCGGACGAGGCGGCGTTTTTCGCCGGCTACGGCGCGCTCCCCGCGCCGCCGCCGCTCGTCGCGCTCCACATCCTCCGCGTCGCGCTCGCGCAGGCGCTCCTCACCGCGGACCCGGAGCGCGAAGGGGCGGCGTCGCGCGGGCGGCGGCGGCGGCTCGCCCGGTTGCGGAGCCTCGCCGAGGCTGCGGCGGCGCGGATCGGCTGAGCCCCCGCGGGCGGGAGGCGGGCGGCGCCGGCAGCCGCCACATCGCGCCGATCCGCTCCGCGAAGCCCTCGTCCCGGCAGGCGATGAGCACGGCGCCCTTCCGCGCCGCGATGGCTTCGAGCAGCGCCTCCCGCCCCGCCTCGTCCAGCGCGGCGTCGAGCCCGTCGATGAGCGCGAGCCGCGCGTCGGAAAGGATCAGCCGCGCCAGCGCGAGCCTCGCGAGCTCCCCGGCGGAAAGCGTGCGCCCCCCCTCCCCCACTTCGCCGTCAAGACCGCCGAGCCGCGCCAGCGTCTCGCCGAACCCGGCCCGCTCCGCCGCCGCGATCAGCGCGGCGTCATCCGGCCGGGGCGATAGGCCGAGCGAAAGCGCCCGGCGGAGCGATCCGGCGAGGACCAGCGGGCGCGGCCCGAGATGGAGGATATGCCGCCGCCGGTCCGCCACGGAGAGCGAGGCGGGCGCCGCGCCCCGCACCCGAACCTTGCCGGCGGCGGGCGCGTCGAGCCCCGCGGCGACGCGCAGGAGGGCGGACTTGCCGGCCCCGTTCGGCCCGGTCAGCGCCGCCTTCTCCCCGGGCGCGAGCGCGGCGTCGAACCCCGTCACCGGCCCCGCCGAGACGCCTTCAAAGGCGAGCGCGGGCCGCCCTTTCCGCGGCCGCGCGGCGCCCGGCCGGGCGAGCCGCGGGGCGGAGAGCAGCGCGTCGAGCCGCGCCCGCGCCGCCTCATGCGCGCGCCGCCGGTCCCAGACGCCCGCAAGGTCGCGAAGCTGCGTCAGCATCAGCCCGAGCGCGGCGAGCGCGCCGGCGAGCGCCGCCGGCCCTTCCCCCGCCTGGAAGACGGCGAGTATCGCGCCGAGCGCGGCGAGCCCCGCAATCGCATCCGGCGCGGCGGCGAGCGCAGCGGCGTCCCGCGCGCGAAGGGCGGCGGCACGGCGGAGCGCGCGGCCGCGGGTTTCAAGCCGCGCCGTCTCCGTCGCCATCCGCCCGGCGAGCCGCAATTCGGGCGCAAGCGGCAACCGCTCCGCCATTTCGGAGGCGAGCCGCGCGCGCCGGCTCCGCAGCCGCCGATGCCGCCGCCCGAGCCCCGCGCCGAAGAGCGCCATCGCCCCGAGCCCGATGAGGAGCCCCGGCGCCGCCCCCATCGCCGCCGCCGGGCTGACCCAGACGAGCGCGGCGAAGGCGGCGGGGAGCGCGACCGCGGCGGCGAGGAGCGGCGCAAGGCCCCGGCTCACCCAGCCCGAAAGCGCCGCAAGATCGCCGGTGAAGCGCAAAGTGAGCCCCCCCGCGCGCCGCGCCGCCACAGCCTCCGCCGGCATCCGCGAAAGCTGGCGGAAAACGGCGAGCCGCACCGCCGCGGCGTAATCCTGCCCGAGGCCGGCGGCGGCCCAGCGCCCACCCCAGCGGCAAAGCGCGAGCGCGAGCGCCGCGGCGGCGAGGGCGAGCGCGGGGCCGAGCGGCGAAAGCCCCTCATGCATCGCGGAGAAAACCGCCCGCGTCGCCACCGCCGCAGCGGCCATCGCCGCCGCCTGCCCGAAGGCGAGCGCGACGAGGCCCGCGAAGCGGCCCCGCCGCCCGTCGCCGAGCGGGGCGGGCGCCGCGTTCACGCCGCCTCCCGCGCGCCGCTCTCCGCCCGGCGGATCAGCGCGGCGGCTTCCGCCGGGTCGCAAAGATCGCCGAGGTCGAGCACGCGCAGCCCCGTCGCCGCCTCCGCCTCCGCCGCGAGAAGCGGGGAGCGGGCGACGAGCCCGGAAAGGGCGAGCGGCGCGATCCCCCGCGCCGCGAGCGCGGAGACGCCGCCGACGGCGGAGAGCGCGCAGCCCGTCGCGAAGAGGAAGCCGCCAAAGGCGGAGCGCAGAACGGGGTCGGAGATCAGCGCATCTGTCTCCGTCTGCAGCACGCCGTCCGCGAACTCGACGACGGCCGCGTCGCAGCCCCGCGCCGCAGCCTCCGCCAGCAGCGTGTCAAGCGCCGCGGAGAGCCGCGCCGGCGCCTCGCGATAGGTCGAGGCCATGCCGCAATCGGTGAAGTCGAGCACGACATGCGCGCCGGCGTCGAGATAGGCGTTGTAGTCGCCGAAGGCGCCCGTCCCCGTCGCCTTGATCGCGGCGACGCGCCGCCCGGCGCGGGCGAGCCCGTGGGCGAGGCTGGCCGTCGTCGCCGTCTTGCCGGCGTTCATCGAGGCGCCGACGACCGCGATGGCGGAAATCCCGGCGGGCCGCGGCGCGGGCGCGAGCGCATAGGCGGAGAGGTTGAGCGCCGCGCCCCGCGCATCGGCCAGGAGCCCGAGCGGCGTCACCCGCGTCGGCGCGCCCATCTTCCCGTGCTTCTCGCGCATCCGGCCGAGCACGCCGCCGCCGGCCAGCATGTCCGCCTCGGCGCCGATCTCGGCCACCCCTTCGAACTGGTCGGCGGCGTAGCGCGCGCCGCAGGGCATGACGATCAGGTCGCCCTCATAGAGCTGGGAGGGGCGGCCGGCGGCGAGCTGGATGTTCCGGTGCTGCCCGATCCGGGCGACCCGGGCGAGGACGAGATCGCCCGCCCGCGCGCCGCGCGCATCCTCGATGAGGCCGGCCACGTCTCCCTGCGCTACGCGGCGCGCGGAGAAGGCCCATTTGGCGCGCTCGGCGAGCCGCGCGGCGTTGGTGCGGATAAGGGCGGCGGAAAACGGGGCGGTCATGGTCATGGTCCTTTGCTTCAGCCGCGATGGGCGAGGTTGATGAGGGCGCCGTCCGCGGCGCAGGCGTCGAAATCATGCCCGAGGCCGGGCGCGACGGTGAGGGAGAGGCGCGGGGCGGGCAGGCCCCGTTCCGCGGCGGCCGCCTTCAGCGCCGCGACCCAGGCCCCGGCGCGGGCGCGCCGGTTTGGGCCCTGCTGGGCGTCGATCCCGGGCGCGGCGCGCATGTTCTCGTCCCGCTGGTCGTCATCCGCGCCGACGAAGACGGCGATGTCGAGCCCGAGCATCCGATCGAAGCCGGAGGCGAGCTTCGCCCCCCACTCGCCGCCGAAGCCATAGGGAAAGGGCGCCTCGTCCGGGAAGGTCCAGAAGCCCGGCGCGGCGAGGGTCAGCCGCCGCACGCGCTCAGGGTAGAGCATCGCGAAACGGTGGGCGAACTGCGCCCCGCCGGAGAAGCCGGAGAGGTCGAAGCGCCGCGTCTCGAGGAGCCCCTCGTCCTCCAGCTCGTCGAGGAGCGAGAGCAACGCGCGGTCGGCCCGGTTCGGCTTCACCCGCTGATAGCCGCCCCAGCGCGCCTCGTCGAAGAGCGGGGCGATGACGGCGCGGCCCGCGGCGGCGGCGCCCGGCGCATGGGCGCAGGCCTGCGCCTCGGCGTCCCGCGCGATCCCGTGGAGGGCGATCAGCGGCGGCGCGCCCGCCTCGGCTTCGGCCGGCAGCGCCAGCCAGCAATCCAGAGCCCGCTTGCCGCGGCCCTTCCGAAAGGCGAGCCGGAAGGCCCCCGCTTTCGCCCGTGTCTCGGTCACATGCATCATCTCGGCGCCTCTTCTGACAAGTTGGAGCGCTTCGCCGCTCAGTTGCGAACCCAGGCCTCTTCGACCCCGTTCTCCTCATGCACGGCGCGGAAGGCCACCGGCCCCTCGCCCTCGGCGAACCAGGTGGTGCGGACGCGCTTGCCGTCCGCGCAGGCGACGACATGGGCGGGCGTGGCGGCGCCGGAGGGGCGGATCACCGCCTCGGAGCCGGTGACGCGGCAGCGCGTCTCCCGCGTGTAGGTGCGGCCGGTATGGGAGGTCGCGTTGCGCACATAGCCGGCCTCGGCGCCGGGCCGGAGCGGCCAGAGCGAGCCGACCGGGCGAACCGTCGCCTGGCCGGTATGCCAGTTCTGCGACTCGCCGCAATTCGCCCAGCTGTCGGAGGGCGCGAACCAGTCGCCCCAGCGCGTCCATGCGCAGCCGTCGGACTGCACCACGCGAACCGTGTCGCCGGACGCCCGGGCGCGAAGGGTGACGGGCGCGCCGTCGATGAGGTTGGTCGCGCTGATGTCGCCCGTCAGCGGCGCGCGCGGCTTCGCCATCGCGGCGAGCGGCCCGGAAAGCGGCGCCGTCTCCGGCGCGACGGCCGGCGCCGCGAGGCGCGCGACCGGGGCCGGGGCGCCGGCGCAGGCGGCGAGGCCGAGCAGCGCGGCGGCGGCGGCGGACAGGCGGAGGGGGGAAAGGCGGTTCATCGTTTCGTCTCCTGCTTGGCGGCCCCGTTCGGGCCGGTTGCAGGAAGAACGAAGGGCCGCGCGGGTTATTCCCGCGCGGCCCGTCTTTTTTCCGCCTTGCGCAGGCCTTAGCGGCAGCGCCCCCCCGGCGCGCGGATAAGGCCGAAGCCCGTCTCCTCGTCCCGCCCCGGCGCGCCGAGATCCTCCGCGCCGCGCACGAGCAGGGCGCGCGCCGCCTCCGGGTCCCCGCCCGCGGCGCCGCGCGCGCGGAGAAGGGCCGCGACCGCGAACGGCACGGCGAAGCTCGTCCCCGTCCACCCTTGCGAGCCGCCGTCCGGCGCGGCGGAGGCGACGTTCACGCCCGGCGCCGCGAACTCGACATAGGGGCCGCGATTGCCCCCGCGCCAGGCGCGCTTGCGCCGGTCCACGGCCGAGACGGCGATGACGGAGGGCAGCGCGGCCGGGAAGGCGGCGCGCGCGCCCGGCCCGGCATTCCCCGCCGCCGCGACGATGTTCGCCCGCCGCCCCGCCGTGTCGAGCGCGCGGCCGAGGAGGATGTTGTGTTCCCCCGCGATGCTCATGCCGACGACGCGCGCGCCCTCGGCAAGCGCCCAGTCGAGCGCGCGGATCAGCGCCGCCGCGTCGGCGCGCGTCGCCTCGCCCCGCTGCGCGAAGGCGGCGGCGGAGAGGAGCCGCGCGCCGGGGGCGAGCGGGGCCATGCCGGGCGCGGCCTCCCCGACGAGGAGCGCGGCGACCGCGGTGCCGTGATCGGGCGGCGCGGGGGAAAGGCCGGGCGTGAGGAAGCTCGCCTGCTCGATCCGGGCCCCGCGCAGCGAGGGGTGCGAAAGGTCCACCGCCGTGTCGATGATCGCAATCGGCGCGGCCCCTGTGCAGGCGTCGGCCGGGCCCGTATCGAGGCTGACGAACTGCGCCCCCCAGCACTCCTCCCCGGCGCAGGCGCCGGCGCCGCTGTCGTAGAGGTCATTCTGGTCGAACACCGCCTCGGGCGCGATGTTGCGCGCGGCGGCGAGCGCGGCTTCGACGCTCTGTCCGAGCGGCAGGGAGAGGACATGCATGACCTCCCCGAGCCCGCCGAGCCGATCCTCCGAAAGCGCGACATAGCCCCGCGCCGCCAGCGCCTGAAGCGCCGCCGGGCTCAGGCCGAAGGCGACGATCTCCTCGGGCAGCACGTCACGCCCGTCAGGCGAGCGCGGCGCGCCGAAGAGCGCCGCGAGCGCCCGCTGCGGGGCCGTCGTGCGGTCCTCGTCGTCATCATCGTCGTCATCGTCATCGTCATCGTCATCGTCGTCATCGTCGCGGCGGTCCCCGTCGTCATCGTCCCGGTCGTCATCGTCGCGGTCGTCATCGTCCCGGTCGTCGTCCCGGTCGTCGTCGTCGCGGTCATTGTCGTCCCGGTCATTGTCGTCCCGGTCGTTGTCGCCGTCGTCTCCGCCGTCATCTCCCCCATCGTCGCCGCCATCGTCGCCGCCGTCATCTCCCCCGTCGTCGCCGCCATCGTCGCCGCCGTCATCTCCCCCGTCGTCGCCGCCGTCGTCGCCGCCATCGTCGCCACCGTCATCCCCGCCATCGTCGCCACCGTCGTCGCCGCCGTCATCCCCGCCGCCGCCGCTTCCGCCGCCGCTGCCGCCGCCGCTTCCACCACTGCCGCCGCCGTCATCGCCGCCATCGCCATCCCCGTCGCCGTCCCCGTCGCCGTCCCCATCCCCATCCCCGTCGCCATCCCCATCCCCGTCGCCGTCTCCATCCCCGTCGCCGTCTCCATCCCCGTCGCCATCGCCGTCGCCGTCTCCATCCCCGTCGCCGTCGCCATCGCCGTCGCCCCCGTCGCTGTCGCCGCCGCCTCCCCCGCCGCTGCCGTCGCTCTCTCCGCCATCCGCTTTCGCCGAGCCGCGGAAGGTCGAAAGCGTCCAGTCGTCGCCGAAGGGCGCGAAGGCGAGCCCGAGCGTGAAGAGAATGGTCCAGAGGGCGCGCATCGTGGTCTCCTTGGTTGACGCGGATGAAACGCGCCGAACCGTTGAAAAATTCCCCCGCTGCGGGAATAGACGCCTCGTTGGCGGCGTTTCACCCGCGAACAAGGGAGAAATCCGGCATGAGCGAAGACGTCAAGGCGGAACTTGTCGCCCTCATACCCCGGCTCCGGCGCTTCGCCTGGTCGCTGACCGGCAGCCGGGACGAGGGGGACGATCTGGTGCAGGCCGCCTGCCTGAAGGCGCTCGGCGCGCTGGACCAGTACGAGCCGGGCACGCGGCTCGATTCCTGGATGTTCCGGATTCTCCGGACCGGCTGGATCGACCGCGCCCGCACCCGCGCCCGCCGCCCGGGTTCGAGCGACCCGGAGCTGCTCGAATCGCTCTCCGACGATGGCTACGCCGAGCGCAAGGCCGAGGCGCGGATGACGCTGGACAGGGTCCGCGCCGCGATGGAGCGGCTGCCGGACGAACAGAGGGAAGTGCTGGCGCTCGTCGCCGTCGAAGGCCTCAGCTACCGCGAGGCGGCGGACGTGATCGGGGCGCCGATCGGAACGGTGATGAGCCGCCTCGCGCGGGCGCGGGCGCGGCTCGGCGAGATGATGGAGACCGCGGCATGAGCAAGGAGTGGACCGAGATGGAAATCGCCGCCTATGTGGACGGGGAGCTGGTCGGAGAGGATGCGGCGCGCGTCGCCCGCATCATCGAGGCGGACCCGGAGGCCGCGCGCCTCGCGCTGAAGCTGATGGAGATGAACGACCTCCTGCGCGAGGCCTTCGCCGCCCCGGCGGAGGAGGAGGCGCCCGCCCCGCTCCGCGCCGCCGTGCTCGCCGAGCCCGGCAAGGTGGCGACGCTGAAGCGCAAGCCCTTCCTCGCCCCGCCCGCCGTCTTCTCGGCGCTCGCCGCCACGCTCGCGCTCACGGTCGGGCTCGGGCTCGGCGGCGCGCTCTTCGGAACCGGCGCGCCGGAGGGGGCGCGGCTCGCGCTCGGCGCCGGCCCCGCGCCGGAAGAAGCCGCCGCCGCCTTCGAGACGGCGGCGAGCGGGAGCGAGGCCGCCGGCCTGCGCCCCCTCGTCAGCTTCGAGACGGCGGCGGGCCCCTGCCGGGAGTTCGAGACGCTGGGGGATGGCGGCGCCGTCACCGCCCTCGGCCTCGCCTGCCGGGAGGATGGCCGATGGTCCGTCCGCGTCCTCGCCGCGGCGCCGGAGGCGGAGACCGCCTCGGGCGGCTTCGCCCCCGCCTCAGGCGCCGCGGCGGACGCCGTCGGCGCCCTGCTCGACGCGCTCGGCGCCGGCCCCGCCCTCTCCCCGGCGGAGGAGGCGGCGCGGATCGGCGCAGGCTGGCGCTGAGGCGGAAAGCCCGCTTGCGTCCGAGGCCGCCAGCGGGCAGGGAAGGCGCGCTTCAGGAGGAAAGGCTCGCCATGCTGCCCATCGCCGCCACGATCTTCGGCTTCGCGCTCGGCTGGGTCCGCGCCGCCCGCCGGGGCGGCACGGTCGCCGACCGCTGGCAATACGCCATCGGCCATGCGCTCGGCTTCGGCCTCCTCGGCTTCCTCATCGCCATCGTGATCGTCTGGATCGGGCTTTTCGCGGAAGGCGGGGCCGGCTAGGCTCCCCCCATGTTCAACCGTTTCTTCCTTTCCCTTCGCGAGGCGAAGGTGCCCTGCTCGCTCCGCGAGTATCTGACGCTGATCGAGGCGCTGCAGAAGGGCGTCGCGATGTACGACGTCGAGGCGTTCTATCACCTCGCCCGCGCCGCGCTGGTGAAGGACGAGCGGCATATCGACCGGTTCGACCAGGTCTTCGCCGCCTGCTTCAAGGGGCTCGAAAGCGCCGCGCTGGCCGACGCGATCGCGGAGACGGCGCTGCCCGAGGAATGGCTCCGCAAGCTCGCCGAAAAGCACCTCTCGCCGGAGGAGATGGCGCAGATCGAGGCGCTCGGCGGCTGGGAGAAGCTGATGGAGACGCTCCGCCAGCGGCTGGAGGAGCAGAAGGGCCGGCACCAGGGCGGCTCGAAATGGATCGGCACCGCCGGCACCTCCCCCTTCGGCGCCTATGGCTACAACCCCGAAGGCGTCCGGATCGGCCAGAAGGAGAGCCGCCACCGCCGCGCGGTGAAGGTCTGGGACAAGCGGGAATTCCGCAATCTCGATTCGGATGTCGAGATCGGGACGCGCACGATCAAGGTCGCGCTCCGTCGCCTCCGCCGCTGGGCGCGGGACGGGGCGCAGGAGGAGCTCGATCTCGACGGCACGATCCGCGCCACCGCGGAACACGGCTATCTCGACGTGAAGACGCGGCCCGAACGGCGAAACGCCGTGAAGGTGCTCCTCTTCCTCGACAATGGCGGCTCGATGGACGGCCATGTGAAGGTCGTGGAGGAGCTGTTCTCCGCCGCCTGCACCGAGTTCAAGCACATGGAGCATTTCTACTTCCACAACTGCCTCTACGAAGGCGTGTGGAAGGACAATCGCCGGAGGTGGGACGCGCAGACGCCGACGCACGAGATCCTCCGCACCTACGGGCCGGATTACCGCGTCGTCTTCGTCGGCGACGCGGCGATGAGCCCTTACGAGATCGTGCAGCCCGGCGGCGCCGTCGAGCACTGGAACCAGGAGGCCGGCGAGGTCTGGCTCCGCCGCGCCATCGGGCAATGGCCGAAGAGCGTCTGGATCAACCCGACCCCGGAACAGCACTGGAAATACACCCAGTCCACCCAGCTCATCCGGCAGATATTCGCCGACCGGATGTATGCGATGACGCTCCAGGGCATCGAGGGCGCGATGCGGGAATTGTCGCGGTAGCCCTTCCCGCAGTCCCGGCCTTGAGCCGGGACCCCGACGAACAGAGGCGCCCCGCTCCCTAGATCTCCGCCACCGCCTCCACCTCGAAGAGGAAATCCTCCTTCACCAGCCGGTCCACCACGAGGATCGTGTTGGGCGGGAAGAGCGGGCCCGGGAAGATCGTGGGGAAGAGCGCCTTCCGCAGCGCCATGAAGGGCTCGATATCCTGGCTGTGCACGAAGATCGTCGTCATCCGCACGATGCTGGAATAATCCCCGCCCATCCCCTTCAGCACATCGCCGAGATTGCCGAAGCACTGGTGGAACTGCGCCGCGAAATCGCCCTTCCCCACCACGTCCCCCGCGAGGTTCACCGAAAGCTGGCCCGCGATGAAGACGAGTCTGCCCTTCCCGCTCGGCACGCCGACATGGGAATAGAGCCCCTGCGCGGGCGCGGTGTTCGGCGGGTTGACGTATTCGACCATGCTTCTCTCCTTGCTGTCGGCGCTCACCACCTGAGCCCGATCCTCACCGCGTCGTAGATCGCCGCGTGAATGTTGCGGGACGCGACCGCATCCCCGATCCGGCAGAGCCGGAAGGCCGCCTCCGGCGCGCGGTCGGGGAAGATCTCCCCCGCCCCGATCAGCGCCCGCTGGTCGATCTCGCCGCGGTTCCGGCTCAACGGCTTCAGCGCGAAATAGAGATCGTCGAGCGGCGCCGTCCCGTGTTCGACGACGACCTGATCGACCGCGCGCTCCTCCGCGTAAGCAGCTTCGAATTCCGAGCCGAGCGTCGCGACGAGCCGGTTCCCCTCCCGCCGCACCGCCCGGACGCGCGTGTTGACCGTGATCCGCGCGCCCGCCCGCTGCATCGCGGCGGCGAGCGGCGCGTGGTTCATCCCGCCGATGCCGATGGCGAAGGCGCGTTCGGGCGTCACCACCTCCAGCCGCGATCCGGCGGCGGCGATCATCTCCGCCGCGGCCATGCCCGGCTCCGCCCCGTTGTCGTCGAAAAGCAGGACCTCCGCCCCCGGCTTCACGGCGCCCGAGACGATGTCCCATGACGTGACGCAAAGATCGGCGCCCGCCATGGCCGGCGGTTGCGGCAGCCCGCCGGTGGCGATCACCACCATGTCGGGGGAAAGCGCCAGCACGTCCTCCGCCTCCGCGAAGACATTGCAGCGGAGGTCGACGCCGAGCCGTTCGAGCTCCGCCAGCCGCCAGTCCACGATCCCGATCAGCTCCCGCCGCCGCGGGTTCATCGCCATGAGCCGCGCCTGCCCGCCCGGCTCCGAAGCCGCCTCCAGCAGCGTCACCTGATGCCCCCGCTCCGCCGCGACCCGCGCCGCCTCCAGCCCGCCCGGGCCGGCGCCGACGATGACGGCGCGGAGCGGGCGGCCGGCGCGCGGGATGTCATGCGGAATCGTCGCCTCCCGCCCCGTCGCGGCGTTGTGGAGGCAGAGCGCGCCGCCGCCCTCATAGAGCCGGTCGAGGCAGTAAGTCGCGCCGACGCAGGGCCGGATGCGCGCCTCCTCTCGCGCCATCACCTTCCGCATGAGATGCGGGTCCGCGAGATGCGCCCGCGTCATGCCCACAAGATCGAGTTTCCCGCTCTCGATCGCATGCCGCGCCGTCGCCACATCGGAAATCTTCGCGGCGTGGAATACGGGAAAGCGCGTCTCCGCCCTGACCTCCCCCGCGAAGTCGAGATGCGGGGCGGAGGCCATGCCCGCCATCGGGATGACGCGGATCAGCCGCGCGTCATGGTCCACTTGCCCCCGGATCAGGTTGATGAAGTCGAAGAGCCCGGAGGCGACGACGCGCCGGGCGATCTCCATTCCCTCCTCGCGCCCGATCCCGCCCTCCGCCTGCTCGTCCGCCACCATGCGGAGGCCGACGATGAAGTCCGGGCCGACGGCGGCGCGGATCGCCCGCCCGACCTCCCAGGTGAAACGCAGCCGGTTCTCGAGGCTCCCGCCGTATTCATCCTCCCGCCGGTTGGTGAGCGGGGACCAGAACCCATCCAAGAGGTGCCCGTAGGTCTCGATCTCGAACCCGTCGAGCCCCGCCGCCTGCATCCGCTGCGCCGCCGCGGCGTAATCCGCCGCGATCCGCGCGAAGTCGAAATCCTCCATCGCCTTCGGAAAGGCCCGGTGCGCCGGCTCCCTGAGGGAGGAGGCGGCGACGGGCGGCAGCCAGTCCGCCTTCGCATAGGTCGTGCGCCGGCCGAGATGGGTGAGCTGGATCATCACAGCGCAGCCCTCCTCATGGCAATCCGCGGCGATGCGGGCGAGGAGCGGCACGATCCGGTCGTCATAGGCCTTGAGGTTGCCGAAGGCGGCCGGGCTGTCCGGCGAGACGACGGCGGAGCCCGCCGTCATCGTCATGGCGACGCCGCCCTTCGCCTTCTCCCGGTGATAGAGCCGGTAACGCTCCCCCGGCAGCCCGTCCTCGCCGTAATCCGGCTCGTGGGCGGTGGAGATGACCCGGTTCTTCAGCGTCAGATGCTTCAGCCGGTAGGGGCGGAGGAGGGGGTCGTCGCGCATCGGCGCATCAGGCGCGGCGGCGGGCGCGCCGTCAAGCGCTTGAGCGGACGAGCTTGTAATGCGACCTTTGGCCGTGCGCCACGGCCCCGAAGAGCGGGTCTCCGGTGGAGACCCGCAGGGGCCGTTCGGCCGGAGCCCCTGCGGAGGCCGAGGGGCGCCAAGCCTTCCCGAACGTCGAAGATCAGACCGTGCACGCCGCGGTGGGCGCGGACTCGCGCCCGCCGGGGGGGCGGCGGGCGCGGGCTGATCTGACGCGGGTCAGATCAGCCGGGCGCATCTCGCCGCCGCAGCGCGCCGATCCGGCGGCGGACCGAACGCAGCCCGCCGTCAAGCGCTTGCGCCCGCGCTCCGTCGCCCGCAACCATGCGCGCGAACAGGGAGGCCGGCATGGCGACACGAATCCGCGGCGCGCTCTTCGACAAGGACGGAACGCTGATCGACTTCACGGCGACATGGCGCGGCCTCGTCGAGAGCCTGATCGAAGATCTGGCGGAGGGCGACGCGCCGCTCGCCCGCGCGCTCGGCCACGCCATCGGCTTCGACGGGGCGACCGGGCTCTTCCTGCCGGGCTCCCCCGTCGTCGCCGGATCGACCGGCGAGGTCGCCGCCCTCCTCGCCGCGCTCCTGCCGAAGGGCGACGCGGCGGAGATCGAGGCCGAGGCGAACCGCCGCGCCGCCGCCGCCGGGGCGGGGGACGAGGCGGGGCTCGTCGCCGTTCCGGGCCTCGCCGGCGCGCTCGGCCGGCTCGAAGGCATGGGCCTCTCCCTCGGCGTCGCCACCCACGATTCGGAGGCGGCGGCGCGGGCCCATGCCGCCCAGCTCGGCCTCGCGCCGCATTTCCGCTTCTACGCCGGCTATGACAGCGGCCATGGGCTGAAGCCCGGCCCGGGGATGCCCCGCGCCTTCTGCGCCGCCGCCGGCCTCGCGCCGGGCGAGACCGTGATGATCGGCGACAGCGTGCATGACCTCGGCGCCGCCCGCGCCGCCGGCCTCGCCGCCGCGGTGGGCGTGCTCACCGGCCCGGCGACGGAGCGGGAGCTCGCGCCCCATGCGGACGTGATCCTCCCCTCCGCCGCCGACCTGCCGGACTGGCTCATTCGCGCCTTCCCCGCCTAGAGCGCGCGTTCGCGGCGCCGGGCGTCGCAAGCCGCGATTGACGTCGCGGGGAGGCGCGCGATGCTCGGGGCCGCTCCAGAGGATTGCAGAGATGACCGAGACAGAGACGCGCGAAGCCCCCTCGCGCCGCGCCCGCGGCGGCAGGGCCGGCAACCAGCGCCGAGGCGGCTCCGCCGCGATCCGCCAGACCCCGTGGGGGCGGATCGTCAACACGGACCATCCGACCGCCCCGCTCCGCCCCGAAGGCGTCGAGGCGGTGCATGACGCCGCGATGCGCGTGCTGGAGGAGATCGGCGTCGACTTCCTCAACGAGGAAGCCCGCGCCATTCTCCGCGAGGCCGGCGCGAAGGTGGAGGGGGATCGCGTCCGCATGGGCCGCGACTTCGTGATGGAGATGGTCGCCCGCGCCCCCCGCGAATTCGACATCACCCCGCGGAACCCCGAAAGGCGCGTCCATATCGGCGGGGCCGACATGGTCTTCGTCAATGTCTCCTCCCCGCCGAACGCGATGGACCTCGATCATGGCCGCCGCGTCGGCAATATGGAGGACTTCCGCAACTTCATCCGCCTCACGCAATACTTCAACTGCATCCATCTCGCCGGCGGCTATCCGGTGGAGCCGGTGGACATCCACGCCTCCATCCGCCATCTCGACTGCCTCTATGAGAAGCTGACGCTGACGGACAAGGTCTGCCACGCCTATTCGCTCGGGGCGGAGCGGGTGGAGGACGTGATGGAGATGGTCCGCATCGCCGGCGGCCTCTCCCATGCCGAATTCGACGCCGCGCCGCGGATGTACACGAACATCAACTCCTCCTCCCCGCTGAAGCACGATTTCCCGATGCTGGACGGCGCGATGCGCCTCGCCCGCCGCGGCCAGCCGGTGATCGTCACGCCCTTCACCCTCGCCGGGGCGATGGCGCCGGTGACGCTGGCGGGGGCGACCGTGCTCTCAGTCGCCGAATGCCTCGCCGCCGTCGCGCTCCTCGAATGGATCGCGCCGGGGCTGCCCGTGGTGATGGGGACCTTCACCTCGAATGTGGACATGAAGTCCGGCGCCCCCGCCTTCGGCACCCCGGAATATTCGCGCGCGACGCAGATGGCCGGGCAGATGGCGCGCTTCTACGGCCTGCCGCTCCGCGCTTCCAACGCCTGCGCCGCCAACGCGCCGGACGGGCAGGCGATGTGGGAGAGCGCGAATTCGCTCTGGGCCTGCGTCACCGCGCAGGCCAACATCGTCTATCACGGCGCGGGCTGGCTCGAAGGCGGGCTCATCGCCTCCTACGAGAAGTTCGTGATGGATTGCGAGCTGATCCAGCAGATGGCCCATTACATGAAGGGCGTCTCCGCCATGGAGGCGGACCTTGCGCTGGAGGCGATCCGCGAGGTCGATTCGAGCGGCCATTTCTTCGGCTGCCAGCACACGCAGGAGCGCTACGAGACGGCGTTCTACACGCCCTTCCTCTCGGACTGGCGGAATTTCGAAGCCTGGACGGAGGCGGGCGCCGTGGAGACGCCGCAGCGCGCGAACCGGATCTGGAAGGAGATCCTCGCCGAGTTCACGCCCCCGCCGATGGACGAGGGGACCCGCGAGGCGCTCGCATCCTTCGTCGCGCGCCGGAAGAGCGAAGGCGGCGCGCCGACCGATTTCTGAGCCTCAGCCGCGCCGTCGCCGGCGGTTGAGGAACACGAGCCCGCCGAGCGCGGTCAGCAGGAGCGGAAGCGCCTCCGGCGTCGGCACCGCCGCGGTGACGCCCTGCGAGGGCGCCGCCGCGAGCCGGAGCGCGAGCGGGCCGAAGAGCCCGACATTGTCCACCTTGGGGCCGATATTGTCCGTCCCGGTCGTCGACAGCGAAATGGTCACGAACTGGTCGACCGCCAGGAAGGTGGTCGAAAAGCTCATGAAGCCGTGCTTGATCGCGCCGGGCAGGTTGAGCCGGCCGTCGATGCTTCCGATGCTGTAGAAGATCGTCTCCGGGCGCGTATGCGTGCGGGCGTAGTCGAACGAGAATTCGTAGAGTTCGCCGAGCACCAGCTCGAACGTCCTCTTCGTCTCGATTCGCCCCGCCATGTTCATCGACCCTTCGAGGTCGAGGAAGAGCCCGTCGCCGCCCAGCCAGAGGAAACTGTACCCGCCGCCGACAACGTCGATCGCGCCGTTGGTGACGTTCCAGTGCGTCAACTGGGCATTGTGCCAGTGCGTCTCATCCTCGAAATCGTCGAAGAAGACGACGCTTGTCGCATGAGCGGCCCCCACAGCCGCCGATGCGCCGAGCGCAGCCGCAAGAGCGACCGCGCGAAAGAGCGCTTTCATGTCAGTCCCCACAAGACCACATCGCGCGGCCACATCCGCGCACATTCAGAATTTGTCTCAACTTCTTGACAAATTCAAGGCGTCGGGGCAGGCGCCACGCTCCATGGCGCCTGTGATGTGATCAATACGACACAACCATGCCGCGCAGCGCCCGGTCAGCGGGGCCCAGTCAGCGGGGCCCAGTCAGCGAGGTCCAGTCAGCGAGGCAGTCAGCGGGGCTGCTCGTCCTCGTCATCCTCCCCGCCCTTCGGCAGGTTGAAGAGGCTTTCCGCGTCCACGAGCGTGCTGCGCCCGCCCTCCTCCTCGCGCTCGTCGCCGAGGATGGAGAAGTTCTCGAGCCCGCCGAAGCTCTTCTGCGGGCGGGCGGGTTCGACATGGGCGTGAAGGCTCGCCTCGGTGGACATGAGGACCTTCTTCTCCTCGTCCGTCATCGTCTCGCCTTCGACCTTCGCCTTGCGGGCGGTCGCGCGCTTCACCGCCGCGTCGAGTTCCATCTGCTTGCAGAGGCCGAGGGCGACAGGGTCCACCGGGCGGATGTTCGGCATGTTCCAGTGCGATTTCTCGCGCACGGAGAGAATCGTCGGCTTCGTCGTGCCGACGAGCTTGGCGATCTGGCTGTCCGCCAGTTCCGGGTGATAGCGCACGAGCCAGGCGATGGCCGCCGGCCGGTCCTGCCGCTTGGAAAGCGGGGTGTAGCGGGGCACCTTCCGCTTCTGCTCGGGCGCGAGCGTCTTCTTCTGGAGCCGCAGCCGCGCCTTCGGGTCCGCCTCGCAGCGCGCGATCTCCTCCTTCGTCAGCTGCCCGCGGGCCACCGGGTCGAGCCCCTTGATGCCGATGGAGACCTCGCCGTCGGCGATGCCGCCGATCTCGAGTTCGTGCATGCCGGTGAAGTCCGCGATCTGCTGGAAGGTCAGGGCGGTGTTGTCCACGAGCCAGACGGCGGTCGCCTTGGGCAGGAGCGGAAGGTCGGTCATGGTCGGTCTCCTCAGGGCATGGCTCTCCGCGGTCCGAAAACCGGCGCCGGAGCGTTAGTCGGTGTTCGAGGGGAGATTGGCGGGTATATAGACCCGATGACCGGGCGAATAAAGATGCTTCTCAACATGCTCCGACTCTGCTTTCTCCTGCTTTTCCTCCCGTTCGCGGCGGCGCGGGCCGAAGACCGGGCGGGCGAATTCGACTATTACGTCCTCGCCCTCTCCTGGAACGCCTCCTGGTGCGCGCGGGAGGGGGACGCGCGCAGCGCGGAGCAATGCGACGCCCGCCACGACCACGGCTTCACCGTCCACGGCCTCTGGCCGCAATACGAGCGCGGCTGGCCCCAGGATTGCCGGACGCGGGAGCGGGACCCGTCGCGGCGGGAGACGGCGGAAATGACCCCGATCATGGGCTCCTCCGGCCTCGCCGCCTATCAATGGCGCAAGCACGGCCGCTGCACCGGCCTCTCCGCCACCGAATATTTCGACGCGACGCGCCGCGCCTGGGCCGCCGTGACCCGACCGGACATCTTCCGCCGCCTCCCCCGCGACATGGAGATTGCGCCCGCCGTGGTCGAGGAGGCCTTCCTCGAAGCGAACCCTGCGCTTGAGAGGGACGGCGTGACGGTGACCTGCCGGGACGGCTTCATCCAGGAAGTCCGCATCTGCATGACAAAGGCGCTGGAGCCCCGCGCCTGCGCTCCGGATGCGCGGCGGGATTGCCGGGCGGTCTCGCTCATGCCGAAAATGCGGTGAGCTGCGCCGCGTGGCGCGCCTCCCCTTCCCCCGGCAGGGGGAGGGGGGGGCGACGCTTGTGCGGGCCCCGCGCACCCGCCACCCTAACGGTAGCTTGCGCCCCCCGCCCGCGCCTTCCCCGCCCTCCCGATTGATTTCCCGCCCCCTTCGGCGAATATCGGACCCAAGAAACGGGAGGAGCGACCATGGCCGGCAGCGCCTATGACGTGGGACTGGAACGCCGCGAAGCGAATCATCAGCCGCTCTCGCCCATCCCCTTCCTCGCCCGCGCCGCGCTGGTGCACCCGGAAAAGACGGCGATCATCCACGGCCCGCTCCGGCGGACCTACGCGGAGTTCCACGCCCGCGCCCGCCGCCTCGCCTCCGCCCTCGCGGCGAGGGGCGTGGGCAAGAACGACACCGTCGCCGCCCTCCTCCTCAACACCCCCGCGATGCTGGAGGCGCATTACGGCGTCCCCATGGCCGGCGCCGTGCTCAACACGATCAACACGCGGCTCGACGCCGCGGGGATCGCCTTCATCCTCGACCATGGCGAGGCGAAGGTCCTGCTAGTCGACAGCGAACTGAGCCCCCTCGCCGCCGAGGCGCTGAAGATCGCGAAGGCGAAACCCCTCCTCGTCGAATACGCCGACCCGGAAAGCGGCGTCCCCGCCTCGCTCGGCGCCGAGGACTACGAGGCCTTCGTCGCCGCGGGCGACCCGGCCTTCACGCCCGTCACCCCGGGAGACGAATGGGACGCCATCGCCCTCAACTACACCTCCGGCACGACGGGGGACCCGAAGGGCGTCGTCTACCACCACCGCGGCGCCGCGCTCCTCGCCCTCTCGAACGCGCTGCACGGGGCGATGGGCGCCTCAAGCGTCTATCTCTGGACGCTGCCGATGTTCCACTGCAACGGCTGGTGCTTCCCCTGGACGCTCTCCGCCGCCATGGGCACCCATGTCTGCCTCCGCGCCGTCCGCGCGAAGGCGATGTTCGACGCCATCGCGGACCATCGCGTGACGCATCTCTGCGGCGCGCCCATCGTGATGCAGACCCTCCTCAACGCCCCCGAGGCGGAGAAGCGGGACTTCCCCCACCGCGTCAGCTTCCTCACCGCCGCCGCGCCGCCGCCCGAGGCGGTGCTGGCCGCGATGGGCGGCGCCGGCTTCGACGTGACGCATCTCTACGGCCTGACGGAGACCTACGGCCCCTCCGTCGTGAACGAGTGGAAGCCGGAATGGGACGCCCTCCCCCCCGCCGACCAGGCCGCGAGGAAGGCGCGGCAGGGCGTCCGCTACATCGCGCTCGACGACCTCACCGTGCTCGACCCCGAGACGATGCAGCCCGTCCCGGCGGACGGGGAGACGCTGGGGGAGGTAATGTTCCGCGGCAACGTGGTGATGAAGGGCTACCTCAAGAACGCGGCGGCGACGGAAAAGAGCTTTTCCGGCGGCTGGTTCCATTCCGGCGATCTCGGCGTCCTGCACCCCGATGGCTACATCCAGCTGAAGGACCGGTCGAAGGACATCATCATCTCGGGCGGGGAGAACATCTCCTCCATCGAGGTGGAGGACGCGCTCTTCAAGCATCCCGCCGTCGCCGCCTGCGCCGTGGTGGCGAGGCCGGACGAGAAATGGGGCGAGACGCCCTGCGCCTTCGTCGAGCTGAAGCCGGGCAAGGAGGCGACGGAGGCGGAGCTCATCGCCTTCGTCCGCGAGCGGCTCGCGCATTTCAAGGCGCCGCGCACGGTCGTCTTCGCGGAACTGCCGAAGACCTCCACCGGCAAGATCCAGAAATTCGAGCTGAGGAAAGCCGCCGCCGCGCTCTGACCCGCCCTTGCCCCGCGCCCCCGGCTGCAATAGCTCACGAGCCGCATGTGAGGAGGGCGAAGCATGGCGGAAAGCGGCGGAAAGCGGGATCTGTTCGGCGGGGACGATCCTTTCGCCCTCGCCCGCGCCTGGCTCGCGGAGGCGGAGGCCTCGGAGCCAAACGATCCGAACGCCATCGCCCTGGCGACGGCGGACGCATCGGGCCTCCCCAATGTCCGCATGGTCCTCCTGAAGGAGATCGAGACGAGCCAGACGAAGGGCGGCTTCGTCTTCTACACCAACCATGAGGGCGCGAAGGGCCGCGAGCTCGCCGCCAACCCGCAGGCCGCGCTTGTGGCGCACTGGAAGTCGCTCCGCCGGCAGGTCCGCGTCCGCGGCCCGGTGGAGCGGGTGGAGGACGCGCAGGCGGACGCCTATTACAATTCCCGCGCCTATCAGAGCCGGATCGGCGCCTGGGCTTCGAAACAGTCCCGCCCGCTCCGCTCCCGCGCCGCGCTGATGGCGGAGGTGGCGAAATACGCCGCCCGCTTCCCCGTCAATCCGCCCCGCCCGCCGCACTGGGGCGGCTACCGCATCCGGCCCGTGGAGATCGAGTTCTGGGCGGATGGCGACTTCCGCCTGCATGACCGCTTTCGCTGGACCCGGCCGGATGTGGGCAAGACCGGCTGGAAGGTGGAGCGGCTGAACCCCTGAGGCGAGGGACAGTCTCATCTGGCGCCCGCCAAGGGTTCCGTACCCGGCCTCGAAAAGCATCTCTCCAGTGGAGAGATGCCGAGGCCGTCGCCCGAAGGCGCAAGCCGCAGGGCGAGGGGCGCCAAGCTTGCCCGGACGGCTGCATCGGCGCGCGGCCGCCCGTGGTGGCCGCGGAATCGCGGCCGCCTGGGGGCGGGCGGCCGCGGGCCGATACGCGGGGCGTATCGGCCGGGCGCTTTCTACGACGGCTCAAACAAGAAGGGCGGCGGCGCTCCTCTCCGCCCCCCCTTCCCGCTTCCACCCCGCGCCCGGCGCCCCTATCTTCCCCCCATGGATGAGCTAACCCCCCTCGCGATTCCCTTCGACAACAGCTACGCGCGCCTGCCCGCCCGCTTCTACGCGCGGCTGGAGCCGACGCCGGTCCGCGCCCCGCGCCTGATCGCCGTGAACCGCGCGCTGGCGGCGGAGCTGGGGATCGACCCGGCAAGCCTCGCCTCCCCCGCCGGCCTCCTCGCCCTCTCCGGCAACCGCCCGCCGCCGGGCGCCGAGCCGCTGGCGCAGGCCTATGCCGGCCACCAGTTCGGCGGCTGGTCCCCCCAGCTGGGGGACGGCCGCGCCATCCTCCTCGGCGAGGTGGAGGATCGCCACGGCCGCCGCCGCGACATCCAGCTGAAGGGCTCCGGCCCCACCCCCTTCTCCCGGATGGGGGACGGCCGGGCCCCGCTCGGCCCCGTCCTCCGCGAATACATCGTCTCCGAGGCGATGCACGCCCTCGGCGTCCCCACCACCCGCGCCCTCGCCGCCATCGCCACCGGCGAGCCCGTCCTCAGGCAGGAGGGGCCGCTCCCCGGCGGCGTCCTCACCCGCGTCGCCGCGAGCCATATCCGCGTCGGCACCTTCCAGTTCTTCGCGGGAAGGCACGATGAGGAGGGCCTCCGCCTCCTCACCGACCACTGCATCGCCCGCCACTACCCCGGGGCGGAGGGCGCCGCCGGCCTCCTGAAAGCCGTCATCGCCGCGCAAGCCCGGCTAATCGCCCGCTGGTTGAGCCTCGGCTTCATCCACGGCGTGATGAACACCGACAACATGAGCATCTCCGGCGAGACGATCGACTACGGCCCCTGCGCCTTCATGGAGGGGTTCGACCCCGCGCAGAAATTCTCCTTCATCGACGAGGGCGGGCGCTACGCCTACGGGAACCAGCCGGGGATCGGCCAGTGGAACCTCTCCCGCCTCGCCGTCGCGCTCATTCCTCTCCTCGGCGAGAGCGAGGAGGAAGCCGTGGAGGCGGCGAAGGACGCGCTCGGCGCCTACCCTGCCCTCTATGACGCGGAATGGCGCGCCCGCCTCTCCGAAAAGACCGGCGTGGAAGACGACGGCGCCCTCGGCGCCCGCCTCCTCGGCCTCATGGCCGAAGCCCGCGCCGACTTCACCCTCGCCTTCCGCCACCTCGCCGACGCCGCCGAAGGAAACGAAGCCCCCCTCCGCGCCCTCTTCCCCGAAGGCGCGCTGGACCAATGGCTCACGGAATGGCGCGCCGCCCCCGGCGCGCGGGACGCCAAGGCCCTCCGCGCCGCCAACCCCCTTTACATCCCCCGCAACCACCTCGTGGAGGAGGCCATCGAGGCCGGCTATCGCGGGGACTACGCCCCGTTCGAGACGCTGAATGCCGTGCTGGCGCGGCCCTTCGAGGCGCAGGAAGGGCGGGAACGCTATGCGCTCCCGGCGGGGCCGGGGGAGGCGGTGGCGCGGACATTTTGCGGGACGTGAGGGGCGAGAAGTGATGACAGAACGCGATATGTCTCACCGCCGAAGAAATGAGACGCTGAGTACGCCAATCCTGATCAAGGGCAATTCTCCAATTAGGCCAATAACGGTCGTTTTCGCCAATGAAAGAAACGTATGAGTTGTGTCCGCTATTGTGATCAGCGACGAACGGGGCGCTGCGTGCCGTAAACGTTTTTGGCGCGCTCCAAAACAGTTGCAAGATGGCATACGAGTGATTCAAAGATTGAAAATGAAGCACAAAAGAATATTGAGGACACCTCCATGACCTTTGGTGAGTTTCTTGCGGCTCTCACAACGTTCGGCTTGCCCCCAACAGTGTTAGGCACCGTTTTTTTGTTTGCGAGGGCCATGGATAAAAGGCTGCGCCCAATCTATCGACGTCAAATGACTAGGCTAATGGTCAGTTACCCTGAAAAGAGCCCGACGTTGGCTGTCGATGCGGTTGCGGCGATACTAGATTTCATTTTTGGAGCGCGGCGTATTCACCTATTTCAAAGAGAGATCATACTTCCAAGTTTCATCCGAAGTTATCTTGCATCCGTGCTGACGTCATCAGTGCTCCTGTATATTTACCTAATATATTTTCAGTATGGGCAGCAACTCTGGTATCTAGACTTCCGCAATGCCGAGATTCAGGCGGCACAGAGGGATGTGAGCATGACAACTGCGTACCTGTACAGCCTGTTTTCGAGCCACGTACTGTTACAAAACTACTACGTACAGGACGGTTGTGTATTGGGATCCACTTACTATGCCATCGTGCCGCTGTTCGGAGTTCTTTCCGCGATCTTAGTTGCAAACCCTATACTAGACTTTGCCGCCATAGTGAGCACGCGCAACATCGTTGAATCAATGCGGCGACGGGTGCCTCGTACACCCAAAGAGAATGACAAAAAACCTGTCAAAATACTCTATCGCCTTGCCGCAATGGACGCAGCTTTTACAACATTTCTGGTTCTCATAATATTTCCCACTGTATCTCGAATACTTTTCGCAATTTTTTCGCATTTTAACGTCGAGGACCCAGAGACTGGTGAGCCGTACTTTCCTGAAGATGTGTTGGATGTTGGATCGTTGTCCCACCCCCTCCAGCCAGCATCTGTTGGAGAAAGCCTGACAAGGATAGAGAATTTCTACTACTACTTTTTCGGGATCGCCCCAGAAGGGGTTAATGGAGCATACATCTATTCCACATACCTGACGTCGATGTGGATATGGTTCGTTTTTTTCGGAATTTTGGCCGGGGCGGTAGCCGCAAGACTAAACGCAATCAGCCTGTTTGCTTTGCGTTACCTTGTTTTCTCGCGGGATGTGTTGCGAAGGCCATGTCAGACTAGTGTAGTATTCGCGTTTATAGTTTGCGCGGGTCTAATATTGGCAGTCACATTGATAACCAGCTTTCTGTCGGGCGTCATGCTTGAAGATTGTTTCTAGATGTGCGCGAACTGATGCTCGCGGGCAAAGACTCGCCGGTTCCAGTCACGGGACAAAAACCCCATGTCACAACCTGTGCGCCAAAAACGGTCGTTTGCGGCCCTTTCAGTCGGGCTCTGTCTTTTCAATCGCTTGGCGTAGTCAAAACCCCACGACAAAACTTGGCGCGTTTAGGCACGTTCGAGTCTCCCACCTAGGGCAGCAGAGACTCGCTGCGCCTCCGCGTCCTGATAAGAATTATCTGAGTAGAGCGGTCGACACGGAGGCGCTGATGGCGCGGGATCAAGATGTATGATTTTTCATAGACCACCCTCCACACTCCCCTCCACCCCCTCCCGAATCCCCCCTGAAACAATCGATCACGGAAAAAATCGTTCCTTTTCAACCCTCCGACCCCGATTTCCATGGAAATCCCCCCGCGCCGCCCCCTCTCCGCCCCCCTGCCCCGCGCCCCCCGCAGCTCCGCTTCAGCGACGGGCGGGGGCGCCCCAGCCGGACGCGATGCCCCGGAGGCCCGACATGCCCGAACGAAAGACCCTGCTCCTCACCGGCGCCTCGCGCGGCATCGGCCACGCGACGGTGAAGCGCTTCTCCTCCGCCGGCTGGCGGGTCATCACCTGCTCCCGCCACCCCTTCCCGGAGGATTGCCCCTGGGAGGCGGGGGAGGAGGATCACATCCAGGTCGACCTCGCGGACCCGAAATCCACCATCGAGGCGGTGGAGGAGATCAAGAGCCGGCTGAAGGGCGGCAAGCTGGAGGCCCTCGTCAACAATGCCGGGATCAGCCCTAAGGGCGAGGGCGGCGCCCGGCTCGACACGTTCTCGACCGATCTTCGCACCTGGGGGCAGGTCTTCCACGTCAACTTCTTCGCCTCCATCGTCCTCGCCCGCGGCCTCAAGACGGAGCTGGTGAAGGCGCAGGGGGCGATCGTGAACGTCACCTCCATCGCCGGCGCCCGCGTCCACCCCTTCGCCGGCGCCGCCTATTCGACCTCGAAGGCCGCGCTCGCCGCCCTGACGCGGGAGATGGCGCATGATTTCGGCCCCCTCGGCGTCCGCGTGAACGCCATCGCCCCGGGCGAGATCGAGACGGACATCCTCTCCCCCGGCACGGAAAAGATCGTGGAGACGCTGCCGATGCGCCGCCTCGGCAAGCCGGAGGAGGTGGCGCGCACCATCTACTATCTCTGCACCCCCGAAAGCTCCTACGTCACCGGGGTGGAGATCGAGATCAACGGCGGGCAGCACGTTTGACGCCCCCGACTTCGGCGCGGGCGCTCGCCGCAAGGCTCGGCCGGCTCCTGACGCTCCGCGGCCTCATCGCCGCGCCGGGGGCGATCAGCCTCTCGGGCCTCGCCCTCGCCGCCGCCGCAATCCTCCTTGACCGCGCCGCGCCCGGCCTTGTCTCGCGGTGGGGGCTGGAGCCGGAACCGGCCCGCGCCGTCCTCTCCACCCTCGCCGGCGCGGCGATGACGGCGCTCGGGCTCGTCTATTCGATCACCCTCGTCGTCTTCACCCTCGCCGCCGGCTCCATCGCCCCGCGGCTACTCGAACGCTTCACGAAGGACCGGGTGAGCCAGCTCGCCATCGGCGCCCTCGGCGCGCTCTTCATCCACGCGCTCGTCTCCCTCGCCCTCTCGCCCGCAGGGAAGAGCCTCGCGCCGCCGCTCCTCGCCTGCCTCATGGCGCTCCTCGCCGTCATGCTCCTCCTCGTCTTCGTTGACCGGGTGGCACGGCGGATCACGGTGGACGAGGAGATCGACGCCATCGCGACGGGGCTCGACGCGCGCATCGCCGCGATGGCGGGCCGCAGCGGCGCGCTGCAACGGCGCGACCTCGTTCTTCCCGCGGGGCCGGAAGCGGCGGTGCGCGCGCCCGCCTCCGGCTATCTCGAATCCGTCGCCTTCGAAGCGCTCGCCGCCGCGGCCCGCGCGCGGTCGGGCTTTCTCGATCTTCGCGTGGCGCCCGGGGATCCGGTCCTGAAGGGAGACGTCGTCGCCCGCGCGCTCGGTCCGGGGGCGAAGGCGCTGGCGGCGGAAACGCAGGATTGCTTCGCCATCGGACGGCGGCGGACGGAGGAAGGCGACCTCCGCTTCTCCGTCTCTCTCCTTCTCGAAATCGCGCTCCGCGCGCTTTCTCCCGGCGTGAACGACAGCTTCACCGCCATTTCCGTCATCAACAGGCTCGTCGCCTCGCTCGCGGTCGCGGCGGAACACGGGCTGGACGCCGGCGTCTGGTGCGATGCTGAAGGGGCGCCACGCATCGCGATCCCGAAGGCGGGGCTGGACGAGCTGATCCGCTTCGCCTTCGATCCGATCCACCAGGCCGCGGCCGGGAACCTGCTGGTCGCCCAGGCCGCGTCGGATGCCTTGGCGCGCCTCGCCCCCCGCCTCGACGGTCGCGCGCGGGAGGAGGCGGAGCGGCAGCTACGGCTCTTCGCCGAGGCGAGCGACTAGGTCCTCATCCGTCCCGCCGCTCGAAGGCGAGCGCGCCGAAGCGGGTCGGGAATTCCAGCCGGTGCGGCGCCCAGAGCCCCGGAGCGATCTCGAAGAGATCGAGGTTCAGGCCCTTCTCCTCCAGCAGCGAAACGCCCTCGTTCCCGATCCGGTGCCCGCCGATCGGCCGATAGGCCGCGACGCAGGGCGTGAGGCCAGGCCCCGCCGCCTCCGCGCGCGGGGAAAGCTCGATGTCGAACCGCACGATCCCGCTGAAGACCTTGCGCGCTCCGGAACAGGCCTCCGCCCCGCTCGCGGCGGGGATCAGGAACGCGGCCACCGGGTCCATCGCGCCGACGAGCATCTCGGGCATGAGCGGCGCGCGCTCCTCTTCCTCCCCATCGTCGTCGAACGGCGGCTCGGCGCGGAACGCCGCCTCCGCGGAGCCGTCGCCGAACACGATGTCCGCGAAGACGGTGCGGGAGGGGCTTTCGAAGCGCGCCGTGTAGGCGGCAGGGATCAGCGCCTCCGCCCGTGCGCCCTCGCTCCCCATCGTCGCCTCGCCGGACCAGAAGAGGAAGCGGAAGCCGCCGTCGAGATCGACGGAGTATCGACCTCCCCCCTCGGCGAGATAGAGCGCAACCTCGCCGATCCCGATCCCGGCGATGCTGACCTCGTAGAACTCTTTGGGCGATCCGGGGTCGAGCGCAGCGGCGGGCTGCGGCATGACCAGGGCGGCGAGACCAAAGACCGAGGCGAGTGTCTTCATCGGAGCGCTCCGCTGTAGCCACTGTAAAGATAAGGCGGCCGGATGGAAAGTCGAGCGCCCTTTACCGGCGCCCGGGAATCGCGGAAAAGCGGGCGGCGCGACGGGAGATGACGCATGGCCAACCCTCTCTACGACCGGCTCTTCGGGCTCCACGCCGGGAAGGACACGCCCTTCCTGATCCTGCCGGACGGCAGCACGATCACGCATGACGCCTTCGTCCGCATGGCCGGGCGCTTCGCCCATGCGCTCGTCGCCGCCGGGCTGGAGCCGGGGGACCGGGTCGCCGCGCAGGTTCCGAAATCACCGGAGGCGCTGGCGCTCTACGCCGCCGCAGCGCAGGCGGGGATCGTCTTTCTGCCGCTAAACACCGCTTACACGCCGGCGGAGGTTTCCTATTTCGTCGAGAATTCGGGCGCGAAGCTGCTGATCGCGAGCCCGGGCGCCGCGCTCGAACCCGTCGCCGCCGCGGCGGGCGCGCGGCTGATGACGCTCGGCGCCGCGGGCGACGGGAGCTTCGCCGACGCGGCTGCGGGCGCGCCGGAGGCGTTCCCGACCGTGGCGCGCGCGGCGGGTGACCTTGCGGCCTTCCTCTACACCTCGGGCACGACCGGCCGCTCCAAGGGCGCGATGCTGACGCAGGCCAACCTTCTCTCGAACGCCGAGGTGCTGGCGGAATGCTGGCGCTTCACGGCGGCGGACTGCTTGATCCACGCGCTGCCGATCTTTCATACGCACGGGCTCTTCGTCGCCACCAACATCGTTGCGCTGACCGGGGGCGCGATGCTCTTCATGGAGAAGTTCGACGCGCGGGAGGCGCTGCGCCTCATGCCGCAGGCGACGACGATGATGGGCGTGCCGACCTTCTACACGCGGCTGCTCGATGAGGCGGGGCTGACCCGCGAGGCGACCGCACACATGAGGCTCTTCGTCTCCGGCTCCGCGCCGCTGCTGGCGGAGACGCACCGCGCCTTCGAGGCGCGGACGGGCCAGCGCATCCTCGAACGCTACGGCATGACGGAGACGAACATGAACACGTCGAACCCCTATGAAGGGGAGCGGCGGGCCGGGACGGTGGGCTTCCCCCTCCCCGGCGTGGAGCTGAAGATCACGGACCCGGAGACGGGCGCGACTTTGCCGCAGGGCGAGGTCGGCGTGATCGAGGTCCGGGGGCCGAACGTCTTCAAGGGTTATTGGGGGATGCCGGAAAAGACGAAGGAGGAGCTCAGGGCGGACGGGTTCTTCATCACCGGCGATCTCGGGCTGATCGATGCAGACGGGTATGTCCAGATCGTCGGGCGGGGGAAGGACCTGATCATCTCAGGCGGCTTCAACGTCTATCCGAAGGAGGTTGAGCTCGCGCTCGACGCGCAGCCGGGCGTGCTGGAGAGCGCGGTGGTGGGCGCGCCGCATCCCGATTTCGGGGAGGCTGTCGTCGGCGTCATCGTCCCTGCGCCAGGCGCCGCGCCCGATCTCGGGGCGATCGAGACGGCGCTCGGTGTGACGCTCGCGCGCTACAAACAGCCGAAGCGGCTCCTCCTCCGTGAGGAGCTGCCGCGCAACACGATGGGGAAGGTGCAGAAGGCCCTGCTGCGCGAGGAGGTGAAGGGCGTTTTCGCCGCGGCGCCGGCGGCGGGCGCCTGATGCGCGCGCCCCGCATCGCATGGGCGGGCGGGAATGCGGCCTGAGCAGTTCATCCCCTTTCTCGGCCTCGCCGCGATCTACGCCGCATTGGCGACGGCGACGCTCTATGGCCTCACGCGGCTTGTGGCGAGGCCGGGCGGGCGGGCGGCGCCGCTCGTGTTCTTCTCGCTGTTCTTCTTCTTTCTGACGCAGCATCCTTTTCCCGACCCGGCGCAGATGATCTGCCCGCGGCCCTTCACGGAGCCGCAGACGCAGCCCTTCCTGTTCCTGAGGAGCTTCGCGGAGATGTGGGAGAAGGGCGGCGGTTTCGCCGAATGGACGCGCAACCGGATCGTCGCCGCCTCCACCATGAACTTCGCGCTGCTCGGCCTTGTCGGCGTCGCGCTCCGATTCGCGACGGCCCGCTGGATCGCGGCGCTGATATTCGCGCCCAGTCTAAGCCTCGCCGCGGAACTCACTCAATTGACGGCGTTCTGGGGGCTCTGGCCCTGCCCCTTCCGGCAGTTCAACGTGGACGACCTTATCCTGAACGTCTCCGGCCTCTGGCTCGGCTTCGCGCTCGCCTCGCTGGTTGCGCCCCGGTTCAGCTTTCCCGCTTCAGCGTCCAGCCGCCGCGCTCCCCCTCGGCCCAGTAGCGGGCGGGGAGGCCGGCGGAAGTGACAGCGCGCCAGGCGCCGCGGGCGGCGTTCAGCGCCGCTTCGTCATGCCCGTCGAAGAGCAGCATGACCCGCTCGAACCGGCCCATCTCCGCCGGCTCGGCGGCAGCGCCGTCCGCCAGCATCAGCGCCTGCGGGTTGTTGGGGAGTTCGGGCCCTGCGGTGAGATAGACCGGCTGGCGCGCCGGCTCCGGGTCCTCCGGCCCGCCATGGGGCAGGAAGCTTTCCTCCCGAAAGGTCCAGAGATGGCGGTTCAGAGCCTCGGCGCGCGCGGCCGAACCAGCCCGGAGCCCGACGCGCCAGCCGCGCTCGAGGCATTTCTCAAGGAGCGGCGGCGCCGCCGCCTCCAGCGGCGTGCGCGTCAGGTGATAGAAATGAACCTCAGCCACGGCTCTCGTAGCGGTCGCGCACCAGCCGATCGAGCGCGCGGACGCCCCAGCCCGTCGCCCCCGCAGGCGCGACGTCGCTCTCCTTCGACAGGAGCGTGACGCCAGCGATGTCGAGATGGATCCAGGGCGTGCCTTCCTTGATGAAGCGCTGGATGAACTGCGCGGCGGTGATGGAGCCGGCGGGCCGGCCGCCCACGTTCTTCATGTCCGCGAGGCGGGACTTCAGAAGTTTGTCGTAGGCCGGCGCGAGCGGCATCCGCCAGGCCCCCTCGCCCGACGCCTTCGCCGCGTCGAGGAAGGCCGCGGCGAAGTCGTCGTCGTTCGAGAAGACGCCGGCGTGCTCGTGCCCGAGGGCGATGATGATCGCGCCCGTCAGCGTCGCGAGGTCGATGACGGCGGCGGGCTTGAACCGCTCCTGCGCATACCAGAGCGCATCGGCGAGGACGAGCCGGCCCTCGGCGTCCGTGTTGATGACCTCGATCGTATCGCCCTTCATGGAGCGCACGATGTCCCCCGGCCGCTGGGCGTTGCCGGCGACCATGTTTTCCACGAGCCCGACGACGCCGACGACATTGGCCTTCGCCTTCCGGAGCGCGAGCGCGCGCATGACGCCGGAGACGACGCCGGCGCCGCCCATGTCCATCGTCATCTCCTCCATCCCGGCCGCGGGCTTGATGGAGACGCCGCCGGTGTCGAAGACGACGCCCTTGCCGACGAGGCAGAGCGGCGCCTCGTCGCCGCCGCCGTTCCATTTCATCACGACGAGCTTCGGCTCGTCGTCCGAAGCCATGCCGACGGCGAGCAGCGCGTTCATGCCGAGCGCGCGCATCTCCTCCGCCCCGAGGATGTCGATTTCGAGCCCAAGTTCCTCCATCGCGGCGAGGCGGCCGGCGAAATCCCCGGTCGTCAGTACATTGGCGGGCTCGCTCACGAGGTCGCGGGTGAAGAACACGCCCTCAGCCAGCGCCGCGAGCGGGCCGGACACGCGGGCGACCGCCTCCGCTTCCTCGCTCACGAAGGTGACGTCGCCCGGCTCCTTCGCCCCGTCCTCGTCGCCCTTCGTCTTGTAGGCGTCGAACTCGTAGCGGCGGAGGGCGAAGCCGAAGGCGACCTCGGCCTGCGTCTCCGGCCCGCCTGCGCCCCAGAGCGTGACGGCCCCCGCGCCCGCGGCCTTCGCCGCCGCCGCGCCGGCCTTCCGCGCCGCCGCGCCGTCCGGCGCCGCGCCGAGTGCGACGACCACCAGCCGGTCCGCCTTCAGGCCGTGCGGGAAGGCGAGGACGCCCGCTTCCCCCGCCTTGCCCTTGAACCCCTTGCCGCCGACGAGCCGGCCGACCGCCCCGCCCGTCCGCCCGTCCGCCTCCGCCGCCCCGGGCGTGAGCGCGCCGTCCTTCAACGTGAAGACGACGAGCGAGCCCGCACGCTCCGCCATCGGCGCGGCCTCCGGTGCGACGAAATCGATCTCGACGGGGCTGGTCATGGCGGACTCCTCACGCTTGTCTTGCTTCGGTCGAGAGGCGTAGCGCGGATCGGACCGGGCGCCTAGGCTTGCCGCGCCCCCCGGCCGGCGGTTAACTCGGGGCCGGGACGAGGAGGAGAGTCGCGCATGGCGGCGCACTGGACGCAGATCGCGCGCGCGGCGCTCTTCGCGCTTCTCCTTCCCTTTGGCCTTGCGGCGCAGGACGCGGCCCGCCCCGTGGCGCTTGTGGCTGACGAAATCGCCTTCGACGAACAGACCGGCGTGCTCACGGCGCGTGGCAATGTCGAGCTCTACCAGGACGGGCGGACGCTGACCGCCGCCGCGATCCGGTATGACAGCCGGTCCGAGCGCATCGCTGCGGAGGGGCCTATCACGCTCCGCACCGAGCGGGGTGAGACCGTCTTCGCCGAAGGCGCCGATCTCGACGCCGACCTCCGCGCAGGGCTCGTGGAGGGCGCGCGCTCGGTCATCGCCGGCGGCGGCAAGATCGCGGCGGCCGAGGCGGAGCGGATCGACGGGCGCTACAACGTGCTCGGCAAGGCCGTCTTCTCGCCTTGCGAGGTCTGCGCGGCGCGGCCCACGCCGCTCTGGCGAATCCGGGCCGAGCGGATCGTGCATGACCAGGAAGAGCGGTTGATCCACTACGAGGACGCCTATTTCGACGTGCTGGGCGTTCCGGTCGGCTATCTTCCCTATTTTCGCCATCCCTCCCCTGAGGTGGAGCGCGCGACCGGCCTGCTGGCGCCGGAGGCGGGGCGGGACAGGGCCTATGGCGTCGGGGTGAAGACGCCGTTTTTCATCGTGCTGGACGATTACTCGGATGTAACGCTGACTCCCTTCATCGTCACGGAGGACGGCGCGATTCTCGAAACGGAGTATCGGCGCCGCTTCACGCAGGGTTTCCTCGATCTCGATCTCAAGCTCGGGCTCACCGACTACGACGACGACCTGGACGGGACCCAGCTCCGCCTTGGCGGCTTCGGCGCCGGGCGTTACCGGCTCGACGAGGGCGTGACGGCGGGCTTCGACCTCGCCTTCGCGACGGACGATCCTTTCCTCCGCCGCTATGACTTCACCACGGTGGACCGGCTGACGACGGAAGGCTTCGTGCGCCGGTACGACGGGCCGAACCGCGCCTCGGTCTCCGCCGCCTTCCTCCAGAGCCTGCGCGACAACGACCCGCAATCGGCGATCCCGCTCGTCCTGCCCGAGCTTTCGGCGCGGCAGGTCTGGGCCGCACCGGGGATCGGCGGGGAGGTCGGGCTCGGGTTCGACGCGGTGAGCCTCGTGCGGGAGCGGGGGCGGGACGTGGCGCGCGTCTCCCTCGGCGCGGATTATTCGCGGCAGGAGATCATTCCCGGCGGGATCGTGCTGCGCGGCTTCGCGGATGCGCGGGCGGACTTCTACCGGATCGAGGACGACCCGGCCTTCGAAGGGGAGGCGGCGCGATTCCTCCCCCGGATCGGCGCGGAGGCGCGCGCGCCCTTCGCGCGGGTGGACGAGGCGGGGCGGACGCATGTGGCAGAGCCCGTGATCCTCTTCACACTCGCGCCGGACGTGAACGACCGGGACATTCCGAACGAGGACAGCTTGATCGTCGAGTTCGACGAGATGAACCTTTTCGAGGCTGACCGCTCCGCCGGGTTCGACCGGGCGGAAACGGGCGCGAATCTCTCGGTCGGCGCCCGCTACGAGATGATCGACGATGACGGGCTCGGCTTCCGCGCCGCGGGCGGGCGCGTCTTCCGGTTCGAGGAGACGTTCGACTTCCCGGGCCGGGCCGGGCTGGACGGGGAAGTGTCGGACTGGGTGGCGGCGGGAACCGTGACCTTCGCCGACTTTCTTGAGGTTTCCGCCCGCTGGCGGCTTTCCGACGATCTCTCGATCAACCGGGCTGAGGCGGGCGGACGGATTGACTATGACCCGGTGACGCTCTTCGGCTATTATCTATTCGTGGAATCGGACCCGGCGGAGGCGACGCCGCTCGACCGGTCGGAGATCAGCCTCGGCGCCGCGCTGGCGCTCGACCGCAACTGGACCCTTTCAGGCGATGCGCAACGCGACCTGATCGAGGATAGATTCGTCACCGCGGGCGGAGTATTGACCTACGAGGATGAATGCGCGGCGCTGGACCTCTTCCTGCGCAGGCAGTTCACCGAATCGTTCAGCGCGCCGCGCGGGACGAATATTGGCGTCCGGGTGCGGCTCTTCGGGGCCGGCGCGGCCGACCAGTCAAAGACGTCGGGGCTCTGCGCTTTCGGCGCGAACTGAGGGGACGGAGCGAATGACGGGTTTCTCGGCGATGGCGCGGCGGATTGCGGCGGGCGTTCTGGCGCTCTTCCTCCTCGCGCCCGGCGCAGGGGCGCAGACCGCCTTCGCCCCCGCCGTCGTCGTCAACGACGACATCATCACATGGTATGACATTGAGCAGCGGGCGCGGCTCCTGCAGGTCAACGGCGCGGAGGGCGGGCCACGGCTCAACGCCGCCGCGCTCGAACAGCTGATCGACGACCGGCTGCGCCTGCAGGCCGGGGAGCGGTTCAATCTCTCCGCCTCGCCGCAGGAAGTCGAGTCCGGGCGCGCGGAATTCGCCGGCCGGATCGGGGTGGACCAGTCGACGCTCACGCAGCGCATGTCGTCCCTCGATGTCGCGCCCGGGGCGCTCGACAGTTTTGTCGAGTCGCAGATCGTCTGGCGCAAGCTGGTGAACGGCCGCTTCGCGAACCGCGCGACGCCCACCGAGGTTGAGCTCGATCAGGAGATCGCCATCGCAGCCTCGGGGACGACGCGCTCCTTCCGGCTCAGCGAACTCGCCATCCCCTCCGGCCCCGGTCAGGAGGCGGCGGCGCGCGGGGAGGTCGAACGTGTGCTCGATGCGCTCTCCCGCGGGCAGGATTTCGCCGCGCTCGCCCGCCGCTTCTCCCGCGCGCCCTCGGCGGCGAATGGCGGCGATGTCGGCTGGGTGCCGGAGACGGTGCTGCCGCCGGGCCTCGCCGAGATCATCGCGGCCACGCCTCCGGGCGGGGTGACGCAGCCGATCGAGACGCCGGGCGCGATTTCGCTCTACCGCGTCGAGGACACGCGCTCCGAGACGCCTCCTTGGGCGCGCGAAACCGAGATGTCCCTGCGCCGGGTTATGGTGCCCATCGGCGAGGGCGGAGAAGACGCCGCGCGCGCGCAGGCGGAAGAGATCCGAGCGCAAACCCAGGGCTGCGGAGACATAGGCGGGCCGGCGGCGGAGGCGGTGGTCGAGCCGATCGACGCCAAGCTTGTCAGCACGCTGCCCGGGCCGGTTCGGGATGTGGTGCGGCTTCTCCAGTCCGGTCAGGCCTCCCGGCCTGTGACATCGGAATCGAGCGTCGACATCTTCGTCGTCTGCTCCCGCACCGGCGGGGTGGACGACGCGACGCGGGCGCAGCTGCGTGAGCAGATCCGGGATCAGCGGCTCGCCCGCCTCGCGGAGGGCTATCTGCAGGAGCTTCGCCGCGAGGCCGTGATCGAGCGGCGCTGAATGCGCCCCCTCGCCGTGACGATGGGCGACCCCGCCGGGATCGGCGGGGAGATCGTGGTCGCCGCCTGGAGATCGTGCGCGGTGACCGCGCCCTTCTTCTGCATCGACGACCCCGCAAGGCTCGAAGCGCTCGGCGCCCGCGTCGCGGTCATCGCCGAACCTGAAGAAGCGGAGGGCGCGGAGGGCGCCTTGCCCGTTCTGCCCGAACCCCTGCCGTTCCTGGCCCGGCCCGGCGAGCCCGCGCCGGAGCACGCCGCCCCGGCGATACGCTCAATCGAGCGCGCGGTCGGTTTCGCGCTCTCGGGCCGGGCGGCCGCCGTCGTCACCGCCCCAGTCAACAAGCGGGCGCTGCAGGAAGGGGCGGGTTTCGCACATCCCGGCCATACCGAATTCCTCGCCGCGCTGACCGGCGCGAAGCGGCCCGTAATGATGCTGACGGCGCCGGGTCTTCGCGTCGTCCCCGTCACGATCCACATTCCGCTTCGGGAGGCGCCGCGCCAACTCACCGCCGCGCTGATCGAGGAGACGGGCATGGTGCTGGCCGAAGCCTTGATCCGCGATTTCGGCGCGGCGGCGCCGCGCATCGCCGTCGCCGGGCTCAACCCCCATGCCGGGGAAGGCGGCGCGATGGGGCGGGAGGACATGGAGATCGTCGCCCCCGCGATCGCCGCGCTCCGCGCCCGCGGAATCGACGCCTTCGGGCCGCTGCCGGCGGACACGATGTTCCACCCGGCGGCGCGTGCGCGGTACGACGCCGCGCTCTGCATGTATCACGATCAGGCGCTGATCCCGGTGAAGATGCTCGACTTCGCGCGGGGCGTGAACGTGACGCTCGGCCTTCCCATCGTCCGCACCTCGCCCGATCACGGCGTCGCCTACGACATCGCGGGCAAGGGACTGGCCGATCCGACAAGCATGATCGAATCGCTGAACCTCGCCGCGGCGATGGCCGCCGGCCGGGCCGGCGTGTGAGCGGGCCGCCGGACGGCCTGCCGCCGCTCCGCGAGGTGATCGCGGCGCACGGGCTCGGCGCGAAGAAGGCGCTGGGGCAGAACTTCCTCCTCGACCTCAACCTCACCGGAAAGATCGCCCGCGCCGCCGCGCCCCTGGAAGAGACGGAAGTGCTGGAGATCGGCCCGGGCCCGGGCGGCCTGACGCGCGCCCTGCTCCTTGCTGGCGCAAAGCGCGTCGTCGCGGTGGAGCGGGATGCGCGCTGCCTTCCGGCGCTGGAGGAGATTGCGGCGCGCTGGCCCGGGAGGCTTACCGTAATCGAAGGCGACGCGATGGAGATCGACCCGCGGCCGCTGCTGAACGGGCCGGCCCAGATCGTCGCCAACCTGCCCTACAACATCGGCACCGCGCTCTTCGCCGGATGGATGGAGGCGGAATGGCCGCCCTTCTGGTCCCGCCTCACGCTCATGTTCCAGCGCGAGGTGGCTGAGCGCATTGTCGCAGCGCCCGGCTCAGGCGCCTATGGCCGGCTCGCCGTCCTTGCGCAGTGGCGGGCGAAGCCGCGCATCCTTTTCGAAGTGCCGCCGCAGGCCTTCACGCCGCCTCCCAAGGTAACGTCGGCCATTGTCTCCGTCACGCCGGCGGAGCCGGTCGCCCCGGCGGAGCTCGCCGCTCTCTCTCGGGTCACGGCGGCGGCCTTCGGCCAGCGGCGGAAGATGCTGCGCCAGAGCCTCCGCCCCCTCGGAGGGGCGGAGCGGATGCTTGAGGCGGCGGGGATCGACGGCGCGCGGCGAGCCGAGACGCTGACGATTCCGGAATTCTGCGCGCTGGCACGCGCGCTCTGATTATTCGGCGGCTTCCGGCGCCTCGGCCTCGGGCTTCACCGGCTTGGCGCGCGGTTTCCGCGGTCTCCGTTCCGCCGGTTTGGCGCGGCTCTCCGGCGTCTCCACGATCTCCGGCCCGGCGTCCAGCGCGCCGAGCGCGTCCGGCACGGGCGCGGCGGCGGTGATGAAGGCGGGAAGCTCCGGCTGCGCCTCCGGCTCCGGAGCGCGCTGTGCGGCCGTCGCGGACTCGGGCGACGGCTGGGTCTGCTCCGCGGCGCTCTCGACCGCGGCGCGCGGGCGGCGCTCCTGCCGTCGGGGTTCGTCGCGCCTCGGTTCATCCCGGCGGGGTTCTTCCTGCCGAGGTTCCTCACGGCGATGCTCATCTCTCCGGGGCTCCTCGCGGCGCTGATCTTCGCGGCGCGGGCCCTCGCGGCGGAACTCCTCTCCGCGCGGCTGAGGCTGAGGTTGCTCGGCGACGTCGCGCGGGTCGCGCCCGAAGCGCGGATCGTCCTCGTCCTCGCGTTCGTTGTCACGGTCGAAGCCCGGCTGCTGCTGCCCGTGCCGCTCCCCCTGCGCCTCCTGCACGGAGATCAGGATGCGAGCGTAGTGCTCGGCGTGCTGCAGGAAGTTCTCCGCGGTCACCCGGTCGCCCGAAAGCTGCGCGTCCCGCGCCAACGCCTGATACTTGTCGATGATCTGTTGCGGCGTGCCGCGCACCTTGCCCTCGGGCCCGGCGCTTTCATAGACCCGGTTGGGCGAATGGCTGAAACCGCCGCCGCCTCCGCCGCCCTTGTTGCGGTTCTTGTTCCCGCGTGAGCGGCCAGATTTCTGCTGAGGTCTCATAGGTTCGTCTCGGTCGGTTAAGCGCCGTTCCGGTCGCAGCCCTTCGGGGCCGATACCGTCGATCCGGACACGGCCTTGCCGCCGGATCGCCCTTTGCTGTGTGGGTCTCTCTCGTCCGCCCATACGTGCGGCCCCCGCCGCACCGGACAATGCAAAGTAACCCGCCGCGGCGGCCGCCACAAGCGCAAAAGGACTCAGGCCTTGCGCCGCCATTCAAGGCAGCGGTCCCGCCCGTCCATGTCGCGGTGGAGGATCGGTTGGGGCCAGCCGAAGGCCGCGAAGATCGCGGAGACAGGCGCGGCGTGGTCCGGCCCGATCTCGAAGAAGGCGCGGCCGCGGCGGCGGAGGAAGGCGGCGAGATCGGGCGCGATGCGGCGATAGGGGTCGAGCCCGTCGCCCCCCGGCGTGAGGGCGAGCCGTGGCTCATGGTCCCGCACTTCGGGCGCCAGCGCCTCCACCTCCGCCTCGGCGATGTAGGGCGGATTGCAGAGGATGAGGTCGAACCCTTCCTCCAGCCCGTCCAGCCAGTCCCCGATCCGGAGCGCGGCGCGGTGCGCCAGTCCGTGCTGCGCGAGATTGCGCGCCGCAACGGCGAGCGCGGCGCGGCTTGCGTCGATCCCGAGGCCGGTCGCCTCCGGCCGCTCCGAGAGGATCGTGGCGAGGAGGGCGCCCGAGCCCACCCCGAGGTCCAGCACCTTTCCCGGCGACGCGGCGCCTTCCGGTTCGGCAAGAGCCGCCGCGATCATCGTCTCGGATTCAGGCCGCGGGTCCAGCACGTCCTTCGTCACCTCGAACCAACGGCCCCAGAATTCGCGACCGCCGACGATGTGGGAGAGCGGCGCCCGCCCCGCCCGCTTCGCCAGCGCCCCGTCATAACGCAGTCGCGCCTCGATCGGCGCTGGCTCATCGCCGCGTGCGGCGAGCGCGGCGCCTTCCAGCCCGCCCGCCCAGCGGAGGAGACGCTCCGCATCCCGCGCCGCGCCCTCGATCCCGGCCGCGGCGAGGAGCGCAGCGCCGCGGCGGCGCGCCTCGTCCCAGCTCTCGCTCACGGCTCCATCGCCGCGAGCCGCGCGGCCTCGTCCGCCTCCGTCAGCGCGGCGACCACCTCTTCGAGATCTCCCGCCATGATCTCCGGCAGGCGATAGAGGGTGAGGCCGATGCGATGGTCAGTCACTCGCCCCTGCGGAAAGTTGTAGGTGCGGATGCGCTCCGACCTGTCGCCGGAGCCGACCTGCCCCTTCCGGTCCGCCGCGCGGGCCGCATCCGCCGCGCGGCGCTTCTCGTCGAAGAGCCGAGCACGGAGAATCTCCATCGCCCGCGCACGATTCTGGTGCTGCGACTTCTCCGAGGCGGTGACGACGATCCCGGTAGGCAGATGCGTGATGCGCACGGCGGAATCGGTTGTGTTCACATGCTGACCGCCGGCGCCCGAGGCGCGCATCGTGTCGATCCGGATGTCGCCCTCAGCGATCTCGACATCGATCGCCTCCGCCTCCGGCAGGACGGCGACGGTGGCGGCGGAGGTGTGGATGCGCCCGCCCGATTCCGTCTCCGGCACGCGCTGCACTCGGTGAACCCCGCTCTCGAATTTCAGGGCCGCGAAGGCTCCTTGCCCCCGGATCGCCGCGACAAGCTCCTTCAGCCCGCCAAGCTCGGTCTCCGCCTGCTCGACGACCTCCGCCGCCCAGCCCCGCCGCTCCGCGAAGCGGGCGTACATGCGCCAGAGCGCGGCGGCGAAGAGCGCGGCCTCCTCCCCTCCGGTTCCGGGCCGAATCTCGAGGATGGCGGGGCGGGAATCGGCGGCGTCGCGCGGTATCAGCGCGCGGCGCATCGCCGCTTCCAGCGCGGGGCGGGAGGCTTCGAGCGCGGCAATCTCCTCCCGCGCCAGCGGAGCCATTTCCGGATCGGCCAGCATCGCCTCGGCCGCTGCGATCTCCTCGTCGAGGCGGAGGAAGGCGGCGGCCTGATCCGCTGCGGGCTTAAGCTCCGCATATTCGCGCGAAAGGCTCGCCATCTCCTCCGGCGCGAGGGCGGAGGAGAGCTTCGCCTCGAGGAAGCCGAGGCGACGCACAAGCTGATCGACCTTGTCGCGCTGGATCATGCGCCCTCTTCGCGCCGGCATGAGGGCGGGTCAAGGGCGGGCTGTTGTAGGCGGATGCGGCTGTGTTATCCTGCTTCGATGGGACGGATCGCGATCGCACTCATCCTTCTGGCCGGCTCCGCGGCGGCGGACCCGATCTTCCAGCGCCCGCCGGCGGCGAAGGGCTATTCCTATCCCGAATGCTACTGCACCAACCGGGGCGAGCGGGTGGAGATGGGCGAGCTGGCCTGCATCCGGATCGGCTCGAACGCCTTCACCGCGCGCTGCGGCATGTCGCAGAACAGCCCGACATGGCGCAAGGTCGAGGATGGATGCCCGCCTGCCGGCGAGATCTCCCTCGCGCCCCCCGGCCTCCTCGAAGGCTCAGAGGCGCGAAAGCCAGGCTGAGACCCGCGCGGCGTTGACGCCGAGGTCGTCGAGCCCGAAGCGCGAGCGCGAATGGATGAAGAGCGCGGCGCCCCCGCCTTCCGCAGGAGCAGCCTTGACCGAGACATAGTCCGGATAGGCCATCAACCGCGTCCGCGCGACGAATGTCAGGAACCCGCCTTCATCCGACAGCAGCGCAACCCTCGGCTCCGAGAGCGCGACGTCGCGGAACCGGGCGAGGAGCGACTCTGGCGTCTCCGCATAGACTGGCGAGGCGATGTCAGCCCCCTGCCCACCCGGCTTCACGATGAAGTCGTTCTTCAGATCGCGTTCGACCGCCGTCTCAGGGTCCTGATGCCAGCGGGCGGGGTCATCCGGCGCGATCCGGACCCACAGCGCGAAAGCGACAAAGGCGGCGACAAGCGAAACCAGGATCCAGGTCAGCACGCGCCTCACTCCGCCGCCTCCATCGGGCGCACGGCTCCGGCTTCGATCTCCGCCGCCCGCTTCTCGACGAGGTCGACGATGTGGTCGATCATCCGGGCATTGTCCATCTTGTGGTCCTGCTTTCCGGCCAGATAGACCATGCCGGAGCCGGCCCCGCCGCCGGTGAAGCCCACATCGGTCATCAGCGCCTCGCCCGGCCCGTTCACCACACAGCCGATGATCGAGAGGCTCATCGGCGTCTTGATGTGTTCGAGCCGCTTCTCCAGCGCCGCGACGGTCTTGATCACGTCGAAGCCCTGACGCGCGCAGGACGGGCAGGAGATGATGTTGACGCCGCGATGGCGCAGGCCGAGCGCCTTCAGGATCTCGAAGCCGATCTTCACCTCCTCCACCGGATCGGCGGATAGCGAGACGCGGATCGTGTCGCCGATCCCCATCCAGAGGAGGAAGCCGAGGCCGATGGCGGATTTCACCGAGCCGGAGACGAACCCGCCCGCCTCCGTGATGCCGAGATGGATCGGCGCGTCCGTCGCCTCCGCGAGGCCCTGATAGGCGGCGGCGGCGAGGAAGACGTCGGAAGCCTTCACGCTGATCTTGAATTCATGGAAGTCGTTGTCTTCAAGGATGCGGATATGGTCGAGCCCGCTCTCGATCATCGCCTCCGGGCAGGGCTCGCCATACTTTTCGAGCAGATGCTTCTCGAGGCTGCCGGCGTTGACGCCGATGCGGATGGAACAGCCATGATCCTTCGCCGCACGGATCACCTCGCGCACCCGCTCCGCCGAACCAATATTGCCGGGATTGATCCGGAGGCAGGCCGCGCCCGCTTCCGCCGCCTCGATCGCGCGGCGATAGTGGAAGTGGATGTCGGCGACGATCGGGACAGGGCTTTCGCGCACGATCTCCCGCAGCGCGGCCGTCGATCCCTCGTCCGGGCAGGAGACGCGCACGATGTCCGCCCCCGCCTCCGTGCAGGCGAGGATCTGCGCTATGGTCGCCTTCGCATCAGTCGTCAGCGTGTTTGTCATGGTCTGGACGGAGATCGGCGCCCCGCCCCCGACCTCGACGGAGCCGACGCGAATCCGGCGGGAGGGGCGGCGCGCGATGTCGCGCCACGGGCGAATGCTCATCGGAGGCTCCGATCCTGTTTCGCCGTCAGAGATATTGTCCGGCGCGCGCGATGTCCACCGCGGCGGGCGCGGTCACTCGGAGCGGAGCGCCATTGCGCCGGGCGAGCCTTCCGCAGCCTCCTCCACAGTCGCCGCCGCGCGGAGCGGCGAGGCGGCGACGTGCGGCGCGAGGGGAAAGGCCGCGCGAACGGCGTCCGGAAGCAGGTTCACCCGCCGCGCGACGTCGGGGCCCGAGCCGAGCGGCCCGAAGGCCGCGCCATCGACGAGTATGTAGACGGCGCCGGCATTCCCCGCGCGCAATTCGGGTTCCTCCGCGCCCTCGGGAAGGCTGAACCGCTCGCCCGGCCCGAGAATGCCGGTGAAGAGCGTGCGGCGCTCCCCGTCGCGCACCCGGATCCAGGCGTCCTCAAGGGCGAGCACGTCCACGCCCCCTGCAGGCGGAGCACTCTGATCCATCAGGAGCAGCGGCTCTTCCTCGTCCCCGACCGCGGAGACCGGCGCTCCGGCAGCAGGTTCGGCGGAAGCGACCGTGGCGGCGATCGCCGAAGGCGCGGCGGCAAGCGCAGGCTCCGCCTCCGGGAGGGCGAACACGCCGGCGCGGCGCGGATCGATGGAGGAGATCGGACCGTCTCGCGGGGTGGGGGCGGGAGGCGGCGGGGCCTCCTGCGCCGCGTAGATCGCCGCGAGGCTCACCCTGGGAGCCGTATCCTGCGCGGAGGACGGCGCTCCGGCGAAGCCTCCCTCCGCCGGATTCGGCAATTCAGGCGCAGCCACAAGCACCTCGGGCGCCGTCGGCAGAGGCGCGAAGCCGAGTCGCTGCAGGTCCTGAAGCAGGGTCCATCCGCCGTAGCCGAGACCGATGACGAGCGCCCCGAGCGCCGCCACCGAGCCGAGCCCGCGAAGGCCGACTGCGAAGGCGCGGCGCTCCTGCGCCCGGTTCGCTGCGAGGAAGCGGGTCGAGATGGCCGCCGCGGCTGGCTTGCCGACCTGCGCCGGAGCCGACGCAACCTGCGGGCGAGTGGTGGACAGCACCTCGCGGGGGTCCACGCTCTGGGTCGGCGCGACGCCGGCGAACCCGGATTCCTCCCGGAAGCGGCGGTAGACGTCATCCTCATCGAGGCCGAGATAGCGGGCGTAGGCGCGAACATACCCCGCTGCGAAGCCGGCGAAGGGAAAGGCGGAGGCGTCCGCATCTTCGATCGCCGCGAGATAGTCAGCGCGGATGCGAAGGTCGCGCTGAACGTCAAGAAGCGACTTGCCGAGCGAGGCGCGCTCCCCGCGCAACTCGTCACCTAGCTTCAACTCATACGAATCGAAGCCGCGCAACTCGGGATGATGCTCGCTCCCCATTCCCGATTCCGACGCCTTTCCATAGCCAAGCGTGCATTAGGGCGAACGCCGCTCCCCCGCAAGCATCCGTTAGTCAAATTAACATGAAACGAACGGAAACCCACCTGCGAAAACCGGCTTCCGCCAACCGTTTCCGCGACGATCATGATACGAGAGCATTAACAGGCGGTAACCAAGGCCGGACTTCGCGCATGGCGCGCATTCGGCCTCGACCGCCGGGGGTGGGGCCGGTTTCGGCGCCCGCCGGGTGATCCGAAAAGCGACGCCTGACGTATTCCCAGAAGAATCACCACGGGCGGAAAATGGACCCAATTGACCTCTATCTCTCCGCACTCGCTCTTGGGCTCGGCGTCTTCGTCGCGCTCTGGCCGGTCAGTCTTGTGCGGCGGGACGCCAGCGTAGTGGACGCGTGGTGGGGCCCCGGCTTCCTCGCGGGTCTGGCGCTCGTCTGGTCGCTTTCTGGCGCGCCGGATCATGCGCGCGCGGTGCTTCTCCTCACGCTCGTCGGGGCCTGGTCGCTTCGCCTCGGCTTCGTCCTGGTGCGCCGGCGACTGGCGGAAGGGGAGGAAGATGCGCGCTATCGCGACATCAGGAAGAGTTGGGGGCTCGCCTTCTGGTGGAAAAGCCTCTTCATCGTCTTCGTTCTCCAGGGCGTGCTCCAGTTCGTCGTCGCGCTCGCCCCGCTCGCCGGCCTGACCGCTGCGCCGTCGCCGCTCGGCTTCTTCGGGATCGCCGGCGCTGGGCTGGCGATCCTGGGTCTCGCGCTCGAAACACAGGCTGACCGGGAACTCGATCGTTTCAAGGCGACCGCGAAGCCGGGCGCGCTCATGACGACCGGTCTCCGCGCGCACGTGCGACATCCGAACTACGCCGGGGAGATAGCCTTTTGGTGGGGGATTTGGCTTGTCGCTGCGGAAGCGGGGGCGTTTTGGACCATTCTTTCCCCGCTCCTGCTGACCTTCCTGCTGGTCAAGATCTCAGGCGCGGCGATGACCGGGGACCATCTACGCCGCTCGAAGCCGGGCTATGCCGAATGGGCGGCGCGGACGCCCGCCTTCCTGCCGCGTCTCAGCAGGAACGCGCGCATGCCCGCCGAATGACAGCCGCGCGCTGCCGTCACGTCTTTCGAATCACAATCACGTCGGCGCCCATGCCGCGCGATCGAATGTGTTCGCCATATTCTCGGCTGACGAGTTCGAGCTTGCCCGCCTCCTCAAGCGCCTTGAGCCGAACCTCGTGGGCTCCGTCGGCTATGGTGAAGTCATTGAGCGAGAAACACATCAACCCGCCGGGCGCAAGAAGGCGCAGGCACTGGTCGAGCGCTTCGGGCGGCGCAAGGCCGGGCGCCAGGACGCCGACGGCGACAATCGCCGCATAGGCGCCGGCCGGCGCTGTCAGCGGCCCGTCCGGCTCGATCTGGCGGAGCACGCGATAGGCGTCCCGCGCCTCGGCCCGGCGGATCATCTCTGCGGACGGGTCCCATCCGTCGATCACAGTAAAGCCTTCCGCCCGGAGCGCGACGCCCGACAGCCCGGTGCCGCAGCCAAGGTCAAGCACAGGGCGACCGCGCTCTTCGGTTGCGGCGGCAAGTGAGAGCGCACAACGCCGTGGCGTCACATAGCCGTTTTCGGCCAGTTCCTCGTCGTAGGAATCCGCCCAAGCGTCATAGAAGCGCTCCGCTTCAAGGCCGGGTCCATGTCTGTAGGCATCGTCAAGAAACTTCTTGACCATCACACCCCCGAACGCCCCCGGAGGATAATCCCCTCAGGCCTCTACGCTGTCAATTCGCAAAGACACAATTCCACCGCTTGAAGGCCTCTTTCGCCCTTGTGGTGTAAAGACTTTTCCGGCTCGCCTTGCCGCGGCGCCCGCCCGGCGCGGCCTCGGGCGGCGGGAAGAGGCCGAAGTTGACATTCATCGGCTGGAACGTCTCCGCCTCCGCCCCCCCGGTGATATGGGCGAGGAGCGCGCCGTGGGCCGTTTCGGGAGGCGGCGGCGGCAAGGTCCGGCCAAGCCGCTCCGCCGCGGCGAGCCGGCCGGCGAGCCCACCCATCGCCGCGCTCTCGACATAACCCTCGACGCCGGTGATCTGCCCGGCGAAGCGCAGCCGCGGCGCCGCGCGGAGCCGCATTTCGCCGTCGAGCACGCGCGGCGAGTTCAGGAACGTGTTCCGGTGGATGCCGCCAAGCCTGGCGAACCGCGCCCCCTCCAGCCCGGGAATGAGCGCAAGCGCATCGGCTTGCGCCGCGTACTTCATCTTCGTCTGGAAGCCGACGATGTTGAAGAGCGTGCCGAGCGCATTGTCCCGCCGCAATTGGACGACCGCATGGGCCTTGACCCCCGGCGCATGCGGATTGGTCAGCCCAACGGGCTTCATCGGACCATGCCGCAGCGTTTCCCGCCCCCGCGCGGCCATGACCTCGATGGGGAGACATCCCTCGAAATAGGGCGTGTCCTTCTCCCATTCGCGAAACTCGGAGACGGGCGCGGCGAGCAGGGCGTCGATGAAGCGGTCGTATTCCTCCCGGTTCATCGGGCAGTTGAGATAGGCAGTCCGCTCAGCCTCGCTCTCACCCTTGTCGTATCGGGACTGGAACCAGGCCTTCTCCATGTTCACGCTGTCGGCGTAGACGATGGGTGCGATGGCGTCGAAGAAGGCGAGGCTTTCCTCCCCTGTCAGCGAGCGGATCGCCTCAGCCAGCGCCGGCGAGGTGAGCGGGCCGGTGGCGACGATGACGGACGACCAGTCCTCCGGCGGCAGGCCTGCGACCTCGCCGCGCTCGACCTGGATGAGCGGATGCGCCCCGATCCGCACCGTGACCTCGGCGGAGAACCGGTCCCTGTCGACGGCCAGCGCGCCGCCGGCTGGCAGCTTCGCCTCCGCCGCCGCGGCCATGACGAGCGATCCTGCGGCGCGCATCTCCCAGTGCAGGAGGCCGACCGCGTTCGATTCGTCGTCGTCCGAGCGGAAGGAATTGGAGCAGACGAGCTCGGCCAGCCCTTCCGTCCGGTGCGCCTCGGTCCCGCGAAGGGGGCGCATTTCGTGCAGAATGACGGGCACGCCCGCCTCCGCCGCCGCCCAGGCGGCCTCGGAGCCCGCCATGCCGCCGCCGATGATGTGGATCGGCTCCATGCCGCCCTCCTTAACGCTCTCTTCGCGAGAGGACATGTAGCCTTCCATCGACGCCCGCGCGAGGGCGCCGTCGCGCCATGAGGCCGCCGCATTGCGAGGGCAAGCGTCGTCCGAGGAACGAGGGAGGACGGGATGCGAGGCAGGGCGGGCTGGACTCTGATCGCGCTATTCTGCGTCGCGGCGGCGGCAAGCGCGCTCTGGAGCGCTGTCGCCGGCGGGCCGGAGGCGGAGCGGCTGGCGCGTGAAGGCGGCGCGGCCTTCCTCCTCTCCCGCATTCTCCCCGGCGCCTGAACCTGCGCAGTCAGGTCTTGCGGATCATGCAGGTCACACCTGCGCGGCGGATGCGGAGGCAGAGCTTCTGCGCCTCGGACCGCGTCTCGGCCCCGAGAATCGCGAGGTAGCGCGGGCCCGCGCTTTTCCGCGGCGCCCGGATCACCGTCATCTCCGCCGCGTCGATGACCCCGCGGGCTGCGCGGCGCGCCCGGTCGAAGGCGATATGCGCCGCCCGCGCGTTCCGCCCTCCGGCGACGACGACGCCCCAGGGCGGGCGCGGCGCGGCGCGCGTCTCCATCACGGGCAGCTTCGCGCAGTCCGCCTCGAACGGGCCGGGGCCGAGCGGCCGGGGGCCGACCTCGGCCCCCTTGCGGAGGAAATAGGCGGCGGGCTGGCCGGTTATGGAGAGAACGTAATCCTGGGTCTCCGCCGGCAGCCCGCCCCGCCCCGTCCGCCAGCGCGCCACCCGATCCGGGCCGCCATTATAGGCCGCGGCGGCGAGGCCCCAGTTACCGAAGGCGGCGCGGAGATCGGCGAGGAAATCCGCCGAGGCGCGAATTGCCTGCTCCGGGTCGAACGGGTCCGCCAGACCGCGTTCCTTCGCCGTATAGGGCATGAACTGCGCCACGCCCTGCGCGCCGACGGGGGAGACGGCCTCGATGTCGAACCGGCTCTCCTTCCAGATCAGGCGCGCGAAATAGTCCTTCGGCAGCCCCCGCCGCTCCGCGTTGATGGCGATCAGAGCGCAGAGGCCGGCGGGGGAGGCCGGGTCATGTCGGACGGGCCATGAGGGTTCCTCGACGCCGGTATAGGCTTGGGCCGAGGAGGCGAGGAGGGCGAGGGCGAGGCCGGCCGCCCTCACGCCGGCCTCCGCTGAAGAAGGTCCCACCGGTTGCCGCAGAGATCCCGGAACACGGCGACGCGGCCATAGGGCTCGTCCCGCGGCGCCTCCTCGAACTCGCCCCCGGCAGCGCGCATCCGGGTATGATCCGCAGCGAAATCGTCTGTCTCGAGGAAGAAGGCGACGCGACCTCCGGCCGCCCCGCCTCTCGCCGCGCGCTGATCCTCGTTCGCGGCCTCGGCGAGCAGGATGTCGGCGCCGCCGCTGGGCGGGCTCATGACGACCCAACGGCCGCCACTGGGGCGCGGCGAATCCTCCTTCAGCGTGAAGCCGAGCGCGCGGGAGAACCATAGGATGGCCGGGTCATAAGCCTCGACGACGATCGCGACGAGAGCGAGGCGCCCGCTCACCCCTCGGCCTCCTCCCCGCCCTGCTCCGCGATCCGCGCGACGGAGACGACGCGCTCGCCCGCCGCCGCATTCAGCACCTTCACGCCCCCCGCGTTGCGGGAGCGGAAGGAGATGCCGGAGACGGGGCAGCGGATGGACTGGCCGCCATCCGTGACCGCCATGATCTGGTCGTCGATCTCGACCGGGAAGGAGGCGACGACAGGCCCGCCGCGCATCGCCCGGTCCATCGCGAAGACGCCCTGCCCGCCCCGGCCCCGAAGGGGATAGTCATGGCTCGAGGAAAGCTTGCCCTGCCCGCGCTCGGTCAGCGTGAGGATAAGATTCTCCGCCGCGGACATCTCGGCGTAGCGCTCGGGCGAGAGGGCGACGACGGCCACCGCCTCCTCCTCGGGCTCGGCCTCCTCCTCCACGCCCTCGGCCTGCCCCGCCACCGCGCGGCGCATCTTGAGATAGGCCGCGCGCTCTTCCGGCGTCGCCTCGAAATGGCGGATGATCGACATCGAGACCACCCTGTCCCCCTCCGCCAGCCGAACGCCGCGAACGCCGGTGGAGCCGCGCCCCTCGAACACCCGCACATCCATGGTGGAGAAGCGGATCGCCTTGCCCGCCGCCGTCACCAGCATCACGTCATCCTCCTCGGAGGAGATGCGGGCGTTCACCAGCGTGTCGTCGGCGTCCTCGCCCTCGAACTTCATCGCGATCTTGCCGTTCCGCATGACGTTGGTGAAGTCGGAGAGCCGGTTGCGCCGGACCCCGCCCTTCGCCGTGGCGAAGGTGATCTGGAGATCGGCCCAGTCCTCCTCCGGCCGGTCCACCGGCATCAGCGCGGCGATGGAGATTCCCGCCGTCACGGGCAGGACGTTGACGATGGCCTTGCCGCGGCTCGCCCGCCCGCCAAGCGGGAGCTGCCATGTCTTGAGCTTGTAGCAGATGCCGTCCGTCGTGAAAAAGAGGATCGGCGTGTGCGTGTTGGCGACGAAGAGCGTGGTGACGAAATCGTCGTCCTTCGTGGACATTCCCGAAAGCCCCTTGCCGCCCCGCGCCTGCGCCCGGTACTCGGCCAGAGGCGTGCGCTTCAGATAGCCGCCGTGGGTGACGGTGACGACCATCTCTTCCCGCTCGATCAGGTCCTCGTCGTCCACGTCGCCGTCGAACTCGACGATCTCGGACCGGCGGGGCGTCGCGAAGGCCGCCTTCACGGCGGAGAGCTCCTCCGAGATTATCGCCATGATCCGCTCGCGCGAGCGGAGGATGGCGAGATAATCCACGATCCGCGCGGCGAGAGACTCGAGCTCGTCCGTCACCTCCTTCACGCCGAGCGCCGTGAGCCGCTGGAGCCGGAGCTCCAGGATCGCGCGCGCCTGCGCATCGGAGAGGTTATAGGTCCCGTCCTCGTTCATCGGATGGGCCGGGTCGTCGATGAGGCGGAGATAGTCGGCGATCTGCGCCGCCGGCCAGCGCCGCTCCATCAGGCTGCGCCGCGCCTCCGCAGCATCCGCCGAGGCGCGGATCGTGCGCACCACCTCGTCCACGTTCTCCACCGCGACGGCGAGGCCGCAGAGAAGATGCGCCCTCTCCCGCGCCTTCCGGAGTTCAAAGGCCGTGCGCCGCGTCACCACCTCCTCGCGGAAGGCGATGAAGGAGGAGAGGATCCGCCGGAGGTCCATCTGCTCCGGCCGGCCGCCGTTCAGCGCCAGCATGTTGCAGGGGAAGCTCTGCTGGAGGGGCGTGAAGCGGAAGAGCTGGTTCAGCACCACGTCCGGCGTCGCGTCCCGCTTCAGTTCGATGACGACGCGGACGCCCTGCCGGTCGCTCTCGTCCTGCACGTGGTGGAGCCCGTCGATCTTCTTCTCGCGCACGAGTTCCGCGATCTTCTCGATCATAGTGGACTTGTTCACCTGATAGGGAACCTCGTCCACGATGATGGCGAAGCGGTCCTTCCGGATCTCCTCGATATGCGTCTTCGCGCGCATGATCACGGAGCCGCGGCCCTCGTGATAGGCCTTCCGCGCGCCCGAACGCCCGAGGATCAGCGCGCCGGTCGGGAAATCCGGCGCCGGGATGTGCTGCATGAGGTCATGGACCGTCAGGTCCGGCTCGGCGATCAGCGCCAGCGTCGCGTCGATCACCTCGCCGAGATTGTGCGGCGGGATATTCGTCGCCATGCCGACGGCGATGCCGCCCGCGCCGTTGACAAGGATGTTGGGGAACCGGGCGGGAAGCACGGTCGGCTCCCGGTCCTTCCCGTCGTAATTGTCCTGGAAATCGACCGTCTCCTTGTCGATGTCCTCGAGGAGCGCGCCGGCGGATTTCGCCATCCGCACCTCGGTGTAGCGCATCGCCGCCGGCGCATCGCCGTCCATCGAGCCGAAATTGCCCTGCCCGTCGAGGAGCGGCAGGCGCATGGAGAAGGTCTGCGCCATCCGCACGAGCGCGTCATAGATCGCGCTGTCGCCATGCGGATGGTACTTGCCCATCACGTCGCCGACGGGCCGGGCGGACTTCCGGTAGGGCTTGTCGAAGGTGTTTCCCGTCTCGCTCATCGCATAGAGGATGCGCCGGTGGACGGGCTTCAGACCGTCCCGCACATCCGGAATTGCGCGGGAGACGATGACGGACATCGCATAGTCGAGATAGGACCGCCGCATCTCGTCCTCGATCGAGATCGTCGGGCCGGAATGGGAGGGTCTTGCCGGGCCGGCCTCTTCGGGGCCGTCCTGTGTCTCGTCGTCGCTCAAGGGGATGTCCTGCTTCGCCAGCCGAAAGGGTGAGAAAGGTATATTACGCGGGGGGGCGCGCGTCCATCGCGGGGGATGCGGAGAGGCTGGTCGTCCTCGTCCTCGAAATCAGCGGCGGCGGGATGTCTGTCGCTCCCGCAGCTCAGGCCGCTTCAGGAGCCCCCACCGAGCGCGCCGCTGCGACGAGGCTATCCCATGTCTCCCTCGGCAGGGGCACGCCTTCGGCCAGGCGCCTGGCGCGCGCCTTCCGCTCCGGGTCGCCGGGGATCATGACGGGCGAGGCCGGGTCGGCGGGCCGGGCCGACTTCACGAAGGCGACGTAATCGGCCACCGCCGAGCCCCAGCCGAACCCGTCATCAAGCCGGTTCGGGTCGAGATAGATCGAGAGCATCCCGTTATAGGGCCCCTCCCCCGGCCCAGCGGCGCCCGATCCGGTCAGCGCCCCGGCCAGCAGTTCGCAGGCGAGCGCGAGGCCGGAACCCTTGTGCGCGCCCATCGCGGTCAGCGCCCCGGGCCCCTTCCGCGGGTCGGGGACGGCGCCGGGCTCCGTTTCGCCATAGAGCGCGCGCGGGTCCTCCGTCAGGCGCCCGTCTCCGTCGATCAGGGAGCCGGCGGGCGGCGCCTTGCCGCCTTTCATCGCGACGAGGATCTTCCCCTCCGCCGCCGTCGCGGTCGCGAAATCGAGCAGGAAATCCTCGCCTCCGGGGTTCGGCACGCCGATGCAGACCGGGTTGGTGGAAAAGCGCCGCTCCGCCGCGCCGAAGGGCGCGACGAGCATGGAGCGCCCGACATTGACGAAATGGATCGAGGCGAGGCCGGCGGCGGAAGCCCGCTCCGCCCATTCCCCGATCCGCCCGAGATGCCCGGCGCGGCGGAGCGCGACGAGCGCGACCCCTTCCCGCTTCGCGCGCGCCACGCCGATCTCCACGGCCTGCCGCCCCACGGTCTGGCCGAAGCCGAAGCCGCCATCGAGAAGGAGGAAGGCGCCGCCGTCCGTCACGACCTCCGCCTTGCCGCCGAAAACCATCTGGCCGAGCCGCGCATTCTCGAGGTAGCGCGGCGTGCGGACGACGCCGTGGCTGTCATGCCCGGCGAGATTGGCGCCGACGAGATTGGCCGCGATCTCCCGCGCCTCCTCGTCGGAGGCGCCGGCGGCCGCGAATGTTCCGGCGATGAAGGCGGTGAGCCGCTCCGCCGGGATCAGCACGTCATCTTTCGCCATTTACTGATACCGCGCCCAGTCCTGCCCGCGGCAGAAGACGATGACGCAGCCTTCCACCGCCAGAACGTCGCCCTTCAGCTCCATGTTGGCCGAATAGGTCTTGTCGTCGTCAGGCGCCCAGATTTCCCCGTCGTCCCACTTGTTCGCGCCGTCCGGCTTCATGCCGGTGATCATCTGCCGGCCGAGATGCTCATAGGTCTCGTTCACGGCGCCGGAGACATTCCGCGCCTCGACGATGGTGCCGCAGAGCGCGTCTCCGCAGGGCGCGACCTCGACGACGAGGAACCCCCCCTCCTCGTTCGGGTTGGTCATCCATTTCCCCATCGCATCGGCGGCGGCGGCGCCGGCGAGGAGGGAGAGGGCGGCGGCGGCGGCGATGAGTCTCATAACGGGCTCCCGTTGGATGTTGCCAGCGTAAAGATGCCGGCTTCCGCTGCTTCGTCAACCCCGTTTGCGAGCCCGCGCGAAACCCGTTAATAGGCGCGGCGGAGCCCGGCGGAGCGCAGCATGATCCTCTATCCCGCGATCGACCTCAAGGCCGGCGCCTGCGTGCGCCTGATTCGGGGCGAGATGGACCAGGCCACCGTCTTCAACGAGAACCCGGCCGCGCAAGCCCGCGCCTTCGCCGCGGCAGGGGCCGAGTGGCTCCATGTCGTCGATCTCGACGGAGCCTTCGCCGGCCGGCCAGAGAACGCCGCGGCGGTGGAGGCGATCCTCGGGGCCGTCTCGATCCCCGTCCAGCTCGGAGGCGGGGTGCGGGAGATGGGCGCGCTAGAGGGCTGGCTCGCCAAGGGTATCTCGCGCGTCATCCTCGGCACCGCCGCGGTGCGGGACCCTGCCTTCGTGAAGGCCGCGGCGAAGGCGCATCCCGGCCGCGTCGCCGTCGGCATAGACGCGCGCGGCGGCAAGGTGGCGGTCGAGGGCTGGGCGGAGACGACGGGGGAGGAGGCGACGGACCTCGCAAAGGCCTATGAGGGCGCCGGCGTCGCCGCGATCATCTACACCGATATCGAGCGGGACGGCGCGATGCAGGGCCCGAACGTCGCCGCCACGGCGGCGCTCGCCCGCGCCGTCTCGATCCCCGTCATCGCCTCCGGCGGCGTTTCCTCGCTCGAAGATCTCCGCGCCCTCCGCGATTGCGGCGCGCCGCTCGACGGCGCGATCTCGGGCCGCGCGCTCTATGACGGGCGGATCGACCTCGCGGAAGCGATGGCGCTCCTCAAGGAGCCCGCCTCATGCTGAAGACCCGCGTCATCCCCTGCCTCGACGTGAAGGACGGGCGCGTGGTGAAGGGCGTCAACTTCGTCGATCTCCGCGATGCGGGGGATCCGGTGGAGCAGGCCGCGCTCTATGACGCGGCGGGTGCGGACGAGCTCTGCTTCCTCGACATCACGGCGAGCTCCGACAACCGCGAGACGATCCTCGACGTCGCGCAGCGCACGGCAGAGCGCTGCTTCATGCCGCTCACCGTGGGCGGCGGGGTGCGGACGCTGGAGAACATCCGCGATCTCCTCCGCGCCGGGGCCGACAAGGTTTCGATCAACACGGCGGCGGTGAAGGACCCGGATTTCGTCGCCCGCGCGGCGGAGAAGTTCGGCGCGCAATGCATCACCGTCGCCATCGACGCCAAGACGGTCTCCCCCGGCAGGTGGGAGATCTTCACCCATGGCGGGCGGGAGCGGACGGGGATCGACGCCGTCGGCTTCGCGAAACAGATGGCGGAGAAGGGCGCGGGCGAGATCCTCCTCACCTCGATGGACCGCGACGGGACGAAGGAAGGCTACAACCTCCCCCTCACCCGCGCGGTCGCCGAAGCCGTCCCGATCCCCGTCATCGCTTCGGGCGGGGTCGGGACGCTGGAGCATCTCGTGGAGGGGGTGACGCAGGGCCGCGCCTCCGCCGTCCTCGCCGCCTCGATCTTCCATTTCGGGCAGCACACGATCCGGGAGGCTAAGGAGGCGCTGGCGTCGGCCGGCGTTCCGGTGCGGCTGTGAGCGCCCTTGAACGGCTCGCCGCAGTCATCGCCGCCCGGAAGGCGGCGGGGGACGCAACCGGCTCCCATACCGCCCGCCTCCTCGCCGCCGGCCCGGCGAAATGCGCCCAGAAATTCGGGGAGGAGGCGGTGGAGGCCGTGATCGCCGCCGCCTCCGGCGGGCGGGACGAGACGGTCTCGGAAGCGGCGGACGCGCTCTATCATCTACTCGTCATGCTCGCCGCGCGAGACTTGACGCTCGCGGACGTGGAGGCGGAGCTGGAGCGGCGCGAGGGCGTGTCCGGCCTCGCGGAGAAGGCCGCGCGGAAAGGGTGAGCGCCCCGGCGCTCTACGTCGTCAACCGCGCGGCGGACGAAGCCCGCCTCGCCCGCTTCACCGGCGCCGCAGAGGCGCTCGGCCTCGGCTTCGCGCGGATCGAGGCGATGAACGGGCATGACCCGGATTTCCCCTTCTTCCTCTACGAACACCTGCTTCCCGAAACCTTTTGGGGCGAAGACCGGATCAAGCCCGGCGCCTTCGGTTGCCTCCTCTCGCACCGCGCTGCCTGGGCGCGGATGCTGGCGGACGGGGCGGAGACTGCGCTGATCTGCGAGGACGACGCAGTGCTCTCCGCCCCGCCCTCCGCGGTTCCGGTGCCGGGCGGGTTCGATGTCGTCTTCTGCGGCGCCCGGCTCGCCGCATGGCGCGACGGGCCGGGCCTCGTCTCCGTACCGCACGTTCTCTCCACGATGGACGCGCGGCGCCCCGGCGCGGGCGGGCTCACGTCGGCGCCGGGGGCGGAAGCCTATCTTCTCAGCCGCGCGGGCGCGCGTCGCCTTCTCGCGCTTTCGGAGCGGGACGGGGCGCGGGCCGGCGTCGACTGGCTGATGCTCGGCTGGTCCGCTCCCGCCGCCGCGCGCCCCGGCTGGCCGGAATGGGCGCATCTGCCGGAGGGGGGGCTGAAGGCCTTCGTCGCCGATCCCATCGCCGAGGCGGCGCCCGCGCCGAGCGTGATCCGCCACCGGGAGACTGTCCCGCTCGCCGCGCTCCGCTGCCTCGCGCCCCTCTCAGGGCTGGCGGAGACAGGCGGGCTCGACGATCCGGCGGCGCGCGCTCTGGCGGAGGGGCGTTACCCGGCGCTTCCCGCGCTCGATCTCCTCTTTCGCTGGATGAGGCGCGGGGGCCTCTTCGTCGATATCGGCGCCCATCTCGGGGCGGCGACGCTTTTCATGCTCCGCCATGGCGGCGCCGCGCGCGCCATCGCTTTCGAATGGGCCGATGCGGCCTCCGGCCCGCTCCGGCGCAGCCTCGCCGCCGCCGGGCTGGAGGCGCGAGCGGAGACGGCGCATCTCGGCCTCGGGCTGGCGGAGTCGCGGGGGCGGCTCGCCGTGCGCGGCGACGCGGCGGCGCCCTGGGCGGCGCGGCTGAAGCCCGACTTCGCGGAGACGATCCCCGTCCGCGCCGGCGACACGCTCCTGCGAGCGGAGGCGCCCGACCTCATTCTCCTCGACGTGAACGGAGAGGAACGCGAAGTCCTGAAGGGCCTCCGCAAGACCATCGGGCGGCACGCCCCTGTCATCGCCCTCGCGATGACCCATGAGAGGAGCGCGAAGGCCCTGCCCCTCCTCGCGCGACGCGGCTACCGGGAGGCGGAGCGGATCGAGTGGGAGGAGGGGGGCGAGCCGCGCCGCCTCGCCGTTTTCGTCCGGCGGGGAGACAAAGGCGGCTAATCGTTGCCCCTCTGCGCCCCGGCGGCGATAGTTGCGCCGCGGCGGGGGCGCGCGGGTCGATTCGGCGCGCCGATCAGACCGTTGAGAGAGGGACAGGGATGAGCAATCTGGCGACAGCGGTCGGGCGGCTCCGGGCCGCCGTGAGCGCGCTCGAAGCCGCCTTGCGCGCAGAGCGGGCGGCGGCGGGCGCGGCGGAGGCGGAGGCGGAGCGGCGCGCGGCGCATTCGGAGGCGCGGATCGCCGCGCTCGAGGCCGAGGCGGGGGGCAAGGCGGACGAAGGCGCCCTGAAAGCCGCTCTCGCCCGCGCGGAGGCGGCGGAAGCCGAGGCGGCGAAGCTGCGGGAAGCGCTGGCGGAGGACGAGAAGCTGAAGGAAGAGGCCGCGCTGGCGCTGGACGCGGCCATCATCGAATTGCGCACCATGGGCGGGGTCGCGGCGCATGGCTGAGGTTTCGGTCCGCGTCGGCGGCAGGACCTATCCCGTCCACTGCGAGGACGGGCAGGAGCCGCGCGTCGCCGCCCTCGCCCGCCGGATCGATGCGGAGACGGCGGCGCTCCTCGCGGGCGGCGGCGCCGCGCCGAGCGAGCCGCGCCTCCTCCTCATGGCGGCCTTGATGCTCGCCGACAAGCTCGACGAGGCGGAGGCGGCGCTGGCGAAGCCGGCGCCCCCTCCCCCGCCCCCCGCCGCGGATCTCTTCGCCGCCGAGGAGGCCGAGCGGGCGGCCGTCGCGATGGAGGAAGCCGCCCGCCGTCTCGACGCGCTCCGCGAGGGCGACGACGCGGAGGATGACGGCCCGGAAGATCAGGGAGACGGGCTGAGCCGCGCGGAGCGCCGCGCCCTCCGCCGCGCGCGGCGGGAGAGCGGCGAGGAATAGGCGGCGTCCATCACGTTTCGTGACGGGAGCCATCGGCAATCCGCGCTTCCCCTCCCGGCGCGCCGTGATAAAGCGGGGGAGACGACACCCCCTCCGGAGCCTCCCATGCCCCTCGCCAACGGTCGCCATTTCCTCGCCATTCCGGGCCCGTCGGTGATGCCGGACGAGGTGCTTCGGGCGATGCACCGGCCGGGCGCGAACATCTACGAGGGCAAGCTTGTCGAGATGACCTTCGCCATGCTGCCGGACCTCGCGAAGGTCGCGCGCACGGCGGGGCGGCCAATGATCTACATCGGCAACGGCCACGCGGCGTGGGAGGCTGCGCTCGTCAACACGCTCGACCCGGGGGAGACCGCACTGGTGCTCGAATCCGGGCGCTTCGCCGTAACCTGGGGGGAAATGGCTTCGGCGCTCGGCATCAAGGTCGAGGTGCTGAACGCCCGCCCCCGCCGCGCGGTGGACCCGGAGGCGGTCGAGGCGCGGCTGCGGGCCGACAAGAACCATGAGATCAAGGCGATCCTCGTCGTCCAGATCGACACCGCCTCCGGCTGCTGGAACGACATCGCCGCGATCCGCCGCGCGATCGACGCGGCGGGCCACCCCGCCCTCTTCATGGTCGATTGCATGGCCTCGCTCGGCTGCGTCCCCTACGAAATGGACGAATGGGGCGCGGACGTGACCATCGCGGGCTCGCAGAAGGGATTGATGACGCCGCCGGGCCTCGGCTTCGTCTGGGCGTCGGAGAAGGCCTGGGCGAAGACGCCCACGCTCACGCGCGGCCGCTCCCATTGGGCGTGGGAGAAGCGGGCGGAGCCCGAATTCTTCTACCAGCTCTTCCACGGCACCGCGCCGGTGCAGCATCTCTATGCGCTACGCGCCGCGCTCGACATGATCCTCGAGGAAGGGCTGGAGGCCGTCTGGGCCCGCCACGCCGCGCTCGCCGCCGGGGTCCGCGCCGCCGTGCTCCGCTGGGGCGAGGGCGGGCCGCTGGAGCTGAACATGACCGAGGCGTCGGAGCGCTCCGACGCGGTGACGACGGTGCTGACCGGCTCCATCGACGCGAAGCGGCTGCGGACGGTGGCGGAGACCAACCTCAACGTCACGCTCGGCATCGGCCTCGGCATCTCGGAAACGGGCGCCTTCCGCATCGGTCATATGGGCCATGTGAACGCGCCGATGGCGCTCGGCGCGCTCGGCGCGGTCGAGCTGGCGCTGACCCATATCGGCGCGCCCTTCGCGCCCGGCGGCGTGGAGGCGGCGATCAGGGCGATGGCCCCCGGCGTCGCCTGAGCCGCATCCGGCCGGGAGCGAGCCCGGGAGCTTCGCCTAGCGCGAGGAGGCGAGCCGCAGGGGCGGAGGCGACGGCGGCAACGCGGGCGCGCCGTCCGCGACCGCTTCGCGCATCAACGCACGATAGACCTGCAACGCCTGAATGCGCCGGTTGATCGAGATCAGCGCGTCGACCGGCGGCGTGCCCGGCGTGAGTTCGCCCCGCTCCAGCAGCCGCTCGATATGCTGCGCGAAGTCGAAGAGCGGCATGTAGGCCTTCTCCAGCGCCTCTATCATCAGCGCCTCCGCGTCGCCCGCAAGGGCGCGACGCGCATGCGAGCCTTCCGCGAAGAAGGTCAGCAGCGCGCCGCGATGCCTGTTGAAGCGGACCATGATCTGTTCGCCGCCGTCCACGGCCCCGGCGACGATCACCGAACAATCGGAGAGGACCAGCCCGCCGAGCCGCGCGACATGATCGGGCATCGCCAGCATTCCCGGCCGCTCCAGCGCTTTCCGCGCAAGGCTCGCCATTTCGGCGCTGGCCGGGCCGGAGAGGGCGGAGGCGATGTCGGCCTCGCCCGGAAAGGAGAACCGGACGCGGGAGCGCCGGGCGACGAGTTCGACCGAGCGAAGCATCAGGGCCCCGTCGGGCTCGGCCTTCATCGTCACGACGAGCGCTTCGGGCGCCGCCGATCCTGAACCTTTTTGAGCCATCGGTTTCCACCCCTGTGCCTCGGATGCTCCTAGGCTATCCCGATTAATTTTAGGTAAATTGATCATGGAGGCCCTTTCTGCAGCGTGCAAAGCCGTCGCCCGGCGCGCACTTGCGCCGCGGCCCCGGCCGCGCATAAGGTCCGCGCGCCGAAAATCGGCTGTTGAACGCAAGGATCGCTCGATGCTCGACCTGCTCAGACGCGGCATCAAAACCTGGGTCGCGAAGGCGCTGTTCGCGCTTCTCGTCGTCTCCTTCGCCGTCTGGGGCATTGGCGACGTCTTCTCCGGCGGACTCTCCTCCTCCGTGGCTACGGTTGGCGAGCGAAAGATCCCGGCCGAGCGCTTCGCCAATGCGCTGGAGCGCGAGACGCGGACGATGGCGCAGCGTTTCGGCCAGCCGCTGGACCGGGAGATGACGCAGGCCCTCGGGATCCCGCAGCGCGTCCTCGCCGGGCTGGCTCAGGAGGCGACGCTGGACGAAGCGGTGGGCGCCCTCCGCGTTTCGGCCCCGGACGAAGCGGTGCGCGACGCGATCCTCGCGGACCCGTCATTCCTCAACGCCTCCGGCGGGTTCGACCAGGCGCAATACCGCTATCTCCTTGCCCAGAGCGGTTATTCCGTCGAGGCATATGAGGCGCTGACCCGGCGCGCGCTTGCGCGCGACCAGTTCGTACGCGCCCTGACAGACGGAGCCGTCGCACCCGCCCCGCTGGTGGACGCGCTCTATCGTCATCAGACGGAACTGCGCCGCGTCGCCTTCCTCACCCTCGGTCCGGCCGAGGCGGGGGAGATCGCGGCGCCGGACGAGGCGGCGCTCGCCGCCCATCACGAAGCGAATGCGGGGCGCTTCACCGCGCCGGAAACGCGCGACGCCGTTTTTCTTCACGTCTCGCTGGAAGCGGCCGGCGCCGGTTTCGAGCCCGACGAGGCGGAGCTCCGCTCCATGTACGAGGCGCGGAAGGCCGAGTTCGACCGGCCGGAGCGGCGGCGACTCTTCCAGATCGTCTATGACGACCGTGTGGCGGCAGAGGCCGCGCTCGCGCAGATCGAAGGCGGCGCGAGCTTCGAGGACCTTCTCGCAGAGCGGCGCGAGACGAGGGCCGACGTCGATCTCGGATTCGTGATGCGGGACGAGGTGGCCGCCGCCACGGGCGAGGCGGCCTTCGCCCTTGCCGCGCCGGGCGTCGCCGGGCCGGTGGATACCGGCTTCGGCCAGGCACTTGTCGAGGTGGCGGAGATCGTTCCGGCCGAGACGACCGGCTTCGAAGAGGCGCGGGAGATGCTGGCCGCCACGCTCCGCCGCGACCATGCGATCGACCGGGCGCCCGAACTCGCAGGCGAGATCGAGGATCGGCGCGCCGCCGGCGCGACGCTGGAGGAGATCGCCGCCGAGCTCTCGCTTCCCCTCGGCCGCGCAACGGGCGTTGCTGCCCACGGGAGCGGGGCCGAGGGTTTCGCCGCCGATCGGGACTTCCTCGCCGAGCTTTTCGCCGCCGAGGACGGCGAGGAAAGGGACTTCGTGGAGACCGCCGCAGGCGAATACTTCGTGCTTCGGGTCGAGGCCGTTAAGGAAGCGGCGCTCCGCCCGCTGGACGAAGTGCGCGAAGAGGTCGAGGCGGACTGGCGCGCCGCCCGTACGGTCGAGGCGCTGGAGACGAAGGCCGAGGCGCTCGTCACCCGCATCGAGGGCGGGGAGGAGCTCGCCGCGATCGCCGCCGAGCTGGGGCTGGAACCGGGGGCCGAAGGGCCGAAGGCCCGCGTTCAGGGTTGGGCCTCCCTCCCGCCCGCTTTGGTCGAGACGATCTTCCGGGAGGAGGAGGGAGGCGCGGCGTTCGCCCCGGCCGAGACGGAGGAGCCCGTCGTCATCGTCGCCGCGCTCGTTTCGATTGCGCCCGGCGAGGCGAGCGAGGCCAACGCCGCGCTTCGCCAGTCGCTGGAGCGGCAGATGAACCAGATGGCCGCCTCCGACGCGCTGACCCTCTTCATCGCCGCCAAGCAGGCCGAGCTTGGCGTCACCGTCAACGATGCGGTGATTGATGCGGTGATGACCTCGATGCCGGGCGGCTGAGGCCGCCCCGCGTCACTCGATCCCGAGCTTCTTCTTCACCAGCTCGCCCGCCGCCTGCGGGTTCGCCTTGCCGCCAGTGGCCTTCATCACCTGACCGACGAACCAGCCGGCCATGGAAGGCTTCTCCCGCGCCTGCGCCGCCTTCTCCGGGTTGGCCGCGATCACCTCGTCCACGGCCGCCTCGATGGCGCCGGTATCGGTGACCTGCCGCATCCCCCGCGACTCGACGATCTCCGCCGGGTCCCCGCCCTCGGACCAAAGGATCTCGAAGAGGTCCTTCGCAATCTTGCCGGAAATCTCCCCGCTCGCGATAAGGTCGATCACCCCGCCGAGCTGCGCGGCGGAGACCGGGCTGGCGGAGACGGAGAGCCCCTCCTTGTTCAGCCGGCCGAAGAGCTCGTTGATCACCCAGTTAGCCGCCGCCTTCCCGTCCCGCCCGGAGGCGACCGCCTCGAAGAAATCCGCGCTCTCGACCTCGGCGGTCAGCACCCCGGAATCGTACTCGGTGACGCCGTACTCGCGCACGAAGCGGGCCTTCTTCTGGTCGGGCAGCTCCGGCAGGCCCGCTGCGATCCCGTCCACGAAGTCCTGTGAGAATTCGAGCGGCAGAAGGTCTGGGTCGGGGAAATAGCGATAATCGTGCGCCTCCTCCTTGGAGCGCATCGAACGAGTCTCGCCCTTCGAGGGGTCGTAGAGCCGGGTCTCCTGCTCCACCTTGCCGCCATCCTCCAGAATCGCGATCTGCCGCTTCGCCTCGTAGTCGATGGCCTGCTGTATGAAGCGCATCGAGTTCATGTTCTTGATCTCGCAGCGCGTCCCGAGATGCCCGAAATCCCCTGTCTCGCGGAAGCGCTCGTAGTCGCCCGGCCGGCAGATCGAGACGTTCACGTCGGCCCGGAGGCTCCCCTCCTGCATGTTGCCGTCGCATGCGCCGAGATAACGGAGGATCTGCCGGAGCTTCCGCACATATTCCGCCGCCTCCTCCGGCCCCCGGATATGCGGGCGCGAGACGATCTCCATCAGCGCGACGCCGGTGCGGTTGAGATCGACGAAGGAAAGCGAGGGATCCATGTCGTGGATCGACTTGCCGGCGTCCTGTTCGAGATGGATGCGTTCGATCCCGACCCGCCGAGCGATTCCGGGCGCGAGATCGACGATCACCTCCCCCTCGCCAACGATCGGATGTTTGAACTGGCTGATCTGATAGCCCTGCGGCAGGTCGGGATAGAAATAGTTCTTCCGGTCGAAGACCGAACGGAGGTTGATCTGCGCGCGGAGCCCGAGCCCCGCCCGCACCGCCTGCTCGACGCAGAAGGCGTTGATGACCGGCAGCATCCCCGGCATTGCCGCATCGACGAGGCTCACATTCGTGTTCGGCTCCGCGCCGAAGGCGGTGGAGGCGCCGGAGAAGAGCTTGGATTTCGAGGCGACCTGGGCGTGGACCTCCATCCCGATCACCATCTCCCATTCGCCTGTCGCGCCCTCGATGCGCTTGGCGGCGGGCTCCTCGAAGGCGAGCAGGGGGGTGTCGAGCGGCATGGGCGGGCTCCTTCTTTCGTAGCCGGTTCTCTACGCCGCGCCCCCCGCGCCCGCAAGCCGGCCGATTTACGCCGGCCCCCCGCCCCGCTAGGCTTCGCGAAATCGGGAGCGTGACGATGATCCTGCGGGCCCTTTTCCTCCTCTGCCTCCTCGCCGCCCCGGCGAGCGCCGACGTGATGGACAGGGCGGCCGCCGGCGGGGAGGTCGCCTTCGGCCACCGGACGGACGCGCCGCCCTTCTCCCATCTCGAGGCGGGGCGCCCCGCAGGCCTCGCCGTGCGGCTCTGCGAGGCGGTGGCGGAGGAGATCTCGCAGGCGGCGGGGCGCGCGGATCTCCGCATCCGCTGGGTCCCCGTCACGGCGGCGGACCGGTTCGAGGCCCTTGAATCGGGGCGGATCGACATGCTCTGCGGGCCGACGACGCAGACCCTCGCGCGGCGGGAGCGGTTCGACTTCTCGATCCCCTATTTCATCGACGGCATGGGCGCCGTCTTCCGCGCCGGCCCCGGCGCCGGCTTTCCGGCGCTCGCAGGGGAGGTCGTCGGCGTCCTGCAGGGGACGACGACGGCCGCGCTCCTCCCCGGTATCCTCGCCGCCGAGGGCGGCGCAGGAGCGGAGATCGTCGGCTACGAAAGCCATGTGGACGGGCTGGAGGCGCTCGCCTCCGGCCATGTCGCCGCCTATTTCGGCGATGCGGCGATCCTCCGCTATCAACTCGGGCTTCTCCGCCCGCGGACGCCGCTGCAATTCGCGCCCGGCCAGTTCTCCTTCGAGCCCTATGCGCTGACGATGCGGCGCGGCGAGACGCGGCTGCGCCTCCTCGCCGACGCCGCGCTGAGCCGCGCTTTCCGCAGCGGCGCGGTGGAGGCGATGATCGAGGAGACGCTGGGCGAAGTCACGCTCTCCGACCTCGTGCTCTCCATCTACCGGGTGGTGACGCTGCCGGAATGAGCCGCGCGGCGCCGGTCGCGGAGGTCGCGACGCGATCGCCCTGTGGCCACCGGCGCGCGGCGGCGCTATGCAGCGCCAGACGACCCGGTTCGCCCGGAAGAGGAGACGCCCATGGAGGTTTCGCGCGCAATGAAACGCGACTGGATCGCCACCGCCCGCACGCTGAGCGAGGCCCTGCCCTATCTGCAACGCCATGCCGGCGCCACCGTCGTCGTCAAGTTCGGCGGCCATGCGATGGGCGACTCGGAAGCGATGGCGGGCTTCGCACGGGACATCGTGCTGATGAAGCAGTGCGGCCTTCATCCCGTCGTCGTCCATGGCGGCGGGCCGCAGATCAACGAGATGCTCGCGAAACTCGGCATCGTCTCCGAATTCGTGGACGGTCGGCGCGTGACCGACGAAAAGACGGTCGAAGTGGTCGAAATGGTCCTCGCCGGGCTGATCAACAAGCGGATCGTGCAGGCGCTGAACGCGCAGGGCGGCCGCGCGGTGGGCCTTTCGGGCAAGGACGCCGATCTCATCGTCTGCGAAAAGGCGCTGACCTGGAGCCGCGACCCCGAGAGCAACATCGAGAAGGTGCTCGACCTCGGCTTTGTCGGCGAGCCGGTCGAGGTGAACCCGGACGTGCTGCGCATGTTCATCAAGGGCGACTTCATCCCGGTCGTCGCCCCCGTAGGCGTCGGGCGGGACGGGGAGACCTACAACATCAACGGCGACACGGCGGCCGGCGCCGTCGCCGGGGCGATGAAGGCGGAGCGGCTCCTCCTCCTCACAGACGTCTCGGGCGTCAAGAACGCCGAGGGCGAGGTGCTGACCCGCCTGACGGCGGAAGATGTGGACCGTCTCCGCGCCTCCGGGGTGATCCATGGCGGCATGATCCCGAAGGTGGAGACCGCGCTCGACGCGATTCGCGCCGGGGTGAAGGCGGTCGTGATCATGGACGGGCGGCAGCCGCATGCCTGCCTTCTCGAGCTCTTCACCGAGCACGGGGCGGGGACGATGATCCTCCCCTGAGGGCAGGGCGGGAGGCTCCTGACATGGCCCGTCACGGCGCCGTCGTCTCGTCCCCCGCGCGGCGAGAACGCCGCGCCGCTGGGAACAGGAGACTTCAGATGACCACCCGATGCCTCGAATCCGTCCGCTTCCGCCTCGCCGCCGGGGCGGACGAGGCGGCGTTCCGCGCCGCCGCCCCTCTCGTGACCGAATGGGCCTCCCGCCAGCCGGGCTTCCTCTCCCGGATGCTGGTGGAGGAGGGGGAAGGCTGGTTCCGCGACCTCGTACTCTGGGAGGACGAGGCCTCGGCCTCCGCCGCGGCGGCGGCCTTCGGCAAGGCGATGGGCGGGAGCGCCTTCGCACGCGCCATCGAGGGCGCGAGCGTCGAGATGCGCCATCTCCCCGTCGTGTCGGCGGCCTGATGCGGCGCGCGGAGCGGCTCTTCCGGCTGGCGGAGCTGCTCCGCGGACGGCGGCTCGCCGTCACCGCCGCCGCGCTCGCCGCCGACCTCGAAGTCTCGCCGCGGACGATCTATCGCGACATCGACGCGCTCCGCGCCGCGGGCGCGCCCATCGACGGGGAGGCGGGCGTCGGCTTCCGCCTCGCCTCGGGCTGGGAGATGCCGCCGCTGAGCTTCGACGGGGAGGAGGTGGAGGCGCTGCTCGTGGGCCTCCGCATGACGCGCGCCTTTACCGACGACGACCTCGCCCGCGCGGCGCGGCGGGCGGAGGCGAAGCTCCGCGCTGCGCTCGGCGAGGCGGGTTTGCGGCGGGCCGACCTCTCCCCATACCACGCCCCGCCGACGGAACTGGCGGAGCGCCGGACGCTGCACCGGGCCGTGCGCCGGGCGGCCGAGACGGCGCGGAAGCTCCGCATCCTCTATCGCGACGAGGCGGGGGCGGAAACGGAGCGGGTGATCCATCCCTTCGCCCTCCTCCGCTGGCGCGCAGTCTGGACGATGATCGCTCATTGCGAGCTTCGGGGGGCGGAACGGCATTTCCGCCTCGATCGCATCCTCAGCGCCGAGGCGCTGGAGGAACGGTTCCCCGAACCCTCCGCCGCCCTCCGCGCGAAGATGGCGGCGTTGATCGAGGCCGAGCGGCCCTGACCGGGGCGTCGAAGCCTGAGCCGAGGCCGGAGGACGGGAAGCCGTGGAGGGGCTATTTCCTTGCAGCGTCCGGATTGCGGAACATCTCGCGGACGAGCCCGATCATCCGCCTCGCCCGCTCGTCATGCAAACGATAGCAGCTCGCCTTGCCGCCCCGCCGGAACTCGAAGTGCCCCTAGAGCCGAAGGCGCTGGCGGGCGCGTCGGGCCTGCGCACAGTGCGCATGGGGGTCATGCGTCTGAAATAAAATGATATTCCAAAATAGCGCGCGCGGAAAGCGTCAGCCCCGGATCAGGTCCGGGGCCGGAGGCGAGGCGGGGTATCGGGCGTCGCCCTGCATTTTGTCTGTTTCGTATGTACGAAGGGAGGCGACCCGGCTGTGCTGCGCCGGGCGCCGGTTTGGGGGGCAGGTCAGGCCGCCCGCAGCTTCGCCCCGCCTTCCGAAAGCATCCGCGCCGCCCACATGCCGATGAGCATGGCCGGCATGAATGCAAGGATGCCCGTAGAGCCGAGCCCGAGCGCGGTGAGCGCCGGGCCGGGGCAGAAGCCGCCGAGCCCCCAGCCCACGCCGAAGAGCGCAGGGCCGGCGAGGAGCCGCCCGTCAATGTCCCGCCTTGTCGGGACCTGGAACTTGCCGCCGAGGATCGGCGCCTTCATGCCGAAGACGAGCCGGTAGCCGACGAACGCCACGATCACGCCGCCGCCCATCACGAAGGCGAGCGACGGGTCCCAAGTCCCGAACACGTCGAGAAAGTTCAGCACCTTCGCCGGGTCCGCCATGCCGGAGACGATGAGGCCGACGCCGAAGAGAAGTCCGAGGGCGAGATTGACGAGGAAGGACATGGGTTCAGCCTCCGATCACATGGCGGGTGAGAAGAACGGTGACGAAGGCCGTGGCCATGAACGTCCCCACCGCAACGGCCGAGCGCGGCGAGAGGCGCGAGAGGCCGCAGATGCCGTGCCCGGAAGTGCAGCCGGACCCCCATACGGAGCCGAAGCCGACGAGGAGGCCGGCGACGACCATCAGGGGAACATTGGCGGAGACGGTCTGCAAGACGCCCTCCCCCGTCGCCGCGGTCCAGAGGAAAGGCGCGGCCACGAGGCCGATGACGAAGCCGAGCCGACCGCCGAGCGCCTCCCCGCCCCAGGGCGGCAGAAGGCGGGAGGCGATGCCGCTGATCCCGGCGATGCGGCCTTCGAAGGCCATCAGCAGCACGGCGGAAAGCCCGATCAGGGCGCCGCCGATCAGCGAGGCGATTGGGGTGAACTCGGTCATGTCTCGGAGCCTCCATCGGCGCAGAACAGGCGGTGCATCACCGCGACGAACTCGGCCGCGCGGCCATCCGCGAGGCGATAGAACACGGATTTCGATTCCTTCCGCGCCGCGATCAGCCCCGCCTCCCGCAGCGCGGCGAGCTGCTGGGAGAGCGCGGGCTGCCGGAGGCCGAGCCCGTCCTCCAGCGCGCGGACGGAGCGCTCGCCCTCGACGAGCGCGCAGACGATCATCAACCGGGCGGGATGGGCGAGCGTCTTCAGGAACGCAGAGGCGGTCTCCGCGCGCGCCAGCATCTCCTCCGTCTCGGGCCTGAGGTCGAGCGCCATGGGCGGCCTTTCGATTGCGATTCTTCGATTGCACAAATACGCAATCGTTTCCCCGCAATCAAGAGGCGCCTCACCCCAGCGCGGCGATCACCGCATCCGTCTTCGTCACCAGCGCGACGTTCTGCATTGCATAATCGATGGAGGCGCGGTGCCAGTCCGCATTCATGGTCGAACAGGCGTCCTCCGGGATGACCATGACATAGCCCTTGTCGGCGCCGGTGCGGGCCGTGTGCTCGATGCTCATGTTGGTCCAGGCGCCCGTCTCGATGATGATGTCCCGCCCCTCGGCCTTCAGCACCGTCTCCAGCGTCGAGCCCTCCCAGGCCGACATGCGCATCTTCTCCACCACATGGTCGCTCTCCGCGGGCTCGAGCCCCGGCGCCGGGGCGGCGCCCCAGGTGCCGCGGATGAGGGCGTTCGCCTCGTAAGCCCCCTCGAAAAGCGGGCAGTTGAGCGTCAGCCCCTTCGCCCCCGGCGGCACGACGAAATGGACATGGATCACCGGCACGCCCCGCGCACGGCAATGCGCGGCGAGGCGCGCGGCATTCTCCACCGAGCGCTGCGCGCGGGCATGCTCCGGCGCGCCGGAGGAGGCGAAGGCGCCGCCCTCCATAACCACATCGTTCTGCATGTCCTGAATGATGAGCGCGCAGCGCGCCGGGTCGAGCCTGAGATCCCCGTCCGCCGCCGGCGCCGCAGGCGCGGAGGCGGCGGCGGGGCGGGCGCGCATGAAGGGCTCGTTCCGCGGCCCGATCTTCACATCCACCGCATAGACGGAGGTGGAGGCGGCGACGAAGAGCGTTCGCCACTCCTCCCCGCCCCAGTGGAGATTGGCGGGATGTTCGGGGATCGAGACCTTCCCGATATGCCGCCCGTCCGGCGCAAAGACCCAGAGCCCCCCCGGCCCGGTGACCCAGATATTCCCCTCCGCATCGCATTTCATCCCGTCCGGCACGCCGGATTTCAGGCTGTCGCGGATGCCGGAGGCGAAGACGCGGCCGTTCTTCAGCGCCCCCCCGTCCACGTCGAAGACGCGGATGTTCGCCTGATCCGTATCGTTCACATAGAGCTTCGATTCGTCGGGGCAGAAGCAAAGCCCGTTCGGCTGGGTGAACATGTAGCGGTCGACCACGAGCTCCGGCTCCGCCCCCGGCCGCGCGTTCGGCGGGATGCGGAACACGCCCTGCCAGCCGAGCTGCCGCGGCCGCTCCACGCCGTAATGCGGCATCCGACCGTACCAGGGGTCGGTGAACCAGATCGAGCCGTCGGACTTCACGACGATGTCGTTCGGCGAGTTCAGCTCCCGCCCCTCGAAATGGCTCGCCAGCACCTCCCGCGCCCCGTCGGGCCGAAAGCGGGCGACCGACGACGTCGCATGCTCGCAAACGATGAGGTTGAGCGCCGCGTCATAGGTCATCCCGTTGCCCTTGTTCGAGGGCTTCAGAACCTCACGGACGCCGTGCCGGTCCCACCGCCGGCGCACGTCCGCCGGCATGTCGGAGAAGAGGAGGTAATGCTCCGAAGGGTGCCAGATCGGCCCCTCGGTGAAGGTGAAGCCCGTGCCGATCTGGCGGACGGGCGCATGCTCGTCGATCAGCCGGCGGAAGGCCGGGTCCAGCGCGTCATGGGCCATCGGAGCCTCCTTACATCGGGAACCAGTCGCGCTTGCGCACGGTTTGCGTCACGGGGCCGGGCACCGCCATGTCGAGCCGGCCCACCACCTGCCCGTGCTCGATCTTCGCCGGCTTGTCATGGACGGGGAGGAGGAACTTCGCGCCGGAATGCATCAGCTTCCCGATCTGCCCCTTCTCCTCCCGCTTCGAGACGCCGTGATTGCCCGTCACCTGGAACTCCTCCGGCCCGAAGGAATGGTAGGGCTCGATGATCTGATCCTGGAAGTCGTAGATCACGTCGCCGCAGATCGTCGCCCGCCCCTCGACCGTATCAACATGCACGTTCATCGAGCCCTCGGTATGCGCCCCCGCCATCTCCAGATAGACGCCGGGGCAGAGCTCGATCGGCCCGGAAATCTCCAGATCGACGAGCCGCAGCGCGCCGGGCGTGTGGAGCCGCTCCACGAGGTGGATGATGTCCGGCTTCGGATATTGCGGGTGCATGAGGCCGGAGACAGAATATTCCAGCTCCCGCCGGTTGATGAGCACCGTCGTGTTCATCGGGAACTGGTCGTCCTTCCCCGCATGGTCGATATGGAGATGGGTGTGGAGGATATACCGCACGTCCCCCATCTTCACGCCGTGGCGGGCGAGCTGGTTCTGGATCATGTTCTCGTGGAACTGGAGCCCGCGCATCCCCAGCGTCTCCATGATCGCGTTGTCGCGATAGCCGGTGTCCACCACGATGGGCCAGGGCCCGCCGAGGATCAGGAAGCCGTAGGTCGGCACCCGACGCACGCGCCCGCAATCCCGCCCGAGGACGAGGAAGCTCGATTCGAGCTCAATGTCGCCGAAGTCCAGGATCTTGATTTCCAGAGCCATGAATCCCTCCCGTTCAGAGCCGGTAGACCCGGCGTGCGGTGTTGAAGAAGATCGCCTCCCGCTCCCCCTCCGAGAGCCCGCCCGCGGCGGCCCGGTGGGCGGAGAGGAGGGAGGCGTAGTCGGTCCAGAGCTTCTCGATGGGGAAGTTGGAGCCGAAGAGGCAGCGGTCCGCGCCGAAGAGCGCGACCGTCTCGGAAACGACCCAGCCGACATGGGCCGGGTCGTTCCGGTGGATGAAGGTGCCGAAGCCCGAAAGCTTGGCGAAGACATTGGGCCGCCTCGCGAGCGCCTCCATCCCCGCGCGCCACTCGGCGCGGCCCGCTTCCGACAAATCCTCCGGCATCCCCGCATGTTGCAGGATCAGCGGCGTCCGCGGCGCCGCGTCCACCAGCGCGCAGGCGCCCTCCATCTGGGGGGCGAAGACCTGAAGGTCGAAGGTCCAGCCGTAATCCGCGAGCCGCGCGACGTTCTTGTGAACCTTGGCGTCAAGGCAGAGATCGGGTCGCGTGGCGAAGCGGAGGAGCGGGTTCTCGTGCCAGTGAAATTGCTGCCTCACACCGCGCATCCGCGGGTGGCGGGAGAGGCGGTCGAGCGCCGGGCGCGCGTCCTCGACGGTCAGGTCGGCATAGCCGACGATCCCGTGCGGCCAGCCCGTCTCCCGCGCGAGGTTTTCGAGCCAGAGGACTTCGTCCTCCGCCCGCTCCACGGGCCAGTTGGCCTGCACATAGACGGATTTCTCGACGCCCGATCCTTCGAGATCGGCGAGATACTCCGTCATCGGATAGTCCCGCCTTATCGGCTCGTAAGGGCCGAAGATGCGGGGCTGCATCGGGCCTGTCAGCCAGGGCAGGTCCGCCTGCCGCCAGACATGGAAATGGCTGTCGATCACCCTCATCGCCGCGCGCCCTTGGCGAAGGCCAGCGTCTCGGCGGCGAGGGCGGCGGGGCCGGAGCCGTCCCCCAGCCGGTCGAGCAGTGGGAGGATCGCGCGCATCGCCTCGGTCTCCGGCCTGTAGGCCGGGTCGGCGGCGAGGGGGGAGAGCCAGAGGAGCCCGTGGGCGAGCCCCCTCAGCCGCTCCATCGCGGAGACGAGCGCCTCCGGCCCGCCGCGCTCCAATCCATCCGAGACGACGATGGCGAGCGCGCCCCGCGCATGGGCGGCGAAGCGCGGGACGGAGAGGAAGACGGAAAGCGCTTCGCCGAGCCGTGTCCCCCCGTCCCAGTCCGCGACGAGGCCCGAGGCGAGCTGAAGCGCCTGCGCCTCGTCGCGCCGCCTGAGCGCGGGGGTCACGCGCGTGAGCCGCGTGCCGAGGGTGAAGGCCTCGCCCCGCTCCGCCGCGCGGAGGAGCGCATGGCCGAAGCGGAGCGCGCCCTCCGTCCCCGCCTTCATCGAGCCCGAGACGTCAATGAGGAGGAGGACGCGGCGCTGCCGCTGCCGCCGCCGGCGGGAGGGGAGGCGCGTCAGTTCCCCGTCCTTCCGCATCATCTCCCGAAACGCCGCGCGAGGGTCAGCCCGCCGCCCGCCGCCCGCCGCGAAGCGGCGGGAGCGGCGGCGGGGCAGGCGCCGCTCAGCGAGGCGGGAGAACGCGCGGAGGCCCGCCGCCTCGCCTTCGCTGAAGGCCCGCGTAAAAAGCCTCTCCGCCACGGAGGCGTCAGCCCCCGAAGGTTCCTCCTCCCCCGCCTCGGGCAGAAGCTCCAGCCCCGAAGCGTCATAGGCCGCCGGCATCTCCTCCGGCGCGCCGAGCGCAGGGGCGGAAAGCGCGCGGCCGAGAAAGGCCGCGTCGAAGAGATCGTCGAACGCCTCCCCCTGCTCCGGCCCCGGCCCGTAGATCGCGCGGGCGGCGCGGCGGATGTCATCGATCGAGTTCGGCCCGAGGAGGCCGATGGCGGCGATGAAGCTCTCCGTTTGCTCCGGCGAGGCGGCGAAGCCCGCGCCCCGCAGGAGGGCGGCGAAGGCGAGGACGGGGCGGAGCGGGGCGGGGAAGGTCATGGGCGGCGCCCCCAGTCAGTCGCGCGTCCGCTCTCATATGCCCCCGGCAGATCAGACCCGCGGCTGATCTGCCCGCGGCCGCGTCGGGCGTATACGCCCGACCCCGGCGGCCGCGAGTCCGCGGCCACCGCGGCGGCCCCGGTCAGATCTTCAACCGACGCGGCGGCTCGGCGCCACTCGGCCTGCGGCTTGCGCCTCCGGCCGACGGCCTCGGCGTCTCTCCCCCGGAGAGACGCTGATCGAGGCCGAAGGGAAGACTTTCCAACGTCGCCTCCTGTCTCGAAGCGCTCTCCCCGCGCAGCCGTTCCGGCGCTGGATAGGAAAGGAAAACGCGGAGACTGAAAATGCCTCGGCGTCGCCGGCCCGCAAACACGACTCTTGAGATTTCCCAATGAAATCAAAGAAAAAATGCCCATAACCATGGTTATGGGCCCTCCGGAGCCCCAAAAGGGCCCGTCTCCGCCCCCCTCGGGAGCGGCTTTCACGAGGCGGAGACCCCCCCTCACGCCGCCACCTCCCCGAGCAGTTTCTCCAGCCCCGGCGCGACGAAGGCGAGGTCGTCCTGATCCTTCAGCGCCACCCCGATGGCCCGCGCGAAGGCGCGCGGCCAGGGCGCGCCCTGTTCATGCAGCAGCGTCGCCGCCTCCGCCCATTCCACCGTCTCGGCCACGCCCGGCGGCTTCGCCAGTGGCTGCGCCCGGAGCCGCCCCACGGCGCGCACCACCCGGTCCGCCGTATCCCGCGCCACGGTGGAGGCGCGCATCATCACGATCTCCGCCTCCAGCGCCGGGTCCGGATAGCCGATCCAGTGATAGACGCAGCGCCGCCGCAGCGCCTCGTGAAGCTCCCGCGTCCGGTTCGAGGTCAGCACCACGACGGGCGGCTCCGCGGCGCGGATCGTCCCGCGCTCGGGGATCGAGATCGTGAAGTCGGAGAGGAATTCCAGGAGGAACGCCTCGAACTCATGGTCCGCCCGGTCGATCTCGTCGATCAGCAGCACCCGCCCGCGCGGCTGCTGGAGCGCCAGCAGCATGGGGCGGGCCAGGAGGAAATCGTCCGCATAGAGGTTCACGTAGGAATCGCCCGCCTGCCGGATCGCCAGCATCTGCCGCGGGAAGTTCCATTCATAGAGCGCCGCCGCCGCGTCGATCCCCTCGTAGCACTGGAGCCGCGTCAGCTCCCGCCCGAGAACGGAGGCCAGCGCCTTCGCCGCCTCCGTCTTGCCGACGCCCGGCGCCCCTTCCAGCAGCAGCGGCTTGCCGAGCGCTAGCGCCAGATAAGCCGCCGTCGCCAACCCCTCGTCGGCCACATACTGCGCATCCCGCAGAGCGCGGGAAAGCGGCGCGGGGCCGTCGATGCCGAGGATGGAGCGGCGGACGCTCATCAGAGCCGCTTCTTCGGCTTCGCGCCGCCAAGCGCCCTGATGCCGCGCAGCACCTTCTCCGGCGTCACCGGCAAGTCGTCGATCCTGACGCCGACCGCGTCATAGACCGCGTTGACGACGGCGGGGAGGACGGGGTTCGCGCACATCTCCCCCGGCCCTTTCCCGCCGAAGGGACCGTCCGCCGCGGGCCGCTCCAGAACAGAGATATGATGCGGCGCGAGGTCCCCCATGCCGGGCATGAGGTAGTGGTTGAAGTCGACCGCCCCGTGATCCCGCGCCGGGTAATAGGGTTCCGTCGTCTCCCAGGCCGCATGGCTCATGCCCATCCAGGCCCCGCCGCGAAGCTGCTGCTCCACCAGCTTCGGGTTGAGCGCGCGGCCGACCTCGTAGGCCGACTTGACGTTCAGGACGGAAACCTCGCCCGTCTCGTCGTCCACCTCCACCTCCACGATCATCGCGGCATGCGCGAAGGTGGAGACGGGCGTCATCTCGCCCGTGTCCGCGTCCACCTCGGAAAGCGGAATGAGGAAGATGCCGCGCCCGGCGATGGTTCGCCCCTGCCGGAACTGCGCGGCCTGCGCCGCCGCCATGGTGGTGATGGCGCGGGAGGGAGCGCCCTTCACATGGATATTGCCCTTGCCGTCCGTCACGAGATCGGCGGCGTCCACCTCCAGCTCCTCCGCCGCCGCCTCCAGCATCACCGCCCGCGCCTCCTCCGCCGCGCGCATCACGGCGTTGCCGACGCGGTGCGTGCCGCGGGAGGCGAAGCTCCCCATGTCATGCGGTCCGGTGTCGCTGTCCGCCGTGTCGACATAGACATCCTCGACCGGCACGCCGAGCGTCTCCGCCGCGATCTGGCGGGTGACGGACTTCATGCCCTGCCCGAGATCGATGGCGGAGAGGGCGACGGTGAACTTCCCGTCCGGGTTGGAGTGGACCAACGCCTGAGACGGGTCGCCGCCGAGATTCATGCCGATAGGGTAGTTGATCGCCGCGAAGCCGCGGCCCCGATGCAGCGCCATCACCGCCTCCTGAAGCCGGAAAGGGAGGAGAAGCGCAGCGCGCCTTTCCGCGCAGCGTCCGGCGCGGGAGCCGGAGGAGGAGCCGAAGCAGGGGCGGACTGCTGCGGCGCGGGCTGCGGCGAAGGCTGATATTGCGGCGCCGCCGGCCGCGGCGCGGGCGGAACGGAAACGGAGGCGCCGCCCCCTTTCCGCGCATAGCCGCCAGTGTCGATCCCCTGCACGCGCCCGTCCTGGTCGGTGACGGTATGCGCCGGGAGCCGCCCGCGCTCCCCGCCGCCGCCCTTCGTCGACGCCGCCGCAGCCGCTTCCCCCGAAAGCCGCACGCCCGCCTTCTCCGCCACGACCTGGCAGCACTCGACGAGGGCGCAGTTCTTCGCCTCGCGCCGGTGCGCCTTCATGTCCCCGTCGCGATAGGCGTTGAGGATGCGGAACTCGATCGGGTTCATCCCCACCGCCTCCGCCCCCTTGTCCATATGCGCCTCGATGGCGAAATCGACGCCGGTGATGCCGAAGCCGCGCATCGCCGTCGCCGGCGTGCGGTTGGTGTAGACGCAATAGACGTTCGCGGAGACGTTGGGGATCGTGTAGGGGCCGGGAAGGTGCCCAACCCCCTTGATGATCGCGTAGGACGAGAGGCGGGTATAGGCCCCGCTGTCGAAATAGCCGGTGAACTGCCGGGCGACGATTCGCCCGTCCTTCATCACCCCGTCCTTCAGATACCAGCGCTCCGCCCCGCGCGGGGCGCCGACCTGCATCTCCTCCTCCCGGTCCCAGGCGAACTTGCAAGGTTTGCCGGTGAGCATCGCGCCGAGGATGGCGATTGGCTCATGGATCGAATCCACCTTTCCGCCGAACCCGCCGCCGACCGTCCCGCCGACGAAGTGCAGCCGGCTCGACGGCATGGAGAGCACCTTCGCCGCCGTGCCGAGCGAGAAGAAGAGCGCCTGCGTGCCGGAGTAGCAGACATAGCGGTCGTTCACTTCCGGCGCCGCAATGGCGCCGCAGGTCTCCATCGGGGCCTGCTCGATGGGGGACATCTGGTAGCGTCCCTCGATCACGTGGTCGGCCTGACGGAACGCCGCCTCCACATCGCCGTAGCGCAGCTTCTGGTGGTCGTATTTTCCGTGATAGACGAACTTGTTGCCGGGATAGACCTCGCAGACACTCGGCGCGCCGGGGCGGATCGCCTCCTCCACGTCGAGTACATGCGGGAGCACGTCCCAATCTACCCGCACCTTCTTCACGGCGGCGCGGGCGGCGGCCTCGGTCGTCGCGATCACGGCGGCGACGGGCTCGCCCCTATAGGCGCATTTCGTCTCGGCCAGCAGCGGCTCATCGTCGAGCCCGAAATCGAGGAGGGAGAGGAGCGTGTTCAGGTTACGCGGCACGTCCTTCCCCGTCAGCACGCGGACGACCCCTTCGGACCGCTCCGCCTCGCTCACGTCGATCCGGCGGATGCGGGCGTGGTGATGGGGGGATCGGGCGCAGCGGATGTGCAGCAGGCCTTCGAAGAGGTGATCGTCATAGAAGGGCGAGCGCCCGGTGACGTGGCCAAGAATGTCCTGCCGCCTCGTGGGCTTGCCGATCTCGTTCAGGTTGTCGTCCCGCTCGTCGCGGAAGAATTCCTTGCGAAACTCGATCATGCTCATGCGCGCGCCCTTTCCCCGGCGGCGTCGAGCACCGCCTCGATGATCGGCTCGTATCCGGTGCAGCGGCAGAGATTGCCGGAAAGCGCCTCGATGACCTCCTCCCGCGTCGGGCGCGGGTTCCGGTCCAGCAGCGCCTTGGCGGAGACGAGCATCCCCGGCGTGCAGAAGCCGCATTGCGCGGCGAAGCGCTCCATGAACGCCTCCTGAAGCCGGTGTAGGACGGGGCCCGTGGCGAGGCCAGAGGCCGTTTCCACCGTCCGGCCCGCGGCGGACTCCGCGAGCGTCAGGCAGGAGAGATGCGGTTCCCCGTCGATCAGCACGGTGCAGGCGCCGCAGCCGCCCTGCCCGCAGCCGTGTTTCGGCGAGAGGTCGCCGACAGAGCGGCGCAGGAAGTCGAGCAGGTTCTGCCCGTCTTCCGCGAAGGCGGCGCTTTCCCGCCCGTTCAGCGTGAAGGTGACCGGTTTCTTCGCCATCAGCCGCGCTCCATCCGTTCGAGGAGGCGGCGGAGATGCACGCCCGCCATTTCCTTCCGATACCACGTGCTCGCCAAAGCGTCCGTCGGCGGGTCGAGTCCCTCGGCCGCCTGCGCGGCGGCGCGGGCGATGGTCGCCGCATCCAGCGCCCCGCCTTCGAGCGCCCGCTCCGCCCCCTGCCCTCGCATCGGCGCCGGCCCCATCGCGCCCCAGGCGACGCGGGCGCCGCGGATGCGCCCGCCCTCAGCAGGGAGGAAGGCGGCGATGGAGAGGACGGAGACACCCTTCGGCTTTACGCGGGAGACCTTGAGGAAGCCAAACTCCCGCCCGCTCCGGGGCCGGGGGATCTCCACGGCGGCGACGAGCGGAGGGCGCGCCCGCTCCCGCATCAGCTCCTCCACCGGGCGCGCGCCCCCCTGCCCCGCGAGCACCGCGCGTGCGCCGAGCGCGATGAGCGCGACGGCGAAATCGCCGTAGGGATGCGGGGCGAACAGGTTGCCGCCTACCGTTCCCATGTTCCGCACCTGCGGCCCGCCGATCTGGCGCGCGACAGGGTGAAGGAAGGCGAGGTCCCGCTCCGCGAGGATGCGCGCCATCGTGACCCCGGCGCCGAGCCGCACAATCTCCCCCTGCGCCCTGATTTCCTTCAGCGCCGGATCGGCGGAGCGGACAAGGCGCTGCGGCCCCTCGCCGGCGTTCACGTCCCGCATCAACACGGTGCCTCCGCCGAAGAAGGCGGCGCCGGAGCCCATAGCGCGGGCCGCCTCGGCGAGGGTGGGGAAGGTTTCGACCGTCGTCATGCCGCCCTCGCCAGATGCGCGCGGATCGCGTCGAACCCGCCCTGGTAGATGTCTTCCGCCACCATCCGCCCAAGCTCCTGTTCCCGCCCCGCAGGCGTGTCGAACCGGCTCTCCCACCACCAGAAGGTCCCGTCGCCGTCCGTCACCGGCGCGAGGCGGACATGGGCGACATAGTTGAGGAGCGGCACGGGCGTCTCGTGCAGGCAGTAGGAGAAGGCCATGTCGGCGTCCGAGAGCGTCAGCAGCCGTTCGCGGAGCTCCGAGCCGTCCTTCAGGTGAAAGCGGCGGACGCAGCCGATCCGGTCCGACGCCTGCCCTCGCTCGATCTCGCTGTCGGCGACGGCGGGGTGCCATTCGTCATGGCCGTTGAAGTCCCGCAGCACGGCCCAGACATCCTCCACCGGATGATCCAGCACCGTGCTCTTGACCACCTTCACCATCGCCTCATCCCGCCATCTGCCGCTTCAGCGCATCGAACCCGGCCTGGAAGACGTCTAGCCCGATGCCGCTCACAAGCCCCTCCGCGGCCTCCGCCGCGCAGTCGAATTCCGCCGTCCATTCCGCGAAGGTGCGGTCTCCGTCCGTCACCGGCGTCAGCCGCAGTGTCGCCACGTAGTCGGTCAGCGGCATCGGGCTTTCCAGGATCGAGTAAGTGCAGAAGTAATCGTAGTCTGAAAGGCCGAGCAGTTTTTCCCGGATGCGGTCGCCGTTCTGGAGGTGAAAGTCGCGGATGCAGCCCACCCGGTCCGCCGGCTCTCCGTTCTCGATGCGGCTGTCGCGGATGCGGGGGTGCCAGCGGGGGAGGCCGTTGAAATCCCGCACCCGCTCCCAGACTTTCGGAGCGGGGGCGTCGATGACGGACGAGATGTAGACGCGCGGCATTTACTTCTTCTCCCCTTCGCCCTTCGGATCGCCTTTCGGGGGCGCCTTCTTCGCCGCGTCGGCGATACGCTGCATGTCGGAGGCTTCGCGGATCAGCCCGCCCTGCTTCGTGAGGTTCCCGCCCTCGATGCCGATATCGCTCAGGAGGCTGTCGATCAGCGGCGCCTGGACGCGATAGCGAAGCGCGGAGTTGATGACCTCGTCGGTCGGGCTCCCGTCCCGGCTCCCGCCGCCGCCCGTCACGCCGTCCAGCTGCATGATGCGGATGTCCTGGATCTTCTCCAGCGGCTTGACGCTGGCCGCGACGATCCCCTCCACATGCTCCAGCAGCTTGCGGCGGAAGAGGGAGGCGCGGGCCGGGTCGGTCAGCACGTTCTCCGCCTCGTTGAGGAGCTTCTGCGCCTCGGCCTCGACCGCGCGACGAACCGCTTCCGCCTCGGCGGCGATCTTGGCTTCCGAAGCCGCCTTCTCCGCCATCAGCACGTCGATCTTCTGGCGGCGGGTCGCCTGCTCCGTCTCCCGCACGGTCTTCACCTTCTCCTCCGCTTCGGCGGCGGCGGCGCGGGCCGCGTCCGCCTCGGCGCGGGCGGCGCTCTCCTCCAGCGACTTCTTGTAGAGCGCGACGGCCTTCTCCATCTGCGCCGTCTCGACCGTCTTCTCGCGTTCGACCTCGAGCCTGCGGCGCTCGGTCTGATGGGAGATGCGGATTTCGTCGAGCCCGCGTTCGGAGGCGATGCGGGCGCGCTCGATATCCTCCTGGCTCTCGATCTCGGCTTCGCGCAGCGCCTGCACACGGGCGATCTCCAGCTGCTCGATGGAGCGGCGGCGTTCAAGCCGTGCGGCTTCGAGCGCGCGCTCGCGCTCCACATCCGCCGTCTCCACGTCCTTCCGCGCGACGATTTCGGCCTGCTTCACCTCCGCCTCGGCAGCGGCGGCCTTGGCCTTCTTGCCCGCGAGGGAGACGACGCGCTCCTGCTCCGCCGTCTCCACGACGCGCTTGCGCTCGATCTCCGTCACCTCGCGGGTGCGCTGGCTGCCGATCCGGTCCTCCTCCAGCGCCAGTTCGGCGGCGATGCGGGCCTTCTCCACCGCCTCCCGGCGACCGATCTCGGCGGCTTCGATCTCCTTCTCCCGCTGGATGGCGCGGGCGCGGACGGCCTCCTCGGCGGCGATCCGGTCGCCCTCCACCGCGCGGGTCTGGGCGATCTCGCGCAACGCGGTCGCCTCGGCGGCGGCGATGCGCTTCGCATCGAGTTCCAGCTTCTGGGCGATGCGCGCGGCCTCCACCGCCTCGTCCGCGGCGACGCGGGCCTCGTCCACCGCCCTGTTGCGGGCGATTTCCTCGGCGCGGGTCGCGCCGTCGGCGGCGATGCGCTCCGCGGCGAGCGCCTTCTCGCGCGCGATGCGGGCGGCCTCGGTCGCCTGCCCGGCGGCGATCTCCGCCGCTTCGATGGCCTGCTGCCGCTCGATCTCCAGCGCGCGGATGCGCCGGTCCTCCGCGATACGGGTCTCGTTGACGACGGCGGCCTCCGCGATGCGGAGCCGTTCCGTCGCCTCCCGCGCCTCGATCTCGGCCTCGTCGAGGCCCTTCTGCCGCGCGATCTCGCGCCGGCGGATATCTTCCTCGCCACGGATGCGCGTTTGCGCGATGACGAGGGTCCGCGCCATGCGGGCCTTCTCCGTCTCCTCCGTCGCGGCGATCTCCGCCTGTTCGACGGTGCGCTGGCGCTCGATCTCCAGCGATTGCGTCTCCCGGTCCTTCGCAATGCGGGCTTCGGCCACCGCCTTCTCCTGCGCGATCTGCGCGCGCTCCGTCGCCTCGCGAGCGGCGATCGCAGCCTCTTCGAGCAGCTTGCGGCGGGCGATTTCCTTCGCCTCGGTCTCCTGCTCGTTGAGGATGCGCGCCTCCTTCACCGCGCGCTCCTGCAGTATGCGGGCGGTTTCTGTCGCCTCGCGCGCGGCGATCTCCTCCGCCTCGTCGGCGCGGGTCCGCGCGATCTCGCGCGCCCTTACCTCGCGTTCAGAGGCGATGCGCGCCTCCGCGATGCCGCGCTCGTTGGCGATGCGCGCTTTCTCGATGGCCTCGCGCGCGCTGATCTGCGCGCTCTCGGCCTCCGTCTCCCGCTCGGCACGCTCCCGCGCCAGAAGCGCGCGCTGCTGCGCCCGGCGGAACTCGACCTCGCGCTCCTGCTCGAGCCGGGCCTCCTCGCTCTCGCGCTCGATATCGAGGGCCTGCTTCTCCGCCTCGAGGTTGCGGGCGCGGATGAGGATGGAGGTCTCCTGCTCGATGTCGTTCCGGAGCTTCCGCCGCGCCTCGATCTCCTTGATGATCGAGGTGAGACCCTCCGCGTCGAACCGGTTGGACGGGTTGAAGAATTCGAGCGCCGTCTGGTCGATGTCGAGAATCGCGACTGACTCCAGCTCAAGCCCGTTCCGGCTGAGATCCTCCTGCGCCGCCTCCTTCACGCGCGCGACATAGGAGCCGCGCTGCTCGTGCATCTCGCCCATCGCCATCTCGGCGGCGACGGCGCGCATAGCGCTCTCGAACTTGCCGGCGAGGAGGGCGTGGAGGCTCTCGGGCTCCAGCGTCCGCCGCCCGAGCGTGGAGGCGGCCATCGAGACGGCGTCCCGCGCCGGGCGCACGCGGACGTAGAATTCCGCCTCGACGTCCACCCGCATCCGGTCCTTCGTGATGAGCGCCTCGCCCTTCGTGCGGCTCACCTTCAGCGGCAGGGTGTTCATGTTGACGGGCGTGTAGTCGTGGACGATCGGCCAGACGAAGGCGCCGCCGTCGATCACCACCTTCTCCCCGAGGAAGCCGGTGCGGACGAAGGCGATCTCCTTCGTCGAGCGGCGGTAGAGCCATTGCATGACCCAGTAGACGATGGCGATGACGACCACCGCCACGATGAGCCAGAGGATCAGTTGCCCTATGATCTGACCTGTCATGTCGTCCTCCCTTTCGGCGTCACTTGCCGATGCGCTTGAACGCGCGCGTCTGTTCGGTGAGCGCGGTTTCCGCCGGCAGCCGCTCCATCGAGGAGGCGCCGTAGAACCCGTCGCAGCGTTTCGCGGCCTTCAGGACGAAATCCGCGTCGTCAGGCATGGAGACCGGCCCGCCATGGACGAGGATCAGCGCATCCGGCTTCACGGCCAGCGCCGCTTCCGCCCAACTGTCCACGAGGCCAGGGCAGTCCCCGAGCTTCAGCGCCGTCTCCGCGCCGATGGAGCCGCCGGTAGTGAGCCCGAGATGGCAGACGATGATGTCCGCCCCCGCCCCAGCCATCGCGGCCGCCGAAGCCTCGTCGAAGACATAGGGCGTCGTCAGCATGTCCTTCCGGCAGGCCTCCGCGATCATCTCGACCTCGAGCGCGTAGCCCATGCCCGTCTCTTCGAGATTGGCGCGGAACGTGCCGTCGATCAGGCCGACCGTGGGGAAGTTCTGCACGCCGGAGAAGCCCGCCGCCTTCACCTCGTCGAGGAAGCGCGGCATGAGCCGGAACGGGTCCGTCGCGCAGACGCCGGCCAGCACCGGCGTATGCTTGACGACCGGCAGCACCTCCGATGCCATCTCCATGACGATGGCGTTGGCGTCGCCGTAGGGCATCAGCCCCGCGAGCGAGCCGCGCCCGGCCATGCGGTAGCGCCCGGAATTGTAGATGACGATGAGGTCGATCCCCCCCGCCTCCTCGCACTTGGCGGAAAGCCCGGTGCCGGCGCCGCCGCCGACGATGGGCTCGCCCCGCGCCTTCATGGCGTGGAGCCGTTCCAGTATGTCCTTGCGGGGGATCATCGCCGCGCCTCTTTCCTTTTGGCCGGCCTGCCGCCATGCAGCTCGCGGAAGGCGGCGACGAGCGCCGCCGCGAAGGCCGGGTCGTTGATGTTGTGCGGCAGGCGGATCAGCCGCCGGTTCGCGCTCTGGCGCACCGTCGCATCGAGCGCGGAGAACAGCGCGGCGCGCGCCGCCGGATCGTGGAAATCCCGCCCGGGCGCGTCGAGCGCGGAGACACCGCCTTCGGGCAGAAGGAACCGCACCGGCCCCTCCATCTCGTTGAGCCGCCCGCCGATCCAGCGCCCCATCGCGGCGCATTCCTCTGCTGTCGTCCGCATCAGGGTGACCTGCGGGTTATGGACGTGCAGCTTCCGGCCTCGATAGCGCTCCGGCACGGTCTCCACCGCGCCGAAATTCACCATGTCGAGCGCGCCGACCGAGCCGACATAGGGGAGCCGCCGGCGGATGACCGCGCCGAACCTGTCCTCCGTCGCAGGGAAGACGCCGCCCATCATCATGTCGGCGACTTCCGTCGTCGTCGCGTCGATCACGCCGAGGAGGCGGCCGTTGTCCGCAAGGCTCTCCATCGCCCGGCCGCCGACGCCGGTGGCGTGGAAGACGAGGCAGTCATAGTCCTGATCGAGCGCCGAGACGACCTGCTGCACGCAGGGCGTCGTCACCCCGAACATCGTCAGGCCGACGGCGGGTTTTCGCGGCGCCGCCGGCCGCGCCGCCTTCCGCGCGCGGACCATGCCGACCATCGCCTGCGCGGCGTTGCCCAGCACCTCCTCCGTGATGGCGTTGAGGCCCTGAATGTCCGCCACCGAATGCATCATCATGATGTCGGAGGCGCCGACATATTGCCCGACCTCCCCGCTCGCGACGGTCGAGACGAGGAGCTTCGGCGCGCCGAAGGGCAGCGCGCGCATCGCCGGGGCGGCGAGCGCGGCGGCGCCGGAGCCGCCGGCGGCGACGATCCCCGCGATCCCTTCCTGCCGCGCGATCCAGCGCTCGAAGGCCAGCGCCATCGCCGTCACCGCCGCGCCCCGGTCCCCGGTGAAGACGCCGGCGGCGCCGCGCGGGTGGAAGGCGGCGACCTGATGCGCCGGGATGTCCGCGCCGGAATGCGCGCCGGTTGTGGAAAGATCGACAAGCCGCACGGGAAGCCCGGCGGCGAGGATCAGATCGCGCAGGTGGCGGAGTTCCGGGCCCTTGGTGTCGAGCGTGCCGGCGACGAGCACCACCTTGGCCCCCGGCGCGGCCAGCGGGCGAATCTCCGCCGAGGGCGCGGCGAGCGGCCCTGTCGTCACGACCCGCGCCTCCCGCTCCAGCCGGTGGACGGGCACGGGCGCGCTCCAGCGCGTGGGCGCCGCCGGATTGGCGTTGTATATCTTCACTGCGGCGGGCGCTGATGGCGCCGGCGCCTCGGCCTCGCCCTGCGCGGGCTCCGGCGTCTCCTCATGCCCGTGCCGGCCGACGCCGAGCAGGCGCTGCTGAAGCTCCCGGTCCGCCGCCAGCGCCGCCGCTGGCGCGATGCGGTTGATCCGGCCGTTGACCATGATCGCGACCTCGGAGGCCACGCCGCAGGCGACGCCGATGTTCTGCTCGATAACCAGCACGTCGATCTCGCCCTCGTCGGCGAGGCGGAGGAGCATCTCCTCCACCTGCGCGACGATGACGGGGGCGAGGCCCTCGGTCGGCTCGTCCATGACGAGCAGTTTCGGATTGGAGAGGAGCGCGCGGGAGATGGCGAGCATCTGCTGCTCGCCACCCGAAAGCTGCGCGCCGCCGTTCCCCTTCCGCTCCGCGAGGCGGGGAAAGGTCGAATAGACCCGCTCGATGGACCAGGCGCCGCCCGGCTTCGCCACGATCCGCAGATGCTCGTCCACTGTGAGCGAGCGCCAGAGCCGCCGCCCCTGCGGGACATAGCCGACGCCCATGCGCGCGATCTCCGCCGGGCTCCGCCCGGTGAGCGGCTGGCCGCGGAAGCTGATCGTCCCCGACGCGGCGGGAACGAGGCCCATGACCGCCTTGCAGAGCGTCGTCTTGCCCATCCCGTTCCGCCCGACGACGGAGAGAACGCCGGATTTCAGCGTAAGGTCGACGCCCTGCAACGCATGGCTCGCGCCGTAGAAGACGTTGAGGCCCTTGATCTCGAGGCCGGGCGGGCCGCTGCGCTCAGCCATGGCCGCCCCCGAGATAGAGTTCCTGCACCTCGGCGTCGTCCTCGATCTCGGCCGGCGTGCCTTCCTTGAAGACCCGACCGTTGTGCATCATCGTCACGCTTTCGGCGACGCGCAGCGCCACATCCATGTCATGCTCGATGATGATGTAGCCGATATGCTCCGGCAGGCCGGTGAGGATCTTGATGAGCTCCGCTCGCTCCGTGGGGGAGAGGCCGGCGGCCGGCTCGTCGAAGAGGATGAAGCGCGGGGCGCCGGCCAGCGCGAGAGCGATCTCGAGCTGGCGCTGCTGGCCGTAGGAAAGGTCGGAGACCATCGTCTCCCGCGCCGCGGTGAGCCGCACGGCCTCGATCAGCTCGCCCGCCTGCGCCAGCAGCGCGTCGCCCCGCCGCGGGCGGAGCAGCGAGAACCGCCCGCGGGAGACGCCGCGGCAGGCGAGATAGACGTTGTCCGCCACCGAAAGGCCGCCGAAGAGAAGGCTGATCTGATAGGTGCGCCGGAGCCCCCGCCGGATGCGCTCATGGGCCGGGAAGGCCGTCACATCCTCCCCGAAGAGGCGGATGGAGCCCGAGGTCGGCAGGAAATCCCCTGTCACGCAGTTGAAGAGCGTGGTCTTGCCAGCGCCGTTCGAGCCGAGCACAGCCCGCCGCTCCCCAGGGCGGACCGTCATCGTCACGTCCGCAATGGCGGCGAGGGCGCCGAACATCTTCGTCACGCCCCTCAGCTCCAGCGCCGCGCCGGAGCCGACCTGCCCCAGTCCCTCCGCCATGCTCATCGCGAGCCCCCGCGCAGCGGATCGGCCTTGCTCGCCCGCCTTGCGCGCCACCGCTCCCAGAGGCCGAGCACGCCATCGGGCGAGAAGAACACGATGAGGAGGAAGCCGAGCCCGATCAGGAGCTTGAACCGCTCCGTCGAGAGCCCGAAGGCGCTCAGCGCGTCCGGCGCGAAGGAGCGGAGGAGCACGTAAATGAGCGCCCCGATGAACGGTCCGATGGGCCGCTTCAGCCCGCCGACGACGGCGATCACCAAAATGTCGATCACCGCCGGAATCCCCGCCGTGCCGGGCGAGATCTGCGCGTTCTGCCAGACGAGGAGGATGCCGCCGAAGGCCGCGATGACGGAGGCGAAGGCGTAGGCCGCGATCCGGTGCGCCGTGACGTTGAAGCCGAGCGCCGCCATCCGGCGCGGATTGTCCCGAACTCCCTGCAGCGCCAGCCCGAAGGGCGAGCGGGAGACATAGACGACCGCAAGCCACGAGAGCGCCGCCATGCCGAGCGTCAGGTAATAGAACGGAACCGGCTGCCGCCAGTCCACCCCGAAGAGTTGCGGCGGAACGACGAGGTTGAACCCCGTATAGCCGTTGAAGATCCCGTAATTCTGCCGTGTGAAGTAGAAGAAGGCGGAGGCGATGGCGAGGGTGATCATGATCGTATAGATCCCCTCCGTCCGCACCGCCAGCGCGCCGACCAGCGCGCCCCCGATGGTCGCTATCACCACCGCGCCGGGAATGTAGACATACCAGGGGAGGAAAAGACTCAGCGCCTCCACCCCGCTCGGCCCGAATATGGCGACCATGTAGCCGGCGAGCGCCGCGACGCTCATCTGGATCAGGCTCACCATGCCGCCATAGCCGGCGAGGAACATGAGGCTGAGCGCGATCATGCCGAGGATGAAGGTCCAGCCGAAAACCTGGAACAGCACGAAGTCGTTCGCCAAGGCCGGCATGATGAGGAGAAGGAAGCCTACCGCCCAGACCGGGGCCGGAATCCGCTCCACCCAGTAGGGCTCCGCCGGCGCGCGCTCGATCACCGCCATTGCGCCCTCACCGCCTGTCGCCGAGCAGGCCTTGGGGCCGGAAGGCCAGCACCAACGCCATGATGAGGAAGGTGAAGACGACCGAATAGGTCGGCGCATAGACGAGGCCGAGCTGCTCCGAGAGCCCGATCACCAGCGCGCCGATGGCCGCGCCCGGAATCGAGCCCATCCCCCCCACGATCACCACGACAAGCGAGGCGAGGAGGAAGCGCGTATCCTCCCCCGGAGAGAGGGACTGGAACGTGCCGCCGACGATCCCGCCCACGCCCGCGAGCCCGGCGCCGAAGCCAAAGACGGCAAGAAACACATACTGGATGCGAACGCCCGAGGCCGCCAGCATCTCCCGGTCGTCCACCCCGGCGCGGATCAGCATGCCGAGTCGGGTGCGGTTCAGCACCAACCACATCGCGACGCCCACGACGACGGCGGCGACGAGGATGGCGATGCGCACCGCGGGGTATCGGAGATAGACAACCTCCCCGCTGTCCCGGATGGAGGAAATGATGGGAAGCGTCGTCGGCCCCGAAAGCCATTCAGGCGAGAGGATCGTGTAGGACTGCCCGCCCCAGATCCAGAGCATAAGGTCGGCGAGAACAACGGAGATGCCGATTGTCACCAGCGTCTGGCGCAGGTCCTGCCCCTCCATCCGGCGGAAGACCTGATTCTGCATCAGGAGACCGAGCGCCGCGACGAGGACGAACACGACAGGAAAGGCGAGGAGCCAGGAACCGGTCGAATCCGATATCTCGAAACCGACATAGCCGCCGAGAAGATAGAGGGAGCCATGCGCGAGATTCACGTTGCGCATCAGCCCGAAGATCAGCGTGAAACCGGCGGCGACGAGGAAATAGAGGGCGCCAAGCGTGATGCCGCCGAAGACCGCATTGAGGAATATGCGTTTCCGGCCGATCGCGTCCTCCAGCCCGTCCGGCCAGGGCGCGAAGACGAGCCATAGCAGCGCCGCCGCGGCGATGGCGATGACGAGCGTCCAAATCGGATGTCGCGAAGCGAAGCGCTGCATGATCCCTTCCGTCGGAACGCGCCTGCAGGCGCGTCCTCCTGTCTCCACACTAAGCCGCGGGGCCGCGGCGCGCGTTACCCCTCAGTCTGATCATTCGGCGCCCCGTCCGCTTATCGGGTCGCTCACCCGTGCTGGACGAGCACGCTCCGCCGGTAGACGGACGGCGGCACCACGCCGTTGGCGATGAAGAAGCGGGAGAAGCTCGCCTGGCTGGAAAAGCCGAGATCGAGCCCGATCTCGGAAACGGCCTCCGTCGTCTCCGCCAGCCGGTCGATCGCGCGCTCCATGCGAAGGGCGTTGAGATAGATGTTCGGCGTCGCGCCCACCTGCTCCCGGAACAGTTTGTAAAAGTGCGGGCGGGAGAGGCCTACTTCACGGGCGACCTCGTCGAGGCCCAGCGTCTCCCCCAGCCGCTCCTGCAGGAGGCGGAGCGCGTTGCGGATGCGGTAGTCGCGCTTCGGCAGCGCAGGGCCGACAAAGGCCGGGCCACGCTTCGTCCACTGCCAGGACTGGTCGAAGGCCGCCTGCGTGAGCGCGCAGAGCCGTTCCTCCAGCGCCGGGTCCACCCGTTCCGCGTCCAGCATTGAGGTCGCGATGCCGTAAACATGGCGCGCCATGTGGTCCGCCACGTCGACGCCGACGCGCCCGAAGCGGAGCGAGGCGGCGGCGCGGCGGGAGGCTTCGAGGAACCAGCCGGGGCGAATGTAGAGGACGAGCGCCAGCGTCGGGGCCGCGTGGTCCAACGGCGCATAATAGTGTCCCTGCCACGGGCTGATCCCCACAGCCTGCCCGGGGGCGAGCGGATAGCGCGCCCCGTCCACCACGACGGAGGCGGCAGGGCCCTGGATGTGGAAGATCAGATGCCCCTCACGGTGGACATGCGGGGCCATGACCCGGTCCATCGAATAAAGACAGACGCGGCCGAATGCGCCGTGAAAGACGGCGAGAGCGTCGCTCATGTTCCTCCCTCCCGCATTCTGGTGATGCAGCGTGACGCGAAGCCTAGGCCAGAACGCCCGGGACACAAAGCAGTTTGGAGAGGCCGGCCGCTCATCGCGCGTCCTCTAGGATGCGCAGATAATCCTCCATCGTGGCGAGGCGCGGATTGGTCTGCGTCGCCGGATCCTCAGCCGCGCGGCGCGCGGCGCGCCGGAGTGCGGGCTCGCCGATGTCGAGCGGGCCGAGCCTCGCCGGGAGCCCGAGCCGAGCGCCGAGCGCGGCGAGGCCGGCGCCCGGCTCCTGCCCCGCCGGCAGGCGCAGGGCCTCCGCCGCCGCCTCCAGCTTCGCCTCCAGCGCCGGCGCGTTGAAGGCGAGGACAGGGCCGACGAGCGCGATGTGAAGCTCGCCGTGGCGGGGCGCGCGCCCCGTTTCCTCCTCCAGCGCATGAGCAAGGGCGCGGACCCCGCCGAGCCCCTTCTGCGCGGCGAGCCCCGCGTCGAGCGCCGCGGCCAGCAATTCCCTTCGTGCATCCGGGTCCGCCCCGTCCCGCACCGCGTGCTCGACATGCGCGGCCGCGCGGCGCATCCCGTCGAGCGCGATGCCGTCCGCCGGGGGGTTCCACGTGGCGCAAAGGAAGGCTTCGAGGCAGTGGATCAGCGCGTCCATGCCCGCCGCCGCCGTTTCCTGCGGCCCGGCCTCCATAGTGAGCGTCGGGTCGCAGATCAGGAGCGCCGGCGTCGGCGCGGCGCAACTCAGGCCAAGGGCGGATGAGACAGGACCGAGGCCCACGCTCGCAGTGGTCGTCGGCGCGGCGATCATCGGGACGGGCTCGCGTGCGCCAGCGCTCTCCGGCCCCGCCTTCGCCAGCGCCCGCGCAAGGTCCAGGGCGACCGGCCCGCCGAGGCCGATCACCCCGTCCGCCCCCGCCGCCTCGAACCGGCGCGCTGCGGCGAGGAGCGCCTCGGGCGAGAGCCTGTCGGGCGCGGGCGCCGCGGCGGCGGCGGCGCCGGGCGGCAGGGCGTCGAGTATCCGGTCAAAGGCGTCGCCGCGGCGACCGGCCTCGTCCGTCACGATCAGGGGGCGGGAGAGGCCGAGCCGGCGCAACTCCACCGGAAGCGCATCCTCCACCACGCGGTCGGCGAAATGGATGCGCGTGACATAGGCGATGAGCGACATGGGCCTCTCCGGGGATGGCGGGCCGTCAAGCGCCCGCGCCGGGCTCCGGCGCGGGCGTGTCGGTCATGTCAGGCGGCGCGGGGGCGCCGCGAGGCTTCAGCCGCGGAGCGCGGCGCAGTCCGGCGTGTCGCGCGAGGGCAGGCCCATCGCCCGGAACTCTTCAGCCGACATGCCGAGCGTCTGCGTCACGCCTTCGGCCTTGCCGACCAGCGCGTTGCGAAGCCCGCCCTGCCCGTCATCGACCACCTCGTTGATCATGATCGTGCCCGTGGCCTGCCGGTTCTCGTTGAGCGAAATGACGCCGAGCGGAGTCTGGTGCTCGAGCGAGGAGAGCGCGGCGTGGAGCTTCGCCTGCCCGCCGGAAAGGTCCCCGTCGATCTCGTTCAGCGCGGCGATCGCGGCGGTGGTGGCGATGTAGTAGCCGACGCCGAAGAGCGACGGGGAGGGGAAACGCTCGCCCTCCGGGAAGGCGTCCTGATAGGCCTTCACGTACGAGGTCCATTCCGGCGAGTCGTTGTCCTGGGCCAGCCAGCCCGAGGTCGGCGTGCCGATCAGCGCGTCCTTCGCCCGGCCCTTGGAGGTGAGCACCGTCTGGTCGGCCATGATCGTGCCGCCAATGAGGTTCGTCTCCGTCCCGGCTTGCTCGAACTGATTGAGGAAGTTGATCGCGTCCGTGCCGCCGACGCCGAGATAGATCGCGTCCACGTCATCGGGCAGCGCTGCAATCACGCCGCCGAAGTCGGACGAGCCGAGCGGAACCCAGAAGCGCTCCACGATCTCCCCGCCCGCCTTGCAGAAGTCCACCGCGAAGCCGAGGAAGTTGGTGTAGCCGAAGGAATAGTCGGCGGCGACCGTCGCCACGCGCTTCCAGCCCTTCTCGTTCACCACATAGGAGCCGAGGCCGTAGCCCCACTGCGCCCCGTCCGGGTTGAAACGGAAGAAGTTCGGCGCCGGGTCCACCCAGGTCGTCTCCAGCGCGCCGGAGACGCCATTGATCACGGTCTTCTCCGGCACCGTCTTGGCGTAGTCGCGGAGCGCGATGCCCTCGGAGCCGGAGAGCGGGCCGATGATGATGTCCACCCCGTCCTGCTCGATCAGCTTGCGCGCCTGGCGCACCGCCGTGTCGGGCGTCGTGTCGGAAGGGGCGACGACGAATTCGATCTTCTTGCCGCCGGCCATGCCGCCCGCCTGGTTGATGGCGAGTTCGACATTGCGCACGCCGTCGGCCCCGCCTGCGGCGAAGGCGCCTTCGAGCGCGACGAGAATGCCGAGCTTGATCGTGTCCTGCGCCATCGCCGCCTGCGGCGCGAAAAGGGCCGCGGCGGCGACCGCGCCCAGAATCTGCTTCTTCATGACGTCCTCCCGGATTGCGCCGGCTCGCCCGGCCTTGCGGGGAAGGCTAGGCGCGGGCGACGGGCCCGGGCGATGACCGGCGATGCGCGGCCATACCCCTCCGTCTGTTTTTCCGCACGGGGCGCGCCGCTTTAATCAGCACTCGAAGAAGATCGTCTCCTCAGACCCCTGGAGGTGGATGTCGAATCGATAGGCGCTGGTCCCCTCGGCCCGCGCCACCAGCGTGGGGATGCGGGAGCGGTGCTCGATGCGTGAGAGGACTGGATCGACGGACAGATCGTCCTCCGGAAAATACATTCGCGTGTGGAGGCCGAGATTGATGCCCCGCGCGACAATCCAGAAAGTCACATGCGGCGCCTGCAACCGCCCGCCGGGGCCGGGAACGGGGCCGGGGCGGATCGTCTCGAAGGTCCATTCCCCGGTCTCGTAGTCCCCCGCCCGGCGCCCGAAGCCGGTGAAATGCGGGTCCGCCGCGCCACGCGTCTCCTCCGGCGAGGCGTAGAGCCCGGCGGCGTCCGCCTGCCAGATCTCCACCATCGCATCACGGAGCGCCATGCCCGCGCCGTCGATCACGCTTCCGCGGATCGTGATCCGCTCGCCCTTCGCTTCCCCGGTGATCATCCGGGCGCCAAGGTCCTCCGGCCAGACGCCGCCGAGGCCGCAGAAATTCGGGACGCAGCCGATATGGACATAGGGCCCCGCCGTCTGGCTCGCGCTTTCCCTGAACCTCATGGCCGGCCCTCGAACATGGTCTGGCGACGCCCCCTCAGCGTGATGTCGAAGCGGAAGGCCCGCGCGTCCATCGGGAGCGTCGCCTCCGGGTCCCACCGCGCGATCAGGCCCTCCACCGCCTCGCGCGAAGGGATGGAGGAGACGATTGGGCAGCGCCAGATCATCGGGTCCCCCTCGAAATACATCTGGGTGATGAGCCGCTGCGCGAAGGCGCGCCCGAAGATCGAGAAGTGGATATGCGCCGGCCGCCAGTCGTTCGGCCCGTTCGGCCAGGGATAGGCGCCGGGCTGGATGGTGCGGAACTCGTACCGCCCCTCCGCATCGGTGATCGTGCGCCCGCAGCCGCCGAAATTCGGGTCGATGGCGCCGATATAGCCCTCTTTCGCGTGGCGGTAGCGGCCGGAGGCGTTGGCCTGCCAGATCTCCACCAGCGCCTGCGGCACGGGCCGCCCGTCCTCGTCCTGCACGCGCCCATAGACGATGATGCGCGGCCCGATGGCGGCCTCCGCCCCGAAATTGCGGATGAGATCATTGTCGAGCGGGCCGGAAAGTCCGTGGCCGAAGGCCGGCCCCGTCGTCTCCGAAAGTGTCTGCGGCATCGTCACCGGCGCAAAGGAGGGGCTGCGCTTCACGCTCGTCTTGTAGGGCGGATGGAGCGCCGGCGGATGCCAGCCGCTTTCCCGTGCGTAATAGCTCATCGTTCCCTCCTTCAGCGCCGGGCTTCAGCGCCGCGGCGCGGCGTCGTCCCGGTTCAGCCGGGTCTGCGCGGCGAGGCGGATCGGCGCGTTGGGCGCGCCGTAGCCTTCATACCCGTCCCGCTGTACGATCTCGAAAAAGAACCGCTCCTCGAACAGGCCGGTATAGAGCTGGATATAGCGCCCGCCCGCGTCCTCGTCATAGAGCGCGCCGGCCTCCCTGAGCTTTGCCGCGAAGTCGGGGGCGAGGGCGAAGCGCGCCTCCACGTCGTCATGATAGTTCGCCGGAATGGGGAGCAGCGGCGCGCCCGCCGCCCGCATCGCCGCCGCCGCGGCGAAGATGTCGTCAGTCGCGAAGGCGACGTGCTGCACCCCGGCGCCGAAGAATTCCTGGATGAAGCGGTTCGATTGCGTCCGCCGCGCCGCGCTCGAATTCAGCGCGATGCGGACGGAACGGTCCGCCGAGTGCAGCACCTGGCTTTCGACGACACCCACCGGGTCCGCCACGTCCACCTGCCGGGTCCGGCCGAAATTCAGGATGGCGGCGTAGAAGAGCCGCCAGCTTTCGAGCGACTCGAACGGGATGGACTGCGCGATATGGTCGATCCGGCTGAGCCCGACCGGAGCCGCCTCCCCCGTCTCCGACTCGAACTCCGTCTCCCACACGGCGCCGAGCGGCCCCTTCCGGTCGAGAAGGTGGATCAGCGCGCCGCCGACGCCGCGGATCGCCGGGATTTCCAGCTCGCCGGCACCGACAGACTGGCTGAACGGCTCGGCCAGCAGCGCCTCCGCCCGCGCCATCGCCCGGCCCGCATCCTCGACCCAGAGGCCCAGCGCCGCGACGCAGGGGCCGTGCGTGACATAGGCGCTCCGCGCAAACCCATCCGCCTCGGCGTTGATGACGAGGTTGATCTCGCCCTGCGCGAACCGCTCCACCGCCTTCGTCCGGTGGCGGCCCGCCGGCGCGAAGCCCATGCCGTGGAAGAGCGCGCGGAGCGGCCCGGCCTCCGCTTCGGAAACCGCGAACTCCAGAAAGGCGACGCCAGTCGCCTCCGCGGGTTCCGGCAGCGGCGCGGCGCCCCGAACACGGCCCGTGAGGTGTATGAGGGATCGCTCGCCGTCGAAGGCGATGCGCGCGGGGTCGCTCATCCGGAACCGATCGGAAAAGACCTCGTGGCTCAGCCAGCCCTCGTAGCCGGTCGCGCCGAGAGCGGCCATGAAGCCCGGGATGTCCAACTCCCCCTGCCCCGGAAAGCAGCGGTGATGGCGGGAGAGCTGGAGCACATCCATCTCCATCAGCGGCGCATCGGAGACCTGGACGAAGCCGACTCGGTCCGCCGGAATCGCGCGGATCGCGTCGACCGGGTGGCGGCGGGCGAGCATGTGGAAGCTGTCGAGCACGACCTTGACGGCGGGATGATCCGCCCGCCGCACGACCTCCCAGGCGTCGCGATAATCGGAGACGTGCCGCCCCCAGGCCAGCGCCTCGAAACCAATCTCCACGCCCTCCTCCGCCGCGATCTCCCCGAGCGCGCGAAGGTCCGCTGCGGCGCGGTCGATCCCGCCGAGGCTTTCCGCGTGGACGGAGGAGCAGACGAGCATCCGCGGCGCGCCGAGCCGCCGGCCGAGCACGAGCTTCCGCCGCGCCCGCTCGAAGGCGCGGGCGCGGAGCGGCTCCGGCAACCCCTCGAAATCCCGGAAGGGCTGGAATGCCATCACCTCCAGCCCGTGATCGGCGCACATGGCGGCGATGGATTCGGGCGGCGCGTCATGCGCCAGCACGTCCGTCTCGAACAGCTCCACCCCCTCGAACCCCGCCTCTGCAATGGCCTTCAGCTTGGCGGGGAGGAGTCCGCCCATCGAGACCGTGGCGATGGCGCGCCGCATCTCAGGCGAGCCCGGCGCGGAGTTCGGTCTGATCGACCTCGCGCCCGGCGAAGAGGCGGAAGGCGTCCACCCCCTGATGGAAGAACAGCTCGTAGCCGGAGATGATCGCAAGCCCCTCCGCCGCCGCATCCCGCAAGAATTCGGTCTCGACCGGCGTGTAGACCGCGTCAAAGGCCCAGGCCGCGCCCGCCATCGCAGGGCGCGGCAGCGGCGTTCCCTCGTAGCCGACCATGCCGACCGGCGTGCAGTTGACAAGCCCGGCGGCGCCATGCGCGCCCGCGCCGGCATCCACCGTCACCGTCACGGCGAGCGCGGGCGAAGCCGCGCGGAGCGCTGCGGCCAGCGCCTCCGCCTTGGCGGGCTCCCGCTCGACCAGACGGAGATCGGACAGCCCCAGTGTGAGAAGCCCGAAGGCGACGGCGCGGCCGACGCCGCCCGCCCCGACCATACAGACAGGGCCGGGCGCAGCGCTATCGCGCGCGGCCCGATAGGCGGCGATGAAACCAGAATAGTCCGTGTTGAAGCCCCGCGGCCCCTCCGCCCCGAAAATCACGGTGTTGACCGCCCCGAGCCGGCCAACCGCCGGGTCCTCCACCCGCACCTTCGCCGCGGCCCGCTCCTTGTAGGGATAGGTGATGTTGAGCCCGGCGTAGCCGCGCCCCGGGCAGGCGGCGAAGAGCGCGTCGAAGTCCAGCCGCTCCTCCCGCGGGATCAGCCGGTCATAGCGCACGGAGAGGCCCGCGAGCCGCCCCGCCTGTTCGTGCAGGGCCGGGGCGCGCGAAGCCGCGATATTGTCCCCGATCAGGCCAAGGCGAAGCGTCGTCACTCCCGCTCAGCCCGGCGGCGGGCCAACGCCGCCTCCTGGTCCGAGACGTGGAGAAGCGAGGCGAACTGCCGCATCAGCGCGTTCTCCTCGTCGTCCCGCGCGCCGTCCGCCAGAACGACGCGCCAGAGTTCCTCCATCAGCGCGGCGCGGTCTTCCGGCGCGATGGCGGCCTTCACGAGGCGGGTGAACTGGTGATGGTCCAGCGCCTCCGCCTCGGCCCTCTCAGCCTCGGCGAGGAGCGCGGCGCCGTTCCCGAAGCGGGCGTCGAGCGCGGCGAGGATGGCGGCGCGCTCCCCTTCGTCGAACTCCCCGTCAGCCCGCGCGAGCCGCACCATGAGCGCGGCGAGGGCGAGGGCGGCGGGGTCGAAGCCCGAAGACGCGGCGGCGCCGGGGGCTTCAAAGAGGGCGGCGAGCTCTGCGAATATTCGTTTCATGTGGCGAGCCTATCCGAACGCGCGGCCTCTTCAAAGAGCACCGCGTGGCGCGCGGCGACGAGCGCCGGGTCGCTCGCATAGCCGCCGCCGAGAACTCCGACGAGCGGCAGGTCGCGCCCCGCGGCGAAGGCGAGCGCACGCGCCTCCCGCCGCCTCAGCCCTTCCGGCGTGAGGGCGAGCCTGCCGAGCCGGTCCCCCGCCGTCACGTCGACGCCGGCGTTGAGGAAGAGAATATCGGCCCGCTCGCGCGAGAGCCTGTCGAGCGCGCGTTCGAGCGCGGCGAGATAGGCTTCGTCGCCCGTCCCGTCCGGGAGCGGAATGTCGAGATCGGAGACGGCCTTCCGCACCGGAAAGTTCTTTTCCGCATGGATCGAGACGGTGAAGACGCGGTCGTCGCCTTCGAAAATCCGCGCCGTGCCGTCGCCCTGGTGCACGTCGAGATCAAGCACCAGCGCCCGCCGGATCACGCCCTCGGCGAGGAGGGCGGAGGCTGCGACGGCGACGTCGTTGAATACGCAGAAGCCCGCGCCTCCCTCCCGCGCCGCATGATGCGAGCCCCCGGCGAGGGAGAAGGCGCGGCCATGCTCCAGCGCCAGCCGCGCCGCGAGAAGCGTTCCGGCGGAGGAAAGCCGCACGCGCCGCGCCATCCGCGCCGTGCCGGGCAGGCCGATCCGGCGCAACTCGTCCGGGCGGAGCGAGAGGGAGATCACCCGCTCCACGTAATCCGCGTCATGGGCGAGCCCGATCACCCCCGGCGGGGCCTCCACCGGCGCGAGGAAGCCGCCGGGCGGCATCAGCCCGCGCTCGGCCAGCGCCTGCCGGAGATAGCCGTATTTCGACATGGGGAAGCGATGGCCCGGGTCGAGCGGGGCCTCGTAGTCCGGGTGCCAGACGAGCGGCGCGCGCATTCAGGCCGGCCGGAGGCGCGGAAAGGGGGAGCGGGCCGAACGCGTCCGCCGTTTCCCTGCCGATTTTCGGGACGTGACACCCGGACGTGGGGACTTCCGCGCTTCGCGTCGCTCCGGCGGCCCCTCTCCCGCCATCGGGTCGCGGGATGAGGAAGGGAGCGAAACACCGCCGAAAGCTCCCGAAGCGGCCGCGCCACGCGCAAACTCGTTTTTCTGATTACATTTATATAACAATAACATAAACCCCTTGCACACTGTGTGCACACACCTCATTCCGCCGCCGGCAGAAGCCGGTCTACAAGCGCCAGCGCCGCCTCCCGCTCCGCCGCAAGCCGCACTTCGAGCGCCGGGAAATCCCCCTCCCCCGCCGCCCGCGCCATCGCCGCCTTCAGCCCTTCGCCCGCCGTCTCGGCCCGGAAGGAGCCGGCAAGCGCCACGCGCTCGACCTGCTGGAGCCGGCTCTGGAACCGGTGGGCGGCGGTCAGCGCCTCCGCGGTCTCCGCCTCCATCGCCCCCGCCGCGACCAACCTCCTGAAGGCCGCTGGGGCGGAGCGCGCCCCGGTCAGCGAGGCGCAGAGGAGCCCGGCCTGGGCGGCGAACTCGATGTCCATCAATCCCCCCCCGCCGTGCTTGAGCGACCAGAGCTCGCCCCGGACCGCCCTGTGCGCCTCGATCAGCCGGGCGCGCATCGCCGCCACATCGGCCCGCGTCTTCCCCTCGTCCCGCGGGGCCGCAAGCACAGCCTCGATCGCCTGCCCGATATCGGCTTGGAGCGGCGCCGGCCCCGCCACGACCCGCGCCCGGGTCAGCGCCATGTGCTCCCATGTCCACGCTTCCTCCGCCTGATAGCGGCGGAAGCCTTCGAGCGAGACGGCGACGGGCCCCTGCCCGCCCGAGGGGCGGAGCCTCATGTCGACCTCATAGAGCGCGCCCTCCGCCGTTGCCGCCGTCAGCGCGGAGACCAGCATCTGCGTGAGCCGCGCATAATAGGGGCCGACGGAGAGCGGCCTCGGCCCGTCGGACGCTTCCACTCCCGCGGCGTCATAGACGATGATGAGGTCGAGATCGGAGGAGGCGGTCATCTCCGACCCGCCGAGCTTCCCCATCCCGATCACCGCCGCGCCGCGGCCGGGCGCCGCGCCGTGCCTCCGCGCGAACTCCTCCTCCACGACGGGCAGGAGCGCCCTTAGGCAAGCTTCCGCCACATCGGAGAATCCGCGCCCCGCCTCCGCCTCGTCCGCCACCCCGCGCAGAACCTGCACGCCGAGCCGGAACCGCCGCTCCTTCGCCCAGGCGCGAACGGCGTTGAGCCGCATCTCGTAGTCCGGGGCGCGATCGAGCGCCGCGGAGAGCTCCGTCTCCAGCGCCGCGAGCGGCGGCGGCGAGGAGAAGAAGTCGGCGTCGAGAACGGCGTCGAGAACGGCCGCGTTTCGCCCGAGATAGGCGGCGAGCCGCGGCGCTGCGGCGCAGATCTCCGCCAGAAGGTCCAGCAGCTGCGGATTGGCTTCGAAGAGCGAGAAGAGCTGCACCCCGGCGGGCAAGCCGGAGAGGAACCGGTCGAATTGCAGGGCCGCGTCGTCCGGATCGCCCGCCCTCGCCAGCCGCTGGAGGATCTCCGGCGCGAGGATGCGGAATTTCCGCCGCGCGCGGGAGGAACGGGTGGCCGCGATCTCCCCCCCGCCCCATCGCTCCGCCATCTCGCGCACCATGTCGGGCCGGGCGAAAGGCAACTCCGCGATAACCTTGTCTAGGTCCGGCGCCGGAGCGGCCGGAGCGGATTTGCCGAAGAAGGAGCGCACCCGCGCCCTGACTTCCGAAAGCCGCGCGGCGACATCCGCCTCCATCGCCCCCCGGCTTTCCCATCCGCCAAGCGCCGCAACCTGCGACCGCGCCTCTGCGGAGACGGGGATGGCGTGGGTCTGCGCATCGTCAATCATCTGGAGCCGGTGTTCGAGCCGGCGGTGCGCGCGATAGGCGGAGACGAGCGCCGCCCGAGTCTCCCCGTCGATCCGCCTCGCCTCCTCCAGCGCGGCGAGCGCCGCCTCGGTGCCGCGGACGCGGAGCGAAAGGTCCCGCCCGCCGAAGGCGAGCTGCTGCGTCTGCGCGAAAAACTCGATCTCCCTTATGCCGCCCGGCGCGAGCTTCAGGTCGTATCCCGGGAGGTCGCGCGGCCCGTTCAGACCCTTCGCGTCGCGGATCTTCGCGCGAATCTCGTTGATGTCCTCAAGCGCCGCAAAGTCGAGATGCCGCCGCCAGACGAAAGGCGCGAGCCCGGCGAGGAACGCCTCCCCCGCCGCGATATCCCCCGCCGCGGAGCGCGCCTTGATGAAGGCGGCGCGCTCCCATGTCCTCCCGACACTCTCGTAGTAGCGCTCGGCAGCCTCCATCGAGAGACATATCGGCGTGACCGAGGGGTTGGGCCGAAGCCGGAGATCGACCCGGAAGACGTATCCATCCGCCGTGATATCGGAGAGGAGCTTCACCGCCCGCTGCGCCACCCGGACCCAGCGCGTCTTCACTTCACCCTGAGCATCCGAACCGAAGCGCTCTCCGTCATGCAGGAGGATGAGATCGACGTCAGAGGAATAGTTCAACTCCCGCGCCCCGCCCTTGCCCATGGCGAGCGCGAGAAGGCCGGCCTCCGCCGCCGTCATTCCGGCGAGAGGGCCGGACGTCTCCGCCGCCAGAGACGCGGCGAAGGCGGACTCCACGGCATGATCCGCAAGGTCGGAAAGGGCGCCGGTAACCGCAGGAAGGTCCCAGAGACCGCCAAGGTCCGCGAGCGCGATCAGCAGAGCGGCGCGCCGCTTCAGAACGCGGAGCGCGACTCCCGTCTCCCGAGCCGCCGGGGTGACGGGCTCTGCGAGCAGGGCGGCGAAGGCCGCCTCCGGCCCGGCCTCCAGCGCGCCGGAGAGCCATTCAGCCTCCCGCTCGAAGAGCCGGGCGAGATAGGGGCTGGAGCCGGCGGCGCCGGACAGAAGCGCCGCAACCTTGCCGCTCGCGCCAATGCGCGACGCCGCCTCCGCCCCGCGCCTCGCATCATGCGCCCGCGGCAGGGCCGCGATGCGGCCGGCGAAACCGCTCATCGTCCCTCGAAGACGGGTTTCCGCTTTTCTAGGAAGGCGAGCACGCCCTCCTCGAAATCCCGGCTCGCACCGAGCGCCTGCTGCGCCCTCGCCTCGACAGCGAGCTGCTCGTGGAACCCGTTCTCGACGCTTTGGCGGAGGGCGGAGCGGATCGCGGCGTAGGCGCGGGTCGGCCCTTTCGCAAGGCGCGCCGCAAGCTCGTCCACCCGGGCCATCAGGGCGTCATCCTCCGTCACTTCCCAGATCATTCCCCATTCCGCCGCCTGTGGCGCCGGGATAGGCTCGGCGAAGAGACACATTCCCATTGCGCGCGCGAGGCCGATCTGCCGCGGCAGATGCCAGGTGCCGCCCGCATCCGGCAGGAGCCCGATGCGGGCGAAGGCTTCGAGGAAATAGGCGGAGCGCGCGGCGACGACCACGTCGCAAGCAAGAGCAAGATTGGCGCCTGCCCCCGCCGCAGGGCCGTTCACCGCGGCGATGATCGGCACCGGGCTCGCCTCGATCATCTTCAGGATCGGGTCGTATTCCTCCCGCAGGAGGCGCTCCAGATCAATGTCCGACGCCCGCTGCGTCTGCCCCAGATCCTGGCCCGAGCAGAAGCCGCGCCCGGCGCCGGTCAGCACGATCGCCCGCGCCTCTCCCTGCGCTCGCGGCAGGGCGTGGCGCATCTCAGCCCGCATTACGGCGGTGAACCCGTTGAGCGCCTGGGGCCGATTGAGCGTGATGCGCGCTACGCCGCCTTCGACCGAATACAGAATTTCCCGATAGTCCATCGCCGCCCTTTCCCTGTTGACGCGCGATCATACAGGCGGGGGCGCGGGCGCCAAGCGGCGGCAAGGCGGCGGGGCCGCGGCCGATACACGCCGCCACGGCCCCGCCCGTCGGCCGCGGCACACGCGGCGGGCGGCGACTCTCTGAACTCGTCGCACCCCTACGCAGCGCCGCCCGACCGCAGCGGCCGACGCGTGGGCCCGGAACACGCCATACGCTCCACCCCTGAAGCTCACTGGCCCGGACCCGCCCCAAGTCTAGCAAGACCGGCGCCAAGATCGTTCCGGCGGAAAACCTGTTGTCCGGACGCCCGAATTGGGCGGATCGTGACTTCACCGCACAGTCGGATCCAGAGGGCCCGTTCCAGAACGGCGCGGCCATGCGCCGGAATGAGCCGATCAGGAACAAGGCTACAATACCCTGAAAAGACGCGAAGAACTCTGCGAGGAAGGCTTAGTCCCGCGTCAACTCGGCGAGCCGAGACTCCTCCTCCGGACTCAGGCGTTCCAGAGCGCGCGGCGCGTCCCGCCGCTGCCTGCGGAGCCATATCACGATCCCTGCGCCGCCCAACAAGAGAAGGGCCGGCCCGGCCAGCCAAAGCGCGAGATTCCCACCCGTCATGCGAGGGTTGAGGAGGACGAATTCGCCGTAACGTTCCACGACGTAGGCGACCGTCTCATCGTCCGTATCACCGGCGACCAAGCGCTCACGGACGAGGAGGCGAAGATCCCTCGCCAGTGCGGCATTCGAGTCGTCGATGTTCTCGTTCCGGCAGACGAGGCAGCGCAGATCTTTCGAGATGTCCCGCGCGCGGGCTTCGAGCGCCGGATCATCGAGGATTTCGTCCGGCTGCACCGCCCAAGACGGGGTTGAAACGAGCAGCGTGAGAGCAAGGAGCAAGAAGCGCATCGCTTTACTCCGCCGGCGTGGCGACGGCTGCGGAAGGGGCTTTCGACGCCGCTTTGGCCGCCGCGCCGACGCGATAGCGCCGGTCGGTCAGGCTCACCAGGCCGCCCAGCGCCATCACGAGCGCGCCAAGCCATATCCAGTTGGCGTAGGGCTTCACGTAAGATCGTACGGCCCAGCGCGCCCCGCCTTCCGCCGGATCGCCAAGCACAACATAAATGTCCCTCGTCAGACCGCTGTCGATCCCCGCCTCCGTCGTCGGGGTTTGCTGCACGGGATAGAACCGCTTCTCCGGATAGACGACCGTGTCGACTTCGCCATTCCGGAATACCGTGAACTTGCCGATATCGGCCTGGTAGTTCGGCCCCTGAAACGGGCGCACGCCCTCGAAGAGGATCTCGTAGCCTCCGATCTCGATCCTATCGCCGGGCGAAGCGAGCCGTATATCCTCCACCTCCCAGGCTGAGATCGCGGCGATGCCGAAGATGGTGAAACCGAAGCCGGCATGGGCGACCGACTTCCCCCAGTCCGCCCGCGGGAGGTTGGCGAGGCGGCGGAGGCTCTCGGCGACGGGCGCGCGCCCCGCCTTGGCCCGGTCCGCCAGTTCCGCAACAACCCCGAGGCAAACCCAGGCCGCGAGCGCGATGCCGATGGGCGCGAAGACGGAGCGCCCAGTCTGAAGGCTCCAGACGAGCGTAGCCACCAGGAAGGCGATGGCGAGCACCATCATCACTTTCCGCCAGACCTTCGCCAGATCGCCCCGTTTCCAAGGCAGCATCGAGCCGAAAGGCAGCGCGATGGCGAGGAGGATCATGAACGGCGTGAAGGAGGCGTCGAAGAACGGCGCGCCGACGGAGATCTTCGTTCCGTCGATCATTTCCCGGAAGAGCGGTGCGAGCGTGCCGACGAAGACGACGGCGCAGGAAACGGTGAGGAGGAGGTTATTGAGGATCAGCCCCCCCTCCCGGCTCACCGGCGCAAACGCGCCCTCTGCCCGCATCTTCGGCGCGCGCCATGCGTAGAGCGCGAGCCCGCCGCCGATGGCGATGACCAGCATCCAGAGCAGGAACTGGCCACGCGTCGGGTCCGAGGCGAAGGCGTGCACTGAGGTAAGCACTCCAGAGCGCACGATGAAAGCGCCGATCAACGAGAGCGAGAAGGCGAAGATGGCGAGCAGGATCGTCCAGCTCTTCAACGTCCCCCGCTTCTCCACCACGATCGCGCTGTGAAGGAGCGCAGCGGCGACGAGCCAAGGCATGAAGCTAGCGTTCTCCACCGGGTCCCAGAACCACCAGCCGCCCCAGCCGAGCTCGTAGTAGGCCCACCAGGAGCCAAGCGCGATGCCAATGGTGAGGTTCAGCCAGGCGAGCAGCGTCCAGGGCCGCACCCAGCGCGCCCACGCCGCGTCGACCCGCCCCTCGATCAGCGCAGCGATAGCGAAGGAATAGCTCATCGAGAGGCCGACGTATCCGATGTAGAGAAAGGGCGGATGGAAGGCGAGGCCCGGATCCTGCAGCAGCGGATTGAGGTCGTTCCCGTCGGCCGGGGCGGGGAAGAGGCGCCAGAACGGATTAGAGGTCCAGAGGATGAAGCCTATGAAGGCGGCGCCGATCATACCCTGCACTGCAAGCGCCCGCGCCTTCAGCCCATCGGGGAGCGTGCCCCCGAAGATCGCGACGAGCGCGCCGAAGAGGGCGAGGATCAGGACCCAGAGGAGCATCGAACCCTCATGGTTCCCCCAGACGCCGGCGACCTTGTAAAGCATTGGCTTCAGAGAGTTCGAATTCGCCGCGACGAGGCGCACCGAAAAATCCGACACCACAAAGGAGTAGGTCAGCGCCGCGAAGGCGACGGCGAGCGCGACGAACTGGAGGATCGCCGCGGGCGAGCCGAGACGCATCCAGTCCACCCAGCCCTTCTGCGCGCCGATGAGCGGCACGGTGGACTGCCACAGGGCGAGGACGAAGGCGATGATGACGGCGAAATGGCCCAGCTCGGCGATCATGGCGCGCTCCCTTGTTGGGCGAGAGTTTAATCCTTTGTGAAGGCGCGGCAATGCGCGGATGCGCGCGGCTGCAGGGCGTTCCGCCGGGCGGAAGAGCCATGCGCGGCGGGCATGGCCGCTCTGCCTGATCGTTCATGGCGCCGCCCGGGCGCCGCGCCTATTTCAGCGTGGTGAGCGCGGGAACGCAACGCCCGCCGCCTCGCCCCGGCGTTATCTCCCTGGCGCCGGGCGCGTGGGGCCTCACACCGGCCTCCGCCGGGGCGCCCATCCCCCCAAGGGTGCCCCGCGGAGGCCCAATCATCCGGATACTGCAACGTCGAGGAGCGCGAGGCGGCCGCGCTCCGTTTCCGCCAGCGCCTCGGCCAACGCGAGTGCAAGATCATCCGCCGCCTCCACCCGCATGGCGAAAGCCCGGCTGGCGCGCGCCACGGCGGTGAAATCCGGCGAGGGAGCGAGCGCCGTCAACGGCATCCGGTTCGCCCGCGCCGCCGCGCCGCCGGGATAGAGCCCGGCGACGGACTGCCGCACCGCGCCCCACTCCGCATTGTTCAGGATCACGAGAAGAGGCGCAAGCCCGAGCGCCTCGGCGATCTGATGGCAAGCGACTGGGTTCGAGAAGATGTAGCTCCCATCTCCCATTGTCGCGACGACGAGCCGGCCGGGCGCGCCGAGCTTCATTCCAAGCGCAGCGGGAAAGCTCCAGCCGAGGCCGCCGGCATGAGGTTCCTGTCGCCATTGTCCGCGCTCCGTCAAACCAAGCGAGGCGAGCGGCGCGCCGAGTTCGGAGAGAACCGTCACCTCACGCCCCCGGATCGCCGCGCCGATTGCGGCGGAGACGAATCCCTTCGTCATCGGAGCGCCGGAGACGTGCGCCGAGGCCTTCTCGGCATCCGCCAGCGCAGCCGCATTGAGCGCAACGAGTCGTGGCCGTCGCGCCGCTATGCGTCCAGCGGCCTCGGCGAAATGCGGGCGCATCGCCGCCTCAATCGCGACGAGCCCGGGCCCCGTCTCCGTCGCGAGGGCGACCTCGCTTGCGAACATCCGCACCGGCGTGCGCGCCATATGTGGATCCGGCCCGAGCTGGACGATGCGGAGTCCGGGCGGAACGGCGTGCATGTCCGGCGACCAAGGCGCGAGGCTATCGATCACCAATGCGACGTCCGCCCCTTCGAGCGCGGCGCCGATGGCTGGGCCAATCCAGGCCGGGTGGTCCCGACTCAACGCGTTCGCAACAGCCCACCAATCCGCCACAGGGATCGCCCACTCCTCCGCAAGCCGCGCGAGCGCGGCCCAGCCCGCGGCGTCGCCGGCGCCACGCTGCGCCGCGATTACGGGCCGCTCCGCCAAGGCGAGAAGGCGCGCGGCGCGTTCGATCTCCTCAGCCGGAGCGCGCAGACCGGCTGGGGCGTAGGCGGGCGGGCCTGCGGGCGTATCGACCTCTTCCGAAAGTATCTCTCGCGGCAGCGAGAGATAGACCGGGCCCTGGGGATAAGAGAGCGCGATAGCGGCCGCGCGGTCCAGCAGCGGCCCGATCTGCTCGGGGAAGCGCAGCTCATAGTCCCATTTCACACATTCGCGAATCAGCGCGTGCTGGTCCCGCATCTCCTGGCCCCATCCGATGGGAACGGTGCGAGCGCCGAAGCGGCCCGCCTCAACCGTCGGCGTCCGCCCCGACATGATGATGACCGGAACGTGGTCTGAAGCGGCGTTGAGCGCCCCGATCACGCCATTGGCGAGACCGACATTTGTGTGCAGCATTACCGCCTGTAGTCGACCCGTCGCCAGCCACGCTCCATGCGCCATGCCCATCGCGGCGTGTTCGTGCGGCGCCAGGGTCGCCTCCGGCAGATCGATTCCCGCCTCGGCAGCCTGCGCCAGTCCCTCGATCACAGGCGGAAAGTCCGTGCCGGAATTGGCGAAGACATGAGAGACGCCGAGCGTCTTGAGCCGCGCGAAGATCGCGCCGCCGGCGTTTATCCGCGTCACGAATGCGCCTCCACCGGCGCGGCCACGACCCACCAGCCGGGCTCCGCCGCGCGGAGCCGCTCCGCCGCTTCGAGCGCGGAGGACTCTTTCGCATGAAGACCGAAGCAGGTCGCGCCGGAGCCAGACATTCGCGCCAGCGCGCAGGACTTGTCCCAGGCGAGGGCGGCGAGCGCGCGGCCGATCGCGGGGCGGAGCCGGCGGGCCGGCCCTTCCAGATCGTTGCGCTGCCGCGCGAGCCAGCTCGTCATGTGCGAGAAATCGTGGAACCGCGCCGGCGCCGGCGGCCCACCGGGCCCCTCCCGCCGCTTCAGCCCGGCGAAGACCTCCGCGGTCGAAAGCGGCTGCATAGGATTGGCGAGCACCATCCAGAAGGTCGGAAAGCCCGGCGCGGGCGAAAGCGCCTCGCCTGCTCCGGCCATCATCGCGGGCCGCTGCGCCAGACAGACAGGCGCGTCGGCGCCCAACTCTTCGGCGATCTCTGTCAATCGCCCCTTCGGAGCGCCGCCCCAGAGCCGGCCAAGCAGCCGCAGCGCGGCGCCGGCGTCAGCCGAGCCGCCGCCGATCCCGGAGGCGACGGGAAGTCGTTTTTCCAGCCGAAGCGCCGCTCCCGGCGCGCCGGGCGTGAGAGCGGAAAGCCGCTCCGCCGCGCGGATAACTAGATTGTCCGCGCCCGAAGAAAGCGCGGCGGAGAACGGGCCGCTAAGCGAGAGCGTCAGCCCCGGCGCCGACTCCGCCTCCAGCCCGTCGCCACAGAGCGGGAAGACAGCGAGGCTTTCGAGCAGGTGATAGCCGTCCTGCCGTCGGCCCCGGACGTGAAGGAAGAGATTGACCTTGGCCCGCGCTGTCTCTCGCAGCGCTGCGTGCGCTTCAGCCGCCATCCGCCGCGCGCGGGGTCTCGGGCGCGGCCTCTGCCGCCACCTCCTCGGCGCGCACGACGTCGAGGCCGACATCGAGCTTCCGGCGAATGCGCTCGCGGTCCTTCTCCTCCGGGTCAAAGGAGAGCGCGCGGCGCCACTGGAACTCCGCCTCCCGCTTTCGGCCGACCATCCAGAGCGCGTCGCCGAAATGGTCGTTGATGACCGGATCGACCGGGCGGAGCTCTACTGCGCGCTGCAGCTCCCGCACCGCCGCCGGATAATCTTCGAGGAGAAAAAAACCCCAGCCGAGGCTATCCACGATGTAGCCGTCTTCCGGCCTGGCGGCGACCGCCTTTCGGATCATGTCCATCGCCTCGTCGAGCCGCTCCCGCCGCTCCAGCCACGAATAGCCGAGATAGTTCAGTACGAGCGGCTGGTCCGGCTCCAGTTCGAGAGCCTTGAAGAAATCCGCCTCCGCCTTTTCCCATTGCTGCGACCGCTCGTAGCTTATCGCGCGCTGGTAGTAGAGCGCCCAATTCGCGCGGCCTGCCGACTCGGCGATATTGGTCGCGGCGTCATAGGCGGCTGCGGCCTCGCGGAACCGTTCGGTTCGGCGCAAGATGTCTCCAAGCGCGATATGTGCCTCGAGCGCGTCCGGCGCGCGGCGTGTCAGCGCCTTCAGCGCCTCGGCCGCCTCGTCGGCGCGGTCCATGCGAAAAAGCGCTTCCGCCCGGCCAATCTCCGCCGCGCGGGCGTAGGGGCTGTCCGGCGGAATTGTCTCGTAGGCGCGGACGGCGGCTTCGAACTGCTCGGTTCCCTCCATGACCTCCGCGACGAGCAGTTTCGCCTCGTCGAGATCGGGCCGAAGCCACGAGGCGAGGCGGGCGTAGACGAGGCTGAGCCTGTCGTCGGGCTCTTGCCCCAGGGCGGCGGCAAGACCGTAGAACGCTTCGGCTGCCCCTTCCGACGCCGTCCGGACCAAGAGGGGGGGCGCTTCGCCTTTCTCCATGAAGGCGAGATCGGCTTCGATCGCCGCATCGCCGAGGACGCGGCTCGCCGCCGCCTCGAGTTTCTCGCGCGCCTCGTCCGCGTTTCCGACGCCGAAAAGCGCCGCGGCCTCCGCCCGCGCCATCCGACCGCCGAGGCGCGGCATGTCTTCGGAGAGGCGCCCGAAAGCCTCCGCCGCACCGGTCGCGTCACCGGAGGAAAGGCTGAGCAGAGCTAGGTGATAGGCCGCGAAGACGCGGAACACGGGCGGCCCCTCGACAGAATCCAGCATGGCGCGGGCCCCCTCCTCGTCTCCCCCCGCGGCCTTTACCCATGTGGAAAGGAGATCGCGCAGAAGCGGATGAAAGGCCGCCGGCGCCGCCTCGATCCGCCGTGCGGCGGCTTCATTCTCCCCTCCACGCATCTCCGCCGTGACGAGGACGAGGCTGGCGAGCCGCTGCGTCGGGTCGAAGACGATCATCCGTTCGGCCAGCGCCTCCGCCTGCTCCATGCGCCCCGCCGCGGTGAGGTAAAGCAGCGTCTGTTCGCCGAGAGCAAGATCGCCGGGCGACCGGTCCAGCGCGCGGGAGAAGTATCGCGCCGCCGCCTCAACATCGCCGCGCTTGGCCGCTTGCGCTCCCGCGAGATAGGAGCCGGCGAACGATTCCTGCCCCGACGCGGCGAGCGGCGCACCGGTTGCGGCGGCAAGAAGCGCAAGGCTGGCGGCGCGAGCGATCATCGTCATGTCGTCATCTCCGTTCGATCCTTACGATATATAGGGGTTCCGGGCGTGCAGGTCTCCTGAAACGTTCGAGAGGCGACATTGCGGCGCCGGGCGGGCGGCGCTAGGAGTTCTGAATGTCCGACACTGCATCGCTCGCGCCGCGCCGCCGCGCCCGCCTCGAGGGGCGCGTCATGATCCTCGGCTGCGGGGCACAGAAGGCGGGCTCTACGTGGATGTTCGATCATCTTGCGCGGAATCCTGCTGTCCGCCGCTCCCCCGTGAAGGAGATGAACTTCTTCACCGCCTGGCTCCAGCCCTCGCGGTTCGGCTTTCACGAGCACCGCTTCGCCGCTCAGCTCGCCGCCTCCGACGACGCCGGGATCGACAAGGCGGCTCGCGCTCGGCTCGCTGCGAGGGTCGAGATGAGCGGCGACCGGGCGGCCTATCTCCGCTGGTTCGCCCGGCGCGGGCTGAAGCGCAGCCACATGATGGAGATGACCCCCTGCTATGCGCTGCTAGGCGAGGAAGAGCTGCGCTTCGTGCGCGCGCATTTCGAGGCGGCGGGCGTGATCGTCCGCCCCCTGCTGCTCCTCCGCGACCCCGTGGCGCGCATCGTCTCTCACCACCGCTCGGCGCGGAAAGCATTCGGGCAGGGATACAATCCGGACCGAGGGCTGCTTCTGAATCTCGCCGGCGGGGAACAGCTTCGACGCAGCCGTTATGACCTCACGCTCGCGCGGCTCTTCCGGGTGTTCGGGGAGGAGGCGGTGACGGTCTGCTTCTACGAGCGTCTGTTCGACCCAGCGGACCCGCACCTCGCCGAGGTCGAGCGCGCGCTGGGCCTGTCGCCACTCCCGCCGCTGCTGGAGCGGCGCATCAATCCTTCGCCGGAGACGCCCGCCCCCCCGGCGGCGCTGCTCGCGGCGCTTCGACGAAGGCTCCGTCCGGCATATCGCTTCGTCGCAGAACACTACGGACCCGCGGCCCCCGCGGCCTGGGGCGGCTGACGAGGTCGGAGGGTGTTTCTATCCGCGAAACTCCTGCGACGACTCGAGGGCAGGACGATGCTGATCGGCGTAGGGGCGCAGAAGGCTGGCACCTCTTGGCTCTTTCGACATCTGGCCGGGGATCCGGACGTGTACGCCTCACCGATCAAGGAGCTTCACTTCTTCGACGCGTGGCTCGGTCCGCGCCGGCTCGCTGTCTTTGACAGGCGTTACAGAGAGAAGGCCGCGCAGATGCGACGGCCGCTGCCTCGCCTCGCCGCCCCGCGCATGAGTCGCGCGGTGATAGAACGGGCCGAAATGTCCGAGGATCGGGCAGCCTATCTCAGCTACTTCGCGTCGCGGGTCCATCGTGAGAGATTCCTGCTGGAGGTCACACCCGGGTATTCCCTGCTCAACGAGAGAGGCTGGAGCCAGGCGCGCCGCTTTCTTGAAGAAGCCGGGCTTGCAGTACGTCCTGTTTTCCTGATGCGCGACCCGGTGGACCGGCACTTCTCCGCGCTGAGGATGGAGCAGCGAAAGGGTCGCATCGCGGATGCCGGCGCCGCATTCCGCAGCAGCCTAGGGTGGCGGGCCCATCGCGCTCACGGGCGGTATGACCGGGCATTGACCGAACTATGGAGCGCTTTCGGAAAGGATCACGTCGCCGTTGGCTTCTACGAGCATATCTTCGCAACGCCGGAGCGGCATCTCCGCGCGCTGACCGACTCGCTCGGACTTCCGTGGCGTGAGCCGGACATGACGCAGCGGGTCAACGCCTCGGCGGCGCCTTCGACGCTGAGCGCGGCCGACCGTGCAGCGGGGGTGGAGGCGTTTCGAAAGGTGTACGACTTCGTGAATGCGCGGTTTGGCGCAGAGAAACCTGCCTCATGGTCGGCCTGACGCTGCGTCGATGCATGGCCGCCATGCAAAAAACGCCTTTATTTTGCGCAAGGGATACGCCATATACGCCTTCCCTAGATGACAACGACATGACGACTCGGTGGAGGAGCCAATGGCTCTTGATGATGACGCTTTGAGCTTCACGAATGAGCAGGGACGGCGCGCGCGCAAGCTTTTCGCCGCCGTCGTTCTCGCGGCGCTTGATGACGCGATCAAGGATGAAAAGACCTTCGGCCCCGGAAAGGGCGCGGAAGGAATCGCCCGCTGGGCGAATTCACGCGACGGCATGGAAGTGCTGATGAACGCGGGGATAGAGGTGAACAGCCGCACGGTGGACGGACTCGTCGCCTTCGTGAAGCGGGGCGTGCGCGTCTCCAACGCGCTTTCCCTGAAGGACGATCAGGACAAAGCGGCAGCCTGATTTCGCTGCTCGGATTAGAAAGAGCGCCCGCTTGGGCGCTCTTTCTTTTTTGGAATGCTTGCGCTCCGGTCCGGCCGGCGGCTTTGATGCTCTCCTGAACAGGGAGAATGCGAATGAGCTGGTCGATCCACCACGTCAATCTCGAAGCGAAGGATGTACGCCGGAGTGCGGCCTTCTACGCTGCTGTGCTCGGCATGGAGGAAGGCAAATGGGCCTTCCCGGAGAGCCGCGGTTACATTCCTGGAGCGCCGGACCGGCTCGCGCTTTTCCCCGACGGTCGGCAGAGCCATACCGGTCTCCATCTCATCAAGGGCGACCCGGACTTCGCGGCTCGGAACGGATTTCGGCACAACCCCTCGCTCGGCGGCCACTTCGCCATCGAGGTTGACGACCTCCGTGTGGTGATGCGGCGGCTGGACGAGGCCGGCATCCCCTACTCGGACGGCGGAGTCTTCGCGATCCCGAACCTTCACAACATCTACTTCGAAGACCCGGATGGTAACCTGATCGAAGTTAACCAGCGGGTCTGACGCCGCCCTACTGGCCGGCTCCGAGCCCTTCGGGGCGTCCTACGACGACAAAAGAAAGCGCTTCCGGCTGCAGGAGACGCTTAGCGACGCGTCGGATGTCTTCCTCTGTCACCGCCTCTACGAGGGCGTTGCGTATTTCCGGGTAGTCGATAGGCAATCCAGCCGATTGAAGGCCGACCAGCATGTCGGCGATCTTTCCGTTTGAGTCGAATTGGAGCGCGTAAGCCCCTGTAAGGTAGCGCTTCGCCTTGGCCAACTCCTCCGCCGTCACCCCCTCCTCGGCCATCCGGCGCCACTCCTCACGTATCACAGCGACCGACTCTCCCATCGCCGCATTTGCAGTGGCCACGCCGCCGATGTGGAGCCCTGACCTGTCCATCGGCAGGAGATACGAATAGACGGAATAAGAAAGCCCACGCTTTTCGCGCACTTCAACGGTAAGGCGGGACGAAAATCCGCCGCCGCCGAGGATGTAATTCATCACGAATGCGGGAATGTAGTCGGGATCGTCGCGCAGGATCCCGGCATGGCCAAACATTGCGACTGATTGCGGCACGTCGAGGTCGATCACGGTAATGCCGGGCTCCAGCTCCGGCTCGACATGCCGCAAAGGGTCAGGCGCGCCGTCCGGTAGAGCGGAGAAGAGCCTGTCGAGCATCGCGCCCGTCTCCTCCACCGTGATCGCGCCAACGACGCCGATGCTGACTTCGCCTCGGCGTATCAGGCGCGGCAGCGCAGCGCGGAGGTCTTCCGCCGTCAGCGCGGCGACGCTCGCCTCCGTCCCCCCCGTCGGTCGGCCATACGGGTCAGAGGGAAAGGCCGCCTCAAAGAAAGCTTTGGCCGCGCGGGCATTGGGATCGGTCTCGTCCGAGCGGATCGAGGAAACCATCTGCGCCTTGACGCGCGCAACAGGCTCCTCATCGAAGCGAGGTTGGGAGAGGGCAAGGCGGAGGAGGTCAATCGTCTCCTCCCGGTTTTCCGCGAGCATCGTGGATGAAACGGAGATCGAGTCCCGCCCTGCCGAAAAGCCATATCGGGCGGCGATCGCATCCGCCGCCTCCGCGAATCCAACGGCGTCGAGTTCACCGGCTCCCTCATCGAGGAGGCCCGCGATCAGCCGCGCCAAGCCTTCCTTGCCCGCCGGGTCCAGCGAGGCGCCGCCGCGGAATTCGATCTCCAGCGAAACGATGGGAATGGCCCGCTCCTCGACCAGCCACGCCTCGATCCCACCGGGGCTGACGATGCGCTGGATGGGGGCGGCGGCGAAAGCCGGGGCGGCGACAAGCAGGAACAGCGCGGGAAGAAACCGGATCATTGCGTCGCCTCCGCGGCGCGGACGAGTCGCCCCGTCACCGAGTATTCGAGCCGCAGGAGCTTTGCGGCTTCCTTCACATCCTCGGCCGTCACGGCCTGAAGCACATCCGTCCAGCCCTCGATCCGTTCAACCGTCAGGCCGTTCACGAGGCCGACTCCATAGCGGTTGGCGAGGCCGCGCTGACTGTCCTGCGCGTAGATCTCGGAGGCGCGGATCACGCTTCTCGCGCGGTCGAGTTCAGCCTCGGTCGGCCCCTCGGCAGCGAGGCGGGACATCACCTCGTCGATGGCGGTTTCGATGGCGTCAAGCGCCACACCCTCAGCCGGCACGCCATAGACGCCGAACTCACCATAGTCGTACCCGGATCCCGAATAGAAGGTGCCGGTATTGATCGCGATCCTGTCTTGAAGCTGCAATTGCTTCGAGAGGCGGGAGGTGACGCCGCCGCCGCCCAGAACCTCGCCCAGCATGGCGAGGGCCGCCGCCTGTCCGTCGCCCCCGGTGCGGCGGGAAGGAACAAGGTAGCGCCGTATAACGTAGGGCTGACGGACGCGCGCGTCCGCCATTTCGAGTCGGCGCGGAGCCAGGTGGGGCGGTTCGCCCGCCCGCTCCCGCTCTGCGATGCCGGCGGCGGGAATCGGCCCGTAGTGGATCCGCGCAAGGCGCTCGACCTCGTCAGGCGTTACATCGCCGGCCACGACGAGGATGGCATTGTCCGGCGCATAGTGCCGCTCGTAGAAGGCGAGCGCATCCTCCATGGTCAGACCCTCCATCTCCCGCCGCCAGCCAATCACCGGAATACGGTAGGGGTGGTTCATGTAGAGCGCGGCGTCCATCTGCTCCCGGAAGAGCGCGCCAGGGTCATTGTCAGTCCGCTGGCTGCGCTCTTCGAGGATGACGGCGCGCTCCGGCGTCACCACCGCTTCCGAAAGTCGAAGGTCAACCATGCGGTCCGCCTCCATCCGCATGACAATCTCCAGCCGGTCGGCGGCGATGCGCTGGAAGTAAGCCGTGTAGTCATAGCTCGTGAACGCGTTGTCCTGCCCGCCGTTCTCGGCCACGATCTTTGAAAAGGCCCCGTCAGGTATCTCGTCCGTGCCCTTGAACATGAGGTGTTCGAGAAAATGGGCGATGCCGGACTTCCCGGGCGGTTCGTCGGCGGAGCCGACCCGATACCAGACCATGTGGGTTACGACTGGCGCGCGATGATCCTGGATCACCACGCCCTGCATTCCGTTCTCGAGCGTGAAGGTCGTCACCGCGGGCTCCGCGAAGGACGGCCCAGCGAGCAAGACTATCGCTGCGGCGGCGGCAATGGATTTCATGCGCGTCTCCGTTTTTCGCGCCGACAGGCGCTACTCACAGATATAGCGACCTCTCTGCGGCGCCTTCACAAGCCCGTGAACCCGCGGCTCAGTTTCGCCGGTAGACGGAGCCGATGAGGTCTTCGCTCGGGCGCCCGTCTTCTTCCACAATCGGCGGCGCGGCGGGGGTTGGGACGCCCTGCTGGCGCAGGCGCTCCATCTCCTCCGCGCTGAAGAGGAGCGCGTCCTCCTCACCCAGATTCTGCGGAATCGGCACTCCGAAGACGGAAGTGAGGCCGAAGCGCCGCTCTGTCGGTCCGGCTTCCCCGGCAAGAGCTGCGCGCACGGCGCTGTTGTCCCCGGTAGCGCCGGCTCCGGCAAGGAGAGCGGTTTCTCCGGAACCAGGCGCCTGAGCGCCGGCGCGCTCGGCGCTGACGGGGCGCCCGAAGAGTGCGGATTCCGCCTCAACAAAAGGATCAGGCTCAAGCCGGCTGGGCGCGCCGGGCTGCGGCCGCGGCAGGTCGAAGCTTGGAGGCATCTCCAGCGGGGCGCGGGCGATGATAAGGAACTCGTCAGGCGCACCGGCAGTGACGCCGAGTTGCTCCCCGATCGTGCCGCCGCGTTCGGAACTGACGGAGCAGCCTGCAAGAAAAACCACCGCTGCGAGCGCGGCGGATCGACGAGGACTTGTCGCAGAGGATGGGCGGCGCATCAGGCGGCTCCTCGTATCGTATCGGTCATTTATATCTCCGCGGCGTCGGAGCCGCAATGCGGCACCCACGCTTACGCACGTCGCTTCTCGCTTCCGACGAAGATCAGAAGCCCCGCTCCTGCGAAGATTGCGATATCCGCAACGTTGAAGACGTAGGGATTATCGATGCCGCAGCAGGACATGTTGAGGAAATCCGCCACAGCGCCGAAGCGCACACGGTCCAGCGCGTTGCCGATCGCGCCACCGACGACAAGGCCGACACCAAAGCGGAACCACAAGTCTCCACGGCCCCGCGCCCAGAGAAGAAGCGCACCCGAGATGACGACGGCGAGCCCGACGAGGCCCCAGCGCACGAGGTCCGAGCCGGACGCGCCGAGGCCGAAATTCACCCCTCTGTTCCAGGCCATTACGAAGCGCAGGAACGGCGGCGCCACATCGATCACGCCTCTTTCCATCAGTCCGAGCCCAAAGAGGACGGCGTGCTTCGTCGCCTGGTCGAGAGCGAAGACTAAGAAGGCGACCAAGAGGATGGCGCGCATGGCGGTCGCGGTCACAGCACGTAGCGCGAGAGGTCCGCCGAGCGGGCGAGGTCGCCCACATGCGCCTCCACGAACTCCGCGTCAACGCGCACGGTCTCACCCGACCGGTCCGGCGCGGCGAAACTGATCTCCTCGAACACCCGCTCCATCACGGTGTAGAGCCGCCGCGCGCCGATGTTCTCCACCAAACCGTTCACCTCGGCCGCGATGCGCGCCAAGGCCGCGACGCCGCTCTCCGCGAAATCGAGCGTCACGCCCTCCGCCGCCATGAGCGCCTGATACTGCCGGACGAGGGAATTGTCCGGTTCGGTGAGGATCCGGACAAAGTCCGTTTCCGTCAGCGCACGAAGCTCGACCCGGATCGGCAGACGGCCCTGCAACTCGGGCAACAAATCGGAAGGCTTCGCCACATGAAAGGCGCCTGAGGCGATAAAGAGAATGTGGTCGGTCTTCACCGCACCGTGCTTCGTCGTCACCGTCGTTCCCTCAATGAGAGGAAGAAGATCGCGCTGCACGCCCTCCCGGCTCACGTCGGCGCCGCGGAACCCGCCTTCGGAGGAGCGGGCGCAGACCTTGTCGATCTCGTCGATGAAGACGATCCCGTCCTCCTCCACGGCGCGGATCGCCTCGCGCGTGATCTCTTCCTGGTCGACCAGCTTGTCCGCCTCCTCCGCGAGAAGGAGATCGTAGCTCTCCGCCACTTTCAGACGCCGCTTCTTCTGTCGGCCGGAGAAGGCCTTTCCGAGGATGTCCCCCAGATTGACCATGCCCATCTGCCCGGCGCCGCCCGGAATGTCGAGCATGCCGAGGGGGTTGGACGTGTCCGCCACGGCGACGTCGATCTCCTTGTCGTCGAGAGCGCCCTCGCGCAGCTTCTTGCGGAAGGTCGCGCGCGTTCCTTCGGATGCCTGCTCGCCGACCAGCGCGTCGAGAACGCGGTCCTCCGCCCGCTCATGCGCGCGGGCCTTCACGCCCTCGCGCCGCTCCTCCCGCTTCATGACGATGGCGGTCTCCACGAGGTCCCGCACGATCTGCTCCACGTCGCGGCCGACATAGCCGACCTCGGTGAACTTCGTGGCCTCCACTTTCAGGAAGGGCGCGCCGGCGAGCTTGGCCAGCCGCCGGCTGATCTCCGTCTTGCCGACGCCGGTCGGCCCGATCATCAGGATGTTCTTCGGCGTGATCTCCGCCGAAAGCGGCCCCTCCACCCGCCGCCGCCGCCAGCGTGAGCGAAGCGCGACTGCGACTGCGCGTTTCGCCTCCTTCTGGCCGATGATGAACCGGTCGAGCTCGGAGACGATCTCGCGGGGGGTGAGGTCGGTCATGGGTGCTCCCTCGCGCGGTCAGGCCGACGCGATCTTTTCGAGGACGATCTCCTCGTTTGTGTAGACGCAGATCTCAGCCGCGATCTTCATCGCCTTCCGCGCGATCTCCTCGGCGCCGAGGCCTGTGTCAATCAGCGCCCGCGCGGCAGCGAGCGCGAAATTGCCGCCCGAGCCGACGGCGGCGACGCCGCCTTCGGGCTCTAGCACGTCGCCCGCGCCGGTGATGACGAGAAGGTCCGTGCCGTCCGTCACGATCAGCATGGCTTCGAGATTGCGGAGATACTTGTCCGTCCGCCAGTCCTTCGCCAGCTCCACAGCGGCGCGGGTAAGCTGGCCGGGCGCGGCCTCCAGCTTCTTCTCCAGCCGCTCGAAAAGGGTGAAGGCGTCCGCCGTCGAGCCTGCGAAGCCGGCGATCACATCGCGACCGCCGGGCGCCATGCGACGGACCTTGCGCGCCGTCCCCTTTATGACTGTATTGCCAAGGCTGACCTGCCCGTCGCCGGCGATCACGATCTCGCCCGCCTTTTTCACGCCGACGATGGTTGTCATCCGCTTTCCTCCCGGTCGGCGCTACATAGGCCGGGCGCCGTTCCGCCGCAACTTGCGGGCCGTGGCGCCCCGCCGCTATATGCGCAGAGCCGAGAGGGAGCGAGATGAGCCGCCGCGCCAGCCTGAGCCGCAAGACCGCCGAGACGTCCATAGAGGTCGAGATCGACCTTGACGGGACCGGCGCCTATGACAACCGGACTGGCGTGGGCTTCTTCGACCACATGCTAGACCAGCTCGCCCGCCACGCCCTGATCGACATGAAGGCGCGGGCCTCGGGCGACCTCCATATCGACGATCACCACACGGTCGAGGATACCGGCATCCTCCTCGGCAAGGCGCTCGCCGAGGCGATGGGCGACAAGCGCGGCATCCGCCGCTACGGCCACTGCTATCTTCCGATGGACGAATGCCTGACGCGCGCCGCGCTCGACCTTTCGGGCCGGCCTTTCCTCGTCTGGAAGGTGGAGTTCACCACGCCGAAGATCGGGACGTTCGACACCGAGCTGGTGCGCGAGTTCTTTACCGCGTTCGCGATGAATTCTGGCATGACGCTGCATGTGGAGACGCTCTATGGCGTCAATTCCCACCACATCGCGGAGACCTGCTTCAAGGCAGTCGCCCGCGCGCTCCGTGACGCGCTGGAGACGGACCCGCGCAAGGCGGAGGCGATCCCGTCCACCAAGGGGGTGCTGTGAGCGTCGCAATCGTCGACTACGGCTCGGGCAACCTCCACTCGGCGGAGAAGGCCTTCCAGCGCATGAGCCGGGAAGGCGCCGGCGCGCCGGTCGTCGTCACATCGGATCCGGAGGCGGTGCGGCGGGCGGACCGGATCGTGCTGCCGGGCGTCGGGGCTTTCGCCGATTGCCGCGCCGGCCTCGATTCGGTTCCCGGCATGGTCGAGGCGCTGGAGGAGCGGGCGCACCGGGGCGGCGCGCCCTTCCTCGGTATCTGCGTTGGGATGCAACTTCTCTCGACGGTCGGTCGGGAACATGGGGATACGCCGGGTCTCGGCTGGATCGCCGGCGAGGTCGTCAGGCTCGGGCCGAACGATCCGGACTTGAAGATCCCGCATATGGGCTGGAACGAGCTAAGCTTCGGCGAGCACCCGCTCTTCGCCGGGCTTTCCCCCGGCGCCCACGCCTATTTCGTCCACTCCTACCACATGCGCCCGCGAAACCCCGAGGCGCGGATCGCCCATTGCGCCCATGGCGAGATGGTCACCGCCGCCGTTGCGAAGGGGAACGTCGCCGGCGTGCAGTTCCACCCGGAGAAGAGCCAGGAGACCGGCCTCCGCCTCATCGCCAACTTCCTCGCCTGGGCGCCCTGAGCGCCGGAAAGGAGACAGAACCATGTCCGATCCCGTCGTCATCGTCGGCGCCGCGCGCACGCCCATGGGTGGCTTCCAGGGGGAGCTTTCGGGAGCCTCCGCCTCCGATCTCGGCGGCGCGGCCATCGCCGCGGCGCTCGCCCGCGCGGGTGTCGCCGCCGTGGATGTGGACGAGCTTCTCATGGGCTGCGTCCTCCCCGCCGGTCAGGGCCAGGCGCCGGCGCGGCAGGCGGGGTTCAAGGGCGGGCTTTCCGAGGCCGTTCCCGCGACGACGCTCAACAAGATGTGCGGCTCCGGCATGAAAGCGGTGATGATCGCGCATGACCAGCTTCTGGCCGGGAACGGCCGCGTCCTCGTCGCGGGCGGCATGGAGTCGATGACGAACGCGCCCTACCTTCTGCCAAAGATGCGTTCTGGCGCCAGGCTCGGCCATGCCGAGGTCAAGGACCACATGTTCCTAGACGGGCTTGAGGACGCATATGAGCCCGGCAGGCTCATGGGTTCCTTCGCCGAGGATTGCGCCGAGAAGTACCAGTTCACGCGCGAGGCGCAGGACGCCTATGCGCTCGAAAGCCTCGGAGGCGCTCGGCGGGCGCAAGCGACGGGCGCCTTCGCGGCCGAGATCGTCCCCGTGACCGTGAAGGGACGCGAAGGCGCCGCGGAGATCACGGAGGACGAGCAGCCGAACACGGCGCGGCCCGAGAAGATCCCCGGCCTGAAGCCCGCCTTCAGGAAGGACGGCACGATCACTCCCGCTAACGCCTCCTCCATCTCCGACGGCGCTGCGGCGCTTGTCCTCATGCGGGAATCGGAGGCGAAGGCGCGTGGGCTTACGATCCGCGCCCGCCTTCTGGGCCATGCGAGCCACGCGCAGGAACCGGGTTGGTTCACCACCGCGCCCGTACCAGCGATGAAGGCAGTGATGGCGAAGGCGGGATGGTCCGTGGAGGACGTTGACCTCTGGGAGGTGAACGAGGCCTTTGCCGTCGTCCCCATGGCCGCAATGGCTGAGATCGGCATGGCGCGGGATCGGCTGAACGTAAACGGCGGGGCCTGCGCGCTCGGCCATCCGATCGGGGCGTCGGGCGCACGCATCCTCGTGACGCTCCTCCACGCGCTGGAGGCGCGCGGCGGCAAGCGGGGAATAGCGGCGCTCTGCATCGGCGGCGGGGAGGGAACCGCCGTGGCGATGGAACTGGTCTGACCTCAGGTCGCCCGCGCCTCCCAGGCGCGGCGCGCCTCCTCGCAGAAGGCGACGGAAAAGACGACGTTGGACCAATCCCGCGCCGGGGGCTTGGGCGCCGGCGCGCTGCGGGACACCAAACGAAGCAGACGGGCCTCGGAGGCGGAGGTCTCTGCGGGGCGGGAGACGGCGGGGGCGGCCATGACATACTCCTCGACTTCTGTCGCACACGCGCGGCGTCCCCGGGGGCTGGAATGCGGCGCTCTCATGGCGAACATCTGTCGATCCTGTGAGCCGTTGTGAAGGGGCGAGCGAGCGCAACTGTGCGGAGTCGCACGTCTTTTCACCGGGCTGTCACGCTTGGGCCGCCTGGAGCGTGACGCGCGTCACGTATTGTCACGAAGCCGTCTCACGGCGCGACGATCGGCTCCGCTTTCAGGTCTGGATCGCGCGGGGTGATTCCCGCGAAGAGCGAGCCATGCTCGAACCAGCTCCTCGGCGCCGGCGCTCCCCATAGCGTCTGACGCTGCGGGTCCTTCAGGTCCCAGTGGATCGGTTCGTGGTCCGGGTCCACAGTTTGGTAGTCGGAGCAGTAGATCTCGATCCGGTGCCCGTTCGGGTCGAGGATGTAGAGGAAGAAGGCGTTGGAAATGCCGTGTCGCCCCGGCCCGCGCTCGATGTTCGTGACATAGCCGGTGGTGGACATGAGATCGAGCAGGTCGATGACGTTGAGCGGCGTCGGAACCCAAAAAGCGGTGTGATGGAGCCGCGGCCCGAGGCCGTTGGTGAAAGCGATGTCGTGGACGCCGCCTTTCCTGTGCATCCAGGCCGCCCATAGCTTTTTCGTCGCGGCGTCCTCGGTGTATTCGGTGGTCCGGAAACCGAGCGCCGTCCAGAAGGACACGCTCTCGTCCACATTCGGCGAGAAACAGTTGAAATGGTCGATCCGGAGGGGCTTTACTCCGCGATAGAGCGCGTATTCCTGGTGAATGGTCGGGAGCCGGTCCATCCGCGCATAGAACTCGATCGGCGTTCCGTGAAGGTCGGAAGAGGCGAGGGTGCGACCCTGAAACGGTCGCTCCACCCATTCGAGCGGGCGGCCCATCGCCGCTAGCGTCTCCGCCGCTCGATCAAGATCGGCCTCCTCCCAGACCTTGAAGGCGAGATGGTTTGCCCGCGCCTCCTTCGCCTCCCGAAGGACGACGCAGTGATGCCCGCGTTCCTCCATGGCCCGGAGGTAAAGGCAACCGTCGGCCTCCGCCGTCACGTGCAGCCCGAGCGTCTCAGCCCAGAACGCGCGGGACGCTGCCAGGTCCGTCACATCGAATACCGTATGCGAGAGGCGAACGGTGTTGAAGGGCGGATGGAGGAGCGAAGCGGGAAGGGGCATGAGTTTCTCCTTCAGGCTCCAAGCCGCGGGATCGGGTGCCGGCCCATGGCGAAGCCGACATGTTTTTGCTCCATGTAGAACTCGAAGGACCAGTCGCCGCCGTCCCGCCCGATCCCGCTCGCCTTCACGCCGCCAAAGGGCGTCGGCAGATGTCGGGCATTTTCCGAATTAACCCAGATCATTCCGGCCTCCAGCTCAGAGGTCACGCGAAGCGCGCGTGACAGGTTCTCCGTCCATACATAGGCGGTGAGCCCGTATTGAACGCCGTTGGCGATCTCCACAGCCTCAGCCTCCGCCTCAAAGGGAATTGCGGTGAGGACGGGGCCGAAAATCTCCTCCTGCGCGATGGCCATGTCGGGCCGGGCGCCGGTGAAGAGTGTCGGCCTAACATAGCAGCCGGGGCCGGGAAGGCGCTCCCCGCCCGCCGCTATGGTCGCACCTTCCGCCTTCGCCTTGTCAAAATAGGAGGCGACCTTCGCGACATGGACGGGATGGATGAGCGGCCCCACCTCCGTCGCCGGGTCGAGCGGATGGCCGACGCGGATGCGGTTCGCCCTCTCCGCGAGCCGCGCCGTGAACTCGTCATGGATGGATGCCTCGACGAGAAGGCGGGAAGAGGAGGTGCAGCGCTCCCCGTTCAGAGACCAGATCATGAAGGCGGCGGCGTCCAGCGCGCGCTCGAAATCCGCATCCGCGAAGACGATGCAGGGATTCTTGCCCCCAAGCTCGAAATGGACGCGCTTCAACGTATCCGAGCCTTGCCGCATGATCATGGAGCCGGTGCGGCTCTCTCCGACGAAAGCGATAGCCCGGATAAGGGGGTGCTCCGTCAGCGCCTTGCCAGCCTCCTCGCCGAAGCCTTGCACAAGGTTGAGCACGCCAGGCGGAAGCCCAGCCTCTTCCGCGATCTCGCTGAGTATGCGGGCGGTTATGGGTGAGAATTCCGCCGGCTTGTGAACCACCGTGCATCCCGCTGCGAGGGCCGGCGCGATCTTCCAGGTGGAGAGCATGAAGGGCGTGTTCCACGGCGTGATGACGCCCACGGGGCCGATGGGAACGCGCGTCGTTACGTTCATAAGCGTCGGCGAGGGGAGGTTCAGCCCGTCCCGCGCGCTCTCGGCCCGGTCCGCGAAGAAGCGGAAATTCTCCGCCCCGCGCAGCGCGGCCTTGGACATGAAGCGGAGCGCCTGCCCGGTGTCGAGGCATTCGAGGGAGGCGATTTCCTCCGCCCGCGCCACGATCCCGTCCGCAATCCGGTGGAGGATGCGCTTGCGCTCCGCCCCTGCCATGTCCCGCCATGCCGGGAAGGCGGCCTTCGCCGCGCGCGCCGCCGCGTCGATCTCCGCCGCGCCCCCGCGGGCGACGCGGACGAGGAGGGAGCCGTCATGCGGGGAGGTCGTGTCGAACCAGTCCGCCCCGGCGACATCCGCGCCGCCGATCCGGTGCCGCACACCGCTTTCGCGGAAGCGGGCGAGATGCGTCTCGGCCTTCGCCAGATTGACCTCAAGCGCGCTCATGACTTGCTCCTCGCCTGAAGGTGTTCGTGGATTGAGTTGAAGCGCTTGATCGAAAGCTCCGGATCGAACTCCCGCATTTCGAGGGAGAGGGCGAAGGCGCTCCCCGCCGCGCAGGGCTTCAGGAACGCCGCCGCCGCCGTATAGATCGCCTCTGCCGCAGCCTTCCGCGCCTCGAGGCTTCGGCCGGCGCCGAGCCGCACGACGATGTCCATGAACTGATGCGGGCCGCCATCCGCCACGAGGCAGACATCCGCCTTATGCCCGCGCACGCGGATTCCGCCGAGGGGGAAAAGCCCTGTGGTCGCCATCGCATCCCGCATCGCGGCGGCGAAGGCCGGAAGGTCCGCCAGGGTCTCGAGACCGGGGCTATACTCGAAGGAGAGATGGGGCATGTTGACCCTTTTCACTTAACGCGTTAAGCAAATATGCGTCCCTGACAGACCTGTCAAGCGAGGCTCCGATGAAGATATGCAGGTTCGACGCCGGCGCCGGCTGGCGGCTCGGCGCGGTGGTCGAGGGCGGGGTCGCGGACCTCACGGCGCGGTTCGGCCTCGCCGATCTCACCGCGATGATCCGCGCGGGGGCGCCGCTCGCCCTGCCCCGCGCGCCGGATGCGCCGGCGGATGCGATCCGGCTCGACCAGCCGATGCCGGAGGCGCGGCGGATCTTCTGCATCGGCGTCAACTACATGAATCGGAACGAGGAATACCGGGACGGATCGGAGGCGCCCGCCCATCCCTCGATCTTCGTGCGAAGCCCGCTCAGCTTCACCGGGCCGGACATGCCCCTGATCCGCCCGCCGGAATCCGAGCAGCTCGACTATGAGGGGGAGATCGTGCTCGTCATCGGGAAGCCGGGCCGCCGCATCCCGCAAAGCCGGGCGATGGAGCATGTCTTCGGCCTCACGCTCATGAACGAGGGCACGATCCGGGACTGGGTGCGCCACGGCAAGTTCAACGTGACGCAAGGCAAGAACTGGGACCGCACAGGCGCCATCGGACCCTGGGTGGAGACTGACCTTTCCGGCCTCGACGAGACCGACATGCGCATCGAGACGCGGGTGAACGGGGAGCTCCGGCAGGCGGACACGACCGCCTCCATGGCCTTTCCCTTCGCGAAGATCATTGAATATGTCTCCACCTTCACGGAGATTGGGGCCGGGGACCTGATCGCCACCGGCACGCCCACGGGCGCCGGCGCGCGGTTCGATCCGCCGCGCTGGCTGAAGCCGGGGGATGTGATCGAGGTGAGCGCGCCCGGCATCGGTGTGTTGAGGAACGGGGTGACCGACGAATGAAGCCCGAGACGATCGAAGCCCTCGCCTCTGCCTATAACGAGGCGGAGCGCACGCGGGTTCAGGTGCGCCAGCCGAGCCTTGACCATCCAGAAATGACCATCGCCGACGGCTACGCCGTCCAGCGCGCCTGGGTCGGGATGAAGCTGGCGCGGGGCGAGCGGATCATCGGCCACAAGATCGGCCTCACCTCCCGCGCCATGCAGCAGGCGAGCCAGATCGACGAGCCGGACTACGGCGCCTTGCTCGACACGATGGTGATAGACGACGGCGCCGTCATCGCGGCGAACCGCTTCATCCGGCCCCGGTTCGAGGTCGAGCTAGGCTTCTGGCTGAAATCGCGGCTCGAAGGGCCCGACGTGACGATCTTCGACGTGCTGGAGGCCACAGCATGGATGGTCCCGGCTTTCGAGGTGATCGACGCCCGCTGCCACCAGAATGACCCGGCCACAGGCCGGCCGAGGAAGGTGCAGGACACGATCTCGGACAACGCTGCCAACGCCGGGGTCATCTGGGGCGGGCGGCCGATGCGGCCGGATGCGGTTGACCTCGCCTGGATTCCGGGCGTCCTCTACCGCAATGGCGTGGTGGAGGAGACGGGCGTCGCCGCCGGCGTGCTCGGCCATCCGGCGAAGGGCATCGTCTGGCTCGTCCGCCGCCTCGCGGCGCAGGGCGTCGCGCTGGAGCCGGGCCAGTTCGTCCTTTCCGGAAGTTTCACGAGGCCGGTCGTCGGCCTTCCGGGCGACACATTCGCCTGCGATTTCGGGCCGCTCGGCGCCGTCACCTGCTCCATAACGAAGGAAACGTCATGAACCCGTTCAAGGACCGGCTGAAGACCGGCGAGCCGCTCTACGGCATCTTCCTCGGCCTCGCCCATCCGCTGGCTTCGGAAGTCTCGGCCCCGGCGGGATTCGACTGGCTGCTGATCGACGGGGAGCATGCGCCAAACGACCTCGACTCCATCGTCGCCCAGGCGAACGCGCTGGCGCGGCACGATCCTGCCGTCTTCGTCCGGATCCGGGACCGAGACCCGGCCCATCTGAAGCAGTTGCTCGACGTCGGCATCCGCAACTTTCTCGTGCCCGTCGTGGACACGAAGGAGCAGGCGGAGGCGCTGGCCGTCGCCACGTGCTATCCGCCGGAGGGGAATCGCGGCGTGGGCATGCTCGGCGCGCGGGCCACGAATTTCGGCCGCAACCCCGGCTACCTGAAAGACGCCAACAAGGATATCTGTCTGCTCGTCCAGATCGAGACGCGGCTCGCCCTCTCCAACATGGAGGCGATCATGGGCGTCGAGGGGATCGACGGCGTCTTCTTCGGCCCTGCCGACCTCTCAGCCGATTTCGGCCATATCGGCCAGCCCGGCCACCCGGAGGTGGAGGCGGCGATCCTCGACGGCATCCGCCGCGCCCGCGCCGCAGGCAAGGCGGCCGGCGTGATGACGCTCGACGACCGGCTGATCGCGACCTACCGGGACGCCGGTGCGAACTACCTCTCCATCGGGCTCGACACCAACCTTCTCGCGAAGGCGGCCGATGCGCTCGCCGCGAAATGGAAGGGCTGACAGGGGCGCCCCATGACGCTCTCATGACCTCCATGCGCCGCCGCATCCATTCGACGCTCGCCGAGGTCGCCGAGGCTGCCGAAGCGGCGGAGGCGCTTTGCGCGGACGCGGGCGCGGACGAGAGCCAGGCGCTCCGCATCGGCCTCGCGCTGGACGAACTGGCGGCCAACGCCCTCGTCCACGGCGCGGTGCGGGAGGAGGCGCCGGACATTCTTGTGGAGGTATGGACCGACGAGAGCGAGCTGACGCTCCGCGTCTCCGCCTCCGGTCCGCGTTTTGACCCGCGGGAGCCGCGGGAGACGCCGGAAGCCTTCGCCGGGGGAGGCCGAGGGCTCGCCCTTGTCCTCGCCTTCGCAGACCGGCTGACCTACGAGCGGGACGGGAACCGGAACGTCACCACCTTCACCGTCGCCAAGCGCGGAGAGCCGGAGGTGGAATGAGGCGAAGATTAGACATAGTCTTGACGCATCGCGCGGGCTCGCGCGCCGTGCGCAGCGAAATCGGAAGGAGAGGACGGCCTTGAAGGACGCTGACAAGCGCTTTCCTTTCCGCTGTGAGACGCGTGGCGACGTGACCGTCCTTCACTGCGGCGCGACGCATTACCATGCGGACAGCTTCGCGCCACTTGGTCGGGCGCTAAGCGCCGCGGTGGAACAGGCCGGGCAGGGCGGGCTTGTCATAGATCTCTCAGGCGTTGTCCTCTTCTCCTCGACCGCCCTCCGTGCGCTCCGCGCGGCGCATCTTGAGCGGGAGAGGCAGGGCGGGCGGATTGTGGCGGCGGGGGGCGGAGAGCTTGTCTCCGGCGTCCTCAAATTCGCCCCGTTCATTCCGCATTATCAGAGCCTTGAGGAGGCCGTTGCCGCCGCAGGGCGCGGGGCTGCCGGATGAAAGGGGCTGACATGAAAACGCTGATAGCCGCGGCTCTGATGGCCGGCGCCACCCTTCCCGCCGCCGCCTCGACGGAGACCGTGCGGAGCCTCTGCCAAGTGGAAGTTCCGGCTGAGGAAGCCGCCTTCCCCGCGCGGCGGGGAGAGACGGTCGGCTTTGTGAAGCGCGCGGAAGGCCAGGTGAAGGTGCTCCGACCGAAGCCGGGCGGATTCGAGGAACTCGATGCGAAAGTGGGCATGGACCTTTTCGCGGCCGACGCGGTAGCGACCGGCGCAAACGGGGCCTTCGACGCCATTTTCACCGACAATACAACGCTGACCGGCGTGGCAGACACCTGCGTGGAGATATCCACCTATGTCTACCGCGCGGCTGAGAAGACAGGCGAGTTCCGGATGCGGCTCGGCCGCGGCGTCGTTTCCGTTGCGGCGGGCGACGTGGCGAAGAGCGGGGCCGACCGCATGAGCGTGAGGATCAGGAACGACACGAACCTCGCAGTGACGGGCACGCGGATCGTGATAAGGGCGAAGTGACATGATCGCACGGTGGGGGGGATTGAGCTTGTTGATGCTGGCGCTCGGCGCTTGCGTCGCTGACTCTACGGGGCGGCTCGGGCCGAGCCAGTGGGATCCGGAAGCCGTCGCGGCCCGCCTCGGCGCTCCCGCGGGCGACCCTTGGTGCGCCCATATGGAAGGGCTACGCGCCCATCTCGACGGGGCCGGCCCCGGCCCTTCCGACGAGGCGCGCGAGGCTGCGCTGGAGGTCGTGCGAGCGGAGCGCAACGACCCGCTTTGGCCCTTCCGCAAGGCGCTGATCTGCGAATACACGACCAGCGCGGCGGAAGAGGCGGCGGTGTTCGAATGGGTCACGGTCGCCCAGTTCCTCGAAGCGGCGGAGGCGGCCGCCGTCGCGGAGCCCGACGGGATCAATCCGCTCGTCCCCGTCTTCGACCATCTCTCCGGCGACGAGCCCGAAAGCCTCGCGCCGGTAGACCTGACCGAACCTGCATATTGCGACACCTACGAAACCGCCAACCTCGCCCTGTCCCAGCAGCGCGGCGGGGTGGTTCAGGCGGTCGGCTTTCCCGGCTCCCTCCGCCGCGCGCCGGACTGGTTCGCACAGATTCAGGTAGCCTATCACCGCTGGGGTCGGGAGGTGCAGGAGCGCCGGCGCCTTGCGGGCGAGCGTGTGGCTCTCGGCGATGCGCCCTTCCATTGCCGCCGCTTCCACGCCGCGCTGGCCGGGAGCCAGGACTTCGCGATCAAGGACAACCTGATCTTCCTCCTCCCCGAACTCGACGACCCGGAGGCGGCGGGGCGGCTCGTCGTGCAGGATGCGGAGGGGCGCGAGATCGTGCTCGACCGGGTGCTCGCAGCGGCGCAGCTCGACGTGGGCGGGACGGGCGGCGAGCGCGTGGACTTCTTCGCGGAGGACCTCGCCGCCGCACCTGGCCTCCGCTCGGCGGTCGACCGGACGAACGCCCTGCCCCCGCCCAAGGTCTTCACCATCCTCTTCGGCTACAACGAGGCTGCACCGCTGGCGAAAGACGTGCAGCTGCAGTTCCTCGCCGCCGAACTTTCCGACCGCGACCCTGCGGAACCGCTCCGGATCGCGCTCTCCGGCCACGCAGATTGCGTCGGCCCAAACTGGTACAACACGATCCTCTCGGAACGGCGGGCGCAGGCGGTGTTCGACGGGACAATCCGCCCCGTCCTCCTCGCGCGCGGCTTCTCCGAGGAGGCGTTGGCGGACCCGCGGCGGTTCAAGCTCGTCGGCCTCGGGGAGACGGCGCCGGCGGTGGAGCCCGAGGGCCGCTGCGCTGCGACGGACGAGAACCGCCGCGTCGTCGTCGTTGTGCAATAGCGAAGAGACCGTCGCGCAACTGACGAAAAGCCGTGATCCGCCCGTAACAGGGCCAGGTTATCCACAGGCTCGAGGCGAAACGGCTCCGGCCAACGGAGCCTCGGGCGGGTGGTCAGGCGATGAAGACGGGTTCCGGCTCTTCGGGCGCGCGCGGCGCGCTCTCCGCGATGACGAACGGCTGGTTCTGGCTCCGGTTCGGACTCGCGCTCACGAGCCGCGCCTTTCCCGGACTGGCGGCATGGCTACTCCACGGTATCTACAGCCGCCCTGCCCTCACCCGCTATTACACCCGCAGCGAGCGAGCGCTGCTGCGCGAGGCTGCGATGCTCCTTTCCGGCGCCGAGAGGCTCGACACGCGAGTGAAGACGGGCCGGCGCGCCGGCCTCCTCCGCGCCTATCGCTTCCGCGCATGCGGCGAGACGCGCGGCCTCGTCCTCCTCCTCCACGGCTGGACGGCGGATAGCCGCGCGATGGCGGGCTTCGTCGCGCCGCTGGTAGAGGCGGGCTATGACGCGCTGGCGGTGGACCTCCCTGCCCATGGCGGCTCCTCCGGCCTCGTAACCGATGCGGAGAGCGGCGCAGCGGCGGTGCGCACGATGCTGACGGAGCGGGGGCTCGCGCCCGATCATGTGATCGCACACAGTTTCGGCGGGGCCGTCGCTTCCGTCCTCGCCGGAGCCGGGATCACGCCGCGCGCATATGTCTCGCTCTCCGCGCCAACGGCGATGACGGCGGCGCTGGAGGAACTGGCGAAAGCCTTCGCCCTAGCCCCCGCGGCCCGAACCCGCCTTCTCGCCCGCGCCCGGCGCGCGGCGGGCAAGCCGCTGCATGAATATGATGTGCAGCGCATCTGGCGCGCCCGCGCTTCCTCGATCCTCGCGCTCCATGCGCCGGAGGACGAATCGGTGAGCTTCTCCCATGCCGAACGCTGGCGCGGTCTGCCCAACGCCCGCCTCTCGCTGGCCCACGGCGTCGGTCACCGGGAGATCGTGTTCCACGAGGACTCCGTCGCCGCTGCGCTGGCGCATATTCTCCACGTAGACAGGACAGGCGGCGCAGCGGCCTGAGCGGCCCTTGCCCGGCGCGCACCCTCCCCCTAGTCTTCGGCCATGAAGATCGCGAGCTTCAACATCAACGGCGTGAAGGCGCGCCTCCCCGCCCTGCTTGAGTGGCTGCGCGAGGCGGCGCCGGACGTAGTGATTACGCAGGAGATAAAGAGCGTCGACGAAGCCTTTCCGCGCGAGCCGATCGAGGATCTCGGTTACAATGTCGAGACGCATGGGCAGAAGGGCTTCAACGGCGTAGCGATCCTTTCGAAGCGCCCGCTGGAGGATCTGACGCGCGGCCTCCCCGGCGATCCGGAGGACGAGCAGGCGCGCTGGATCGAGGCGACGGTTTCGGGGGATGCGGGCGCGCTCCGGCTCTGCGGGCTCTACCTGCCGAACGGCAACCCGGCGCCGGGGCCGAAATACGAATACAAGCTTGCCTGGATGGAGCGTCTCCACGCCCGCTGCGCCGAACTCGTGGCGGCAGAGGAGGCGGCGGTGATCGGCGGCGACTACAACGTGATCCCGCAGGCGGAGGACGTGCACGACCCGGCGGCCTGGGCCGGGGACGCGCTCTATCTTTACGAGACGCGCGCCGCCTATCGCCGCCTCCTCTCCCTCGGCCTGACGGACGCATTCCGCGCCTTCGAGCCGAGGCCGGGGCAGTACACGTTCTGGGATTATCAGGCCGGCGCCTGGCCCCGTAACAGGGGCATCCGCATCGACCATCTGCTGCTCACGCCGCAGGCGGCGGACCGGCTGAAGGACTGCCGGATCGACCGCGGGCCGCGGGGCGGGGAAAAGCCCTCGGACCATACGCCGATCTGGGCGGAGGTGGAGGTTTAGGGGATGCGTGACGAACTTGTATCGCTCGAAGAGTGCAAGTCGAGAGTCGAAGCCTTGAGGTGCGAGCTGATTGTAGGCGAGCGATCCGGCGAGGCCGAGCCGCTCGATATCGAGAAGTAAATTGCGGAGAGGCGCGGCGGCGCATGCGCCAGCTGATCTGGGCCTAGTCAGAAATTCGAGCATGTATCGCGAGAATCTCTTTTTCGGGAGTAAAGTGCCTCGAAGAACACTAAAGTGTTTGCTTCTGTGCTTTTGATATTCTCGTTGGCCGGATGCGCTACGGGTTCGGCTGTCGCGATTGGCGAACGTCGTCCCGCAGTATCTCCTCATCAAGTTAAGTTATACTCTGAGAAGCCCGATCGATCGACAGTGATTGGCATCGCAACAGCCTCAAGCGACGCAGGCATCACCGACCAACAGTCCATCGACTACGCTCTGGAGGAGTTGAAGGTTCAGGCTGCGAAAATTGGTGCGAACGGTGTCGTGCTCGAATCCGTGGGGGATACTACGAGCGGCTTCTATGTGGTTGGCAACGTAGGGCTGCCGATGACCGCGAAGACACTCTCAGGGCAAGCAATATTTGTTCCAGAATAAGTATCGCCCTGAACAAATCTTGGGCCCTCCCCCTCCCCCCGCATCGCCTCCGCCGCGCCCCTCACAATCCCCGCCACCTCCTGCAACTGCCCCGCCAGCGGGCTCGTCCGCCGCCAGATCATGCCGATGGTCCGCCGCGGCCTCGGCTCGGCGAAGCGGGTCACCGCCACCGCTGCGGAGCGGGTCTCCACCGCGGCGGCCATGTCCGGGATGAGCGTGACGCCGATCCCCGCCCCGACCATCTGCACGAGGGTCGAAAGCGAGCTTCCGTCCAGCAATTCCCGCGGCGGCGCCGGCTTCATCGCGCAGAAGGCGAGCGCCTGGTCGCGGAAGCAATGGCCCTCTTCGAGCAGCAGTAGCCGCATCTCGCGGAGCGCCGCAGGCCCCGGCGCGGGCTTGCCGGCCTCGGAGACGGGGCGCACGAGGAGGAATTCCTCGGAGAAGAGCGGCGCCTCCTCGAAGGCGGATTCGGAGACCGGAAGGGCGACGATGGCGGCGTCGAGCCGGCCCTCCGAGAGTTCCTCCATCAGCTTCGGCGTCACCGTCTCGCGCACATGGATGTCGAGCGCGGCGCTCGCCGCGGTCAGGTCGGCCACGATCCGCGGCAGGAGATAGGGCGCGACGGTCGGGATCACGCCGAGGCGGAGCCGACCGCTCAGGCTCCCCTGCGCGGCGCGGGCGAGATCCTCCAGCTCGTCGATGGAGCGGAGGATCGCCCGCGCCCGGGCGCCGAACCGCTCGCCGAACCCTGTGAGGGAGACGTGCCGCACCCCCCGTTCAAAGAGAGGCGCGCCAAGCCCCTCCTCCAGCTCCTTGATCTGCATGGAGAGCGCAGGCTGGGAGACGGAGCACGCCTCCGCCGCCCGGCCGAAATGCCCGTGCCGGGCAAGCGCGTCAAAATACCGGAGCTGACGGATGGTGAGGTTCTTCATCAGTCAATCTTATCACTGCAATCAGGAAACACAACTTCCGCTAATCATCCAGGTCTGCTACCACCCGCCGCGATGGAGGAAGGATTCGCCGCCCGCGTGCGCCGCGCCCCTCTCCTCCCGCGCTGAACGAATGCAGCCAGAATCGGAGAGCGACATGGACGGAAACGATATCGGCGGCGGCAAATGCCCCTTCACCGGCGGCGCCAGCGTCAGCTTCGGCGCCCGCTCGAATGCGGATTGGTGGCCGAACCAACTCAACCTGCGCATCCTGCATCAGAATTCCGCCCTGTCGGACCCGATGGACAAGGGCTTCGACTACGCGCAGGCGTTCAAGGCGCTGGATCTCGCGGCGGTGAAGCACGACCTCACTGCGCTCATGACGGATTCGAAACCGTGGTGGCCGGCCGACTACGGGCACTACGGGCCGTTCTTCATCCGCATGGCGTGGCACAGCGCCGGCACCTACCGCACTGGCGACGGGCGCGGCGGCGCCGGCGCCGGCTCGCAGCGCTTCGCGCCGCTCAACTCGTGGCCGGACAACGGCAATCTCGACAAGGCGCGTCGCCTGCTTTGGCCGATCAAGCAGAAATACGGCAAGGCGCTTTCCTGGGCCGACCTGATGATCCTCGCCGGCAACGTCGCCATCGAATCGATGGGCGGGCGGACTTTCGGATTCGGCGGCGGCCGCGCCGATATCTGGGAGCCGGAGGAGGACGTCTACTGGGGCGCCGAGGCCGAATGGCTCGCGACGTCGGACAAGCCGAACAGCCGCTATTCCGGCGAGCGCGATCTAGAGAACCCGCTCGCTGCAGTGCAGATGGGCCTCATTTACGTCAACCCGGAAGGGCCTGACGGCAAGCCCGATCCGCTCGCCTCCGCGCATGACATCCGCGTGACCTTCGCGCGCATGGCGATGAACGATTACGAGACGGTTGCGCTCACCGCCGGCGGCCACACGTTCGGCAAGGCCCACGGCGCCGGCCCGGCGGACCATGTCGGCCCCGAGCCGGAAGGCGCGCCGCTTGAAGCCATGGGCATGGGCTGGCTCAGCTCCTACAAGAGCGGCAAGGGCTCCGACGCTATCACCAGCGGCATTGAGGGCGCGTGGACGGCGAACCCGACGAAATGGGACATGGGCTATTTCGACGTCCTCTTCGGCTACGAGTGGGAGTTGGTGAAGAGCCCCGCCGGCGCCTGGCAGTGGGCGGCAAAGGACCTGAAGCAGGACGACATGGCGCCGGACGCGGAGGACGCCTCCAAGCGCGTTCCGCTGATGATGACGACCGCGGACATGGCGATGCGGATGGATCCGGCCTACGAGAAGATCTCCCGCCATTTCCACAAGAACCCGGACGAGTTCGCGGACGCCTTCGCCCGCGCCTGGTTCAAGCTGACGCATCGCGACATGGGCCCGAAGGTCCGCTATCTCGGCGCCGAGGTGCCGGCGGAGGACCTGATCTGGCAGGATCCGGTCCCCGCCGTCGACCATCCGCTCATCGACGCGGCCGATGCGAAAGCGCTGAAGGCGAAAATCCTCGCCACGGGCCTGCCGACCGTCGAGCTCGTGAAGGCCGCCTGGGCCTCCGCCTCCACCTTCCGCGGGTCGGACAAGCGCGGCGGCGCCAACGGCGCGCGCCTCCGGCTCGCCCCGCAGAAGGACTGGGAGGTGAACGAGCCCGAGACGCTCGGCAAGGTCCTCTCGGCGCTTGATGTCGTGAAGGCCGAGTACGACGCCTCGGCGACGGGCGGCAAGCGCGTCTCGATCGCCGATCTCGTCGTCCTCGCCGGCTGCGCCGGGGTCGAGGCGGCGGCGAAGGCGGCAGGGCATGAGATCGAAGTCCCGTTCGCGCCCGGCCGCACCGATGCGACGGCGGAGCAGACGGACGTCGAGTCTTTCGAGGTGCTGGAGCCAGCGGCGGACGGGTTCCGCAACTACCAGAGCCGGGAATTCTCCGTCTCCGCCGAGGAGATGCTCATCGACCGCGCCCAACTCCTGACGCTGACGGCCCCGGAGATGACGGCGCTGATCGGCGGCATGCGGGCGATGGGCGCGAATTTCGGCGGGACGAAGCACGGCGTTCTGACGGACCGGCCCGGCGCGCTGACGACGGACTTCTTCGTCAACCTGCTCGACGACGGCACCGAGTGGAAACCCGCCGCCTCCCGCGGGCTCTACGAAGGGAAGGACCGGGCGACGGGCGCCGTGAAGTGGACGGGTACGCGGGTCGACCTCGTCTTCGGCTCGAACTCGCAGCTGCGGGCGCTGGCGGAGGTCTACGCCTCCGCCGATGCGGGCGAGACGTTCGTGAAGGACTTCGTCGCCGCCTGGGCGAAGGTGATGAACGCGGACCGGTTCGACCTCGCCTGAGGCGGAGCCGGGCGAAATCGAAGGGGCGGCGCCGGGCGCCGCCACTTCTCCATTCAGACGCCCGCGAGCGCGGCGATGTTGATGAGCCCGCGCGTCGTCGCCGCCGGGGTCACGATGTGGGCCTTCCCGTCGAGCCCCATCAGGATCGGGCCGACGCCCATGCCCTTGCCCACCGTCTTCAGGAGGTTGCGGGCGACGGAGGCGGCGGAGGCGTTCGGCATGACGAGGAGGTTGGCGGCCCCCTTCAGCCGGCTCTCGGGGAAGATGCGGGCGCGGATTTCCGGGTCCATCGCCGTGTCGGCGTGCATCTCGCCCTCATACTGGAAGTCGGCCCCGGCCGCGTCCATCAACTCCACCGCGCGGCGCATCTTCGCCGCCTCTGGCTGGTTCACCGAGCCGAAATTCGAGTTCGAGATGAAGGCCGCCTTCGGCTCCTGGTTGAAGTCCCGCATCACGGCGGCGGAGGCGAGGGCGATCTCCACGATCTGCTCGGCGGTCGGGTCCTCGTGCACGTGGCTGTCCGCGATGAAGAGCGGCCCCGAATCCATGATGAGGAGGGAGAGCGCGCCAATCGGATGCCGCCCCTCCCGCGCCAGCACGTCCGTCACGTAGCGGAGATGCCAACTATACTCGCCGAAGAGGCCGCAGATCATGCTGTCCGCCTCTCCGCGATGGACCATGACGGCGGCGATGGCGGTCGTGTTCGTGCGGATGATCGCCTTGGCGAGATCGGCGGAGACGCCATCCCGCTTCTTCAGCTCGTAATAGGCGCTCCAGTATTCGAAATAGCGGGGGTCGTCCTCCGGGTTCACTAGCTCGAAATCGACGCCGGCCTTCAGGGCGATGCCCATCTTGTCCAGCCGGTCCTGCACCACGGCGGGGCGGCCGATGAGGATCGGCTTGTCCACGCCGTCCTGGATCATGTTCTGCGCGCAGCGGAGCGCCCGCTCGTCCTCCCCCTCCGCGAAGGCGATGCGGCGCGAGCTCTGCATCGCGCGCTCGAAGATCGGGCGCATGGCGAAGCCGGTGCGGAAGACGGAGGAGAGGAGGTTCTTCCGGTACCCCTCCACATCCGCGAGCGGGCGGCGCGCCACGCCCGTCTCCATCGCCGTCTTCGCCACGGCGGTGGCGACGACGGAGAGAAGCCGCGGGTCGAAGGGCTTGGGGATCAGGTAGTCCGGCCCGAAGACGAGGTTCTCCCCCGCATAGGCCGCCGCCGCCTCCGCCGTGGAGGGCGCGCGCGCCAGCTCCGCGATGGCGTGGACGCAGGCGACCTTCATCGCCTCGTTGATCTCCGTCGCGCCGACGTCCAGCGCGCCGCGGAAGATGAACGGAAAGCAGAGGACGTTGTTGACCTGGTTGGGATAATCCGACCGCCCGGTGGCGATCAGCGCGTCGGGAACCGCATCCCGCGCCACGTCCGGCATGATTTCGGGGATCGGGTTGGCGAGGCCGAAGATGATCGGATGCGGCGCCATGGTCTTCACCATCTCCGCCGTCAGCATGCCGGGCGCCGAGACGCCGAGGAACATGTCCGCGCCCTTCACCGCGTCGGCCAGCGTTCGCGCCTCCGTCTCGATCGCGAAGATCTCCTTCTCCGGCGTCAGGTCCGGCCGGCCCTTGTAGATGACGCCCTTCCGGTCGCAGACGATCACGTTCTCCCGCCTCACGCCGAGCGTGACGAGAAGGTTGATGCAGGCCGTGCCCGCCGCGCCGCCGCCCGAAACGGTCAGCCTGATGTCATCGAACCGCTTGCCACCGATCTTCAGCGCGTTGACGGCGGCGGCGCAGCAGACGATGGCGGTGCCGTGCTGGTCGTCATGGAAGACGGGGATGTTCATCCGCTCCTTGCAGATGCGCTCCACCTCGAAACATTCGGGGGCCTTGATGTCCTCCAGGTTCACCGCGCCGAAGGTCGGCTCCAGCGCGATGACGATTTCGGCGAGCTTCTTCGGGTCGGTCTCGTTAACCTCGATGTCGAAACAGTCTATATTCGCGAACTTCTTGAAGAGCGCGGCCTTGCCTTCCATCACGGGTTTTGAGGCGAGCGCGCCGATATTGCCGAGTCCGAGGACGGCCGTGCCGTTCGAGACGACGGCGACGAGATTGCCCTTGCCAGTATAGCGCGCGGCGTTGGCCGGCTCCTGCTCTATGGCGGTGCAGGCGTCGGCAACGCCCGGCGAATAGGCGAGGGAGAGATCGCGCGAGGTCGCCATCGGCTTGGTGACACGGACCTCCAGCTTCCCGGGTCGCCCCTCCTCATGGTAGCGTAGCGCGTCCTCACGCAGTTGCGCGCGCGCGTTGTTGCGGGCCTCGTCGGCGCTCGTTCCGGTCATGGCGTTCCCCTCTTCGCGTTTTCCGCTTGTCCGCAGTCTAGACCCGGAAACGGGCGGCGCGCCAGCGCGGGCTTCAGAAGAGGAAGTCTTCCTCCCCGAACTCCGCGGCGTTCTGTTTCTCGAAGAGGATTGACCCGCGGGAATAGGCGACGAGCACATCGTCTCCCCGTTGCTCGATCGCGAGCGCGTCGAACCCCGCGACGCCCCGCTTGAACTCAACGACATCCACTCCCTGCTGAAAATGGCGGATCACATCGGCGCCGTCGCCCGGCTTGAAGAGGAAGCGATCGGCTCCGCCGCCTCCTTTGAGCGTGTCGGCGCCCTTCGCGCCCTCAATCCGGTCAGCGCCGGCGCCGCCGGCGAGAAAGTCGCCGCCGCCGCCGCCGTGCAGCAGATCGTCGGCTCCTTGACCGAACAGCCGGTCAGCGCCGCCGCCGCCCTTGACGGAGTCGCCGCCGCCGCCGCCGCGCAGGACATCGTCGCCAGACTGACCGAGCAACGTGTCGTCTCCGGCCAGCCCGCGAACAGTGTCGTTCCCGGCGCCGGCCGCCATCCGTTCTGCGGATGCGCTGCCTCTCATAGCGTCGTCGCCGCCGGTCGGCCCTCCTGGCGCATCCCCCCATAGAGGCCCTTCGACGGTGGGCGGCGAAACATCAGGGGGCGGCGCTTCTGGGATGGCGGCGGGTGGGGTAGCCACCGGCGGCGGGGTCGCATTCGGGGGCGCCACCACTGGGGCGGAGACCCCGGGCGCGTCCGGACGGGGCATGACAACCGGGGGGGGCGTTAGGGTCGGCGTGGTGTCATCAGGCGTCGTATCAAGTGGCGGGGTCGTTACCGTTGGGGGTGTGGTGACAGGAGGCGTGACGGGCGGGAGTTCCGGAGGCGTGGCCTCATAGGAGCCGAGATCACGGAGCCCGAAGTCAGACGCGGCGCCGATACCCGGCTGATCCGCCGCCGACATGCGGCGCGCATCCGTTGCCGGCGCTGCAGCGCTGCCCGAGGCGTCAAGCGCCAGGTTGAGCTCGGAGACGAGCAGCGCGACCGTCCGTACGGGCCCGCCATTATCCGCGAGAACACCTCCATGGGTTCCGGCGCCAAGGGCCTGCGTCGTAGCAAAGACCGTGCGTGAATCAGCGATCACGAGGCTTGAATCATCTCTAGCGAGAACGGCGGCGGAGGCGCCGACGAGGGTCGTTCCCTCGGCGAGCAGCACGCCCGACTGTCGAACGAGAATCTCGTCGTTGCCTCGGTCGGCATTCTCCGCTCCCCTGTTGCCGAGGATCAGGCTGTCGCTCGTCTCCAGCCGCTCCGAGAAAGCCAAGCCGCCGCCGTTGGAGCCGCCGTTCGCTGTGCTTGTCGCCACGTTTGCGGTGATCGTGCTGTTGACCAGCCGAACGATCTCGCCGGAAACGCCGCCGCCCTCGGAGGCGAGGCCGGTCGTGCGGTTCCAGGCGATCGTGGCGTTGACGAGCAAGACCGTCTCGCCCGCAACGGCTCCGCCCGATGAGGCATAACCGTTGGTGGCATTGCCACAGAACGTGCTGTCGATCAGCGTTACGCGGTCACCGAAGACGCCGCCGCCCGCAGCAAAGAAGCCGCCGGTGCTGTTGCCAGCGACTGTGACCGAATCCAGAGTGATGGCCCCCGCCGCACGTATCGCGCCGCCGGTCTCTCCGGCTCCTTCCGTTCGCCCTCCGGTAAGGGTCAACCCGCGCAGCATAGAGCCGTCGGCCGAGGCGACGAGGTCGAAGAGACGCATGTTGTCGCCGAGCGTCGTCGCCGATGCTTCGACATCCGTCAGGCCTGCGGGGTCGGTGAAATCGTTGCCGAGCCGGTCGCCGCTCACCGTGATCGCGCCGCCGCCATCTATCGTCACCCTATCGGAGACCTCGATCTCTCCTTGCGTCAGACGCAGTATCCCGGAGAGGCTTTCTGCGAACAGGATCAGGTCGTCTCCCGGCGTCGCATTCGCGAGCGCCACTGCCTCGCGCAGCGAGAGCCCTGTTCCGCCCGGCGAAGCTTCGGTCGCGTCGACGTTCGATTCGTCGACGAGCGTTGTCACCGTGAATATCGTCATCTTCGCCCTTCTGGCTCCGCGACGCTAACGCAGCGTCGGCACGGGCAGAAAAGGGTCCGTAGGTTGAGAACCGGTAAGCGCGCTGCGAGAAACGTCTCAAATTGCGTCGAGTCGGCGTCAGAAGATGAAGTCCTCCTCCCCGAACGCAGCGGCGTCCTGGTTCGCGAAGAGGATCGAGCCGCGCAAATAACTAAGCAGGACATCATCGCCTTGTTGCGTGATGGTCAGATCTTCGATGCCGGAAACCCCGCGCTTGAACTCCACAAGGTCCACACCCTGCTGGAAGCGCTGGATCACGTCGGAGCCGTCGCCAGGCGCGAAGCGGAAAACGTCTGCGCTTGCCCCGCCGATCAAGGTGTCGGCGCCCCTGCCGCCGTCGATCCTGTCCGCGCTTGCCCCGCCGATCAGCCGGTCGGAGCCGCCGCCGCCTTTCAGATCGTCCCGGCCGCCGCCGCCCTTCAGGGTGTCGTCATCGCCCTGGCCGAGCAGCCGATCCGATCCGCCCCCGCCATTAAGTCTGTCAGCCCCGCCGGCGCCCCTCAACACGTCGTCGCCTTGCTGACCGAGAAGCGTATCGTCCCCGCCCAGCCCACGAACCGTATCATCGCCGGCGCGCGCGGCGATGCGATCCGGGCCGTTTGTTCCAGTCAGGACGTCGTCGCCGGGAGTTGGGCCCGACGTCGGAGGCGCCGGGTCCGGCGTCACAGGCCCCGGCGCATCAGGCCCGGGTGCGACGGGATCGGGATCGGGATCGACGGGGCCAGGATCGACGAGGCCAGGTTCAATCTCGGCCAGTAGAGCGGAAAGCGTGCGCTGACCGTCTGTGAAAAGGAAGAATTCGACATCCGCTACGGTGTTTGTCTCTCCGTTGCGGGAGACAGTCAGCTCCGCCCCGTTGCGTATCACCGCGAAAGCGGAGAGCGCGGCGCCGAATTCCAGCGTGTCCGTCCCCGTCCCGCCGTCGATCCGGTTGACGCCGGGGCCGGCCTCGAACCGGTCGTTGCCCGCCCCGCCGACCATCGTGTCGTTCCCCGGCGAGAGGATGAAAACGTCGTTTCCGTTCCCGCCTTCGATCCGTTGCGCGCCGGGGGCTCCGACGAGCGTGTCGTTCCCCTCCCCACCGATGAGCGTGTCGCCGGCGCTTCCGGCGACGAGCCGGTCATTCCCGCCACGCCCGTCGATCCGGTTCGCCCGCAGGTCCGAGGCGGAGATCGTGTCGTTCCCGGACGTTCCCTCCGCATCGTCGATCTGGGTGAGCGTGATCCGGAGCCCGGCGCGGACGGTCTGCGCGATCCCCTCCCGCTCCATGGCGAGATTGACCGGGCCGGACTCGCCGAAGGCGATCACGTCCCGCCCCGTATCGGCGGCGCCGGCGCCGGCCCCGGCGATGGCGAGGTCGCCGGAGACGGCGATGAGCCGGTCCGAACCCGAGCCGCCCCGGATCGTCGCCTCGCCGCGGGCGAGGATCGTGTCGTCCCCCGCCCCGCCGTCGACGGTCGTATCGTAGGAATCGGGGACGCCTGCGAGCGCCGAGGCGGTGACGATGTAGTCGTCCCCCCCGGCGCCCTCGATGCTGTCGCGCCCGCCGAAGCCGATGAGGATGTTGTCCCCGCTGTTGCCGATCAGCGTGTCGTTCCCGCGCGTGCCCTCCAGACCCTCGATGTTCTCGATGGTGAGGGTCAGGCCGGGGGCGGGGCCGATCAGGGGCGAGTCGAGCCGGCCGTAGACGCCCTGCTGCCCCGTATCCGGCCCGGAGTTGCGGAAGGAGATGATGTCCCGCCCCGCGCCGCCGAGGATGACGTGATTGCCTGTGAGGTCGGTCAGGTAGATGAGGTCTTCCCCGGCGCCGCCATAGGCGCGGAGGACGGAGGCGCCACCAAGCGCGATGTTGTCGTTCCCGGCCCCGCCGAAGATCGTATCGAAACCGTAAATGCTGCCATAGATCACGTCGTCGCCGTCGAAGCCGAAGAGAAGGCGGCCGCCGCTTGTGTCGTAGCGGTTGTTGATTGCGGGGGGCGTATCCGGATCGAAATTGTCGCCGAGCGGTCCGCCGCCGGCGCCTAAGCGCACCGCGTCCCGCCCCTGGCCGCCGAACCGTTCGAGAATGCCGATGACTTCCTGCCCCGGCTGGCCGTTAACGCTCAGGGCCGCGCCACCGGAACCGCCGTCCACGATTCCGAGCCTGATCCCTGCCGCGTACGGGGTGGGAGCAGTTTCGGCGAAGGAGACGGCGAGGGCGCCGACGCGCCCGACGCCGCCTTCGGTCCCGAGCGAGCTGAACGCGCTCGCCTCGATCATGCCCTCGTTGAGCACGCCGATCACGGCGGCGCCGCCATCGCCGCCCGGAATTCCGGCGACCCCGTTGCCACCGCTCCCGCCGAACGCGGTTCCACCCTGAAATCCGAGCATGTCGATCGACAGCGTTCCGCGGTTCAGCACCCCGAAAATGGCGTCGCCGCCATCGACGGTGAGTGAGCCGTAACTGCCTCGAACGACGCCTCCAGCGAAGGCGACCTCGCTCACCGTGAGGGTCGCTCCCGCGTAGTTGTGAACCGTAGCGGCGGTCTGAGAGTTGACGGCGGTGACGAAGGTGTCGAGAATACTGACATTGGTCAGCGTCAGCGTCCCGCGGTTGGCGATGGGAGAGACCACGCCCGAAGCCGTCGCCCCCTCCATGACGGCGCTGAGCCGGAGCGAGTTGAGCGTCAGGCTCGCGCCCGTCTCGACAGTCACGAGCCCGCCGTTCAGGTTGCGGATCGAGATGTCGGTCGAGCCGTCCCCGTCCACATCGCCGGTGACGGTGATCGCCCCGGCGTCGAGCCCCGCCGAGAGCGCTTCGGTGATCGTGACAGTGCCGCCCGCGAGGGACGCGGCGAAGGCGATGCTGTCCGCCTCCGGCGTCGCCTCCGCCGCCGCAAGCGCGGCGCGAAGGCTCCCCGCCCCGCTGTCATTCAGATTGGTGACGATAAAGTTAGCCATGGCGCGCCCACTCGACGGGTTACGCGGCGGAAATTGCCATGAACGGGCCGTTAATCAATCGCCAAGATGCACAGGGCGGCGGCCGTTCACCATGGTTTCCCCTTGTCAGACGCCGGCGCCCGCCCCGGCCATCAGCTTGCAGGTCTTGCAGGCGCCGCATTCCGCCCAGCCGCCCTCCCGCCGCACGGGCCGCCGGCAGGTCCAGCAGAGCCGGGCCAGCGGCCCGAGGTCCTCGATCTCCTGCGCCTTCGGGACGGGCGGGAGGAGGAAGAAGGGTGGCGGGGAATGCGGGTGGCAGTTCGCCGCCAGCGCCGCCTCGACATGGACGAAGCGCGCGGCGTCATGGCCCTCCTCGGCGCAGGTGCCGATGGTCCAGCGGTCCATCGGGCGGCCTCGGGCGCGATGATATGAATGGGCGCAGATGCCGGCCTCGAAGCCGACGCCCATGATGTCGAAGCCGAACCAGCGCATGTTGCGGTGGTCGATGGCCGTCTCCGACCACTGGAAGGGTCGGATCTTCCTGAGTTCGGGCACGAGCGCGCGGCAGGCGGCGGCCTCCGCCTCATGCCGCCCCTCCTCGTTGATGAAGTGGACATGATGGGCGAAGATTTCGTCATCCGTATCCCGGAGGAGGCGCATCAGCGTCCAGACGCTGTCCACCCCGCCCGAGACCATGACGAGGGTGGAACGCCGCGCGCTGTCTCCGGTGACGGTGATCGGCTCCATCTCAGCCGAAGGGCAGTTTCATCCCCGGCGGGAGAGGCAGGCCCTCGGTGATCTTCGCCATCTCCTCTGCGGCGCGGGCGCTCGCCTTTTCCTGCGCGTCCTTGACGGCGGCGACGATCAGGTCCTCCACCACCTCGCGCTCCTCGGGGACGAAGAGCGAGGGGTCGATGGAGAGGCCGCGGAGCGCGCCCTTCGCGGTGGCGCGCGCCTTCACGAGCCCGGCGCCGGCCTCGCCCTCGACCTCGATGCTTTCGAGCCGCTCATGCGCCTCCTGCACCTTGGCCTGCATCTGCTGGGCCTGCATCATCAGCTTGCCCATGTCGCCCAGTCCCTTGAACATCCGATCTCCTTTCCGCGGTCACTCCGCGAAGGGGTCCACCGGCGACCAGTCGTCGCCGAACTCGTCCTCGTCATAGGCTTCTTCCGGCGGGGGCGGCGGCGCGTCGGGCTCCGCCATCGCGCGCACCGCGGCGATGCGGGCGCCGGGGAAGGCTTCGAGCGCGGCGGCGACGAGGGGATGGCGCGCCACCGCGCCCGCCTCCTCCGCCTCCGCCCGCCGCCGGACCTCGGTGATGGAGGGCGCGCCCGGCGCGTCCGTGACGGAGACCATCCAGCGCGCGCCCGTCCAGGCCGCGAGCTTGGTCGAGAGCGTCTGCGCCAGTTCCGCCGGCGCGCCGGGGCCGGGGCAGAACTCGATCCGCCCCGGCGCGAAGCGGACGAGGCGGACGCAATCCTCCACGTCGGCCAACAGCTTCATGTCCCGCTTCTCACGGATGAGGGCGACGACCGCCTCCAGCGACTGGTAGGCGGAAAGCGCGTCCGGCGCAGACGCCGGGGCGAGCGCGGGCGCGAGCGCGGAGCCGACCGCGCGCGCCCCGCCCCCGCCGCCCGTGGGCGCAGGGCGCGGGCCGGGCGCGGCGGGCGCAGATGCAGCCTCACCCTTCAGCTCCTTCACGATCCGCTCCGGCGGCGGCAGTTCCGAGACATGGGTGAGGCGGATCACCGCCATCTCCGCCGCCATCATGGCGTTCGGCGCGCGGCCGACCTCCTCCATCGCCTTCAGCAGCATCTGCCACATCCGGGCGAGCGCCGGCATCTCCAGCGCGGCGGAGAGGGCGCGGCCGCGGTCCCGCTCGTCGGCGCCCACGGTCGGGTCGTCGGCATGGGCGGGGCTGATCTTCACCATGGAGATCCAGTGCGTCAGCTCCGCTAGGTCCCGCAGCACGGCGACCGGGTCCGCCCCCTCGGCGTATTGCCGCGAAAGCTCGCCCAGAGCTCCCGCCGCGTCCCCCCGCATGATCGCCTCGAAGAGGTCGATCACCCGCCCCCGGTCCGCCAGCCCGAGCATGGCGCGCACCGTCTCCGCCTCCACCGGCGCGTCGCGCCCGTCCGCCAGCGCCTGGTCGAGGAGGGAGAGCGCATCCCGCACCGAGCCCTCGGCGGCGCGGGTGATGAGAGCAAGCGCGCCCTCCGTCACCTTTGCGCCCTCGAGCCCGGCGATGCGCGCGAGATGCGCGATCATCGCCTCGGGCTCGATCCGCCGCAGGTCGAACCGCTGGCAGCGGGAGAGGACGGTGACGGGCACCTTCCGGATTTCGGTGGTGGCGAAGATGAACTTCACATGCGGCGGCGGCTCCTCCAGCGTCTTCAGAAGCGCGTTGAACGCGCTCACCGAAAGCATGTGGACCTCGTCGATGATATAGACCTTGTAGCGGGCGGAGGCGGCGCGGTAGCGCACCCCGTCAATCAGCTCCCGGATGTCGCCGACGCCGGTGCGGCTCGCCGCGTCCATCTCCTGCACGTCGACATGGCGGCCCTCCGCGATCTGACGGCAGGGCTCGCAGAGGCCACAGGGCGAGGTCGTGGGGCCGCCCTTCCCGTCCGGCCTGACGCAGTTCAGCCCCTTGGCGATGATCCGGGCGGTCGTGGTCTTTCCGACGCCGCGCACGCCTGTCATGATGAAGGCGTGGTGGATGCGGTCATGCGCGAAGGCGTTGGCGAGGACGCGCACCATAGCCTCCTGCCCGATCAGGTCGTCGAAATTCTGCGGCCGGTGCTTGCGCGCGAGCGCGAGATAGGGGCCGGCCTCTTCGACCTCGGGTTCGGCTTCGTCTGTCATCGGCTCCGGCGCGCTGGAATCGTCGGCCCGAGCCTATGAGCGGGGGCGGCGCCCCGCAAGGCGCGGCGCGCAGAGGCCCGCAATCCGCTTTGCCGGGCGGCCGATTCGGCGTAGCCTTTCTCATGGCGACGATGCAGGGCACGGCACCGGAGGAGCTTCGGCGCGTGGCGGAAGGAGCGCTGCGCGAAGCCGGGATGGATTGCGTCGGCCTCTATGTTCTTGACGATGCGGGCCGGATGCAGGGCGTCATCCTCGGCATGCCGGAAGCCTTCACCCGCGCCTACGAGACGCAGGGCATCCCCATCGACCCGGTTCTCGCCCGCGTGCGGGAGACCGGCGCCCCATGCTCCACGCTCGTCGCGCTGGGAGAGCGCTGGACGCGATCACATCTGTATCAGCGCGTCTCCGGCCGCTTCGGGCTCACGGGTTTCGCGACCCTGCCGCTCTATCGGGAAGAAAGTCTGTCGGGGGTGCTTTACCTGGGCGCAATGACGGAGGCGAATGCGCGTCGCCTGGATCTCGAAGGGCTCTGCGCGCTCTCCCCGCTCGCCACCCGCGCTTCCGTCCGGCTATTGACGCTGCCGCCGCGCCATCCCCGCCTGACCCGCCGGCAGAACGAGGTGGCGGAGCTGGCGGCAAGCGGCCTAACCAACCGCGAGATCGCGGAGGCGCTGGGCGGCGGCCTCGCCGCGGTGCAAAAGCACATGAAGGCGCTCCACCGGCTCTTCGGCGTCTCCACACGCACCGCGATGGCCGCCGCATGGCGCGCGGGCCTTGAAGGGTCCCCATTCGGGGACTGATCGGCTCAGGCCGCGCTGGCTAGGTTTCACTCCAGTAGAAATCGCTGACAGGGAAACGAGGATGACAAAAGTCGCCGCTGTGCAGGCCGCGCCCGTCTGGATGGACGCGAAGGGGACGCTGGAGAAGACCATTGCGCTGATCGAGGATGCCGGACGTCAGGATATCGAACTCCTCGCCTTCGGCGAAGTCTGGCTGCCGGGCTATCCCTTTACGATCTGGCTTCAGCCGCCGATGGCGGCGATGGACATCGTGATGGCGCATCGCCAAAACGCCATAACGGTCGACGGGCCTGAGATGCGTGCCGTGGGCGAGGCGGCGAAGCGCGCCGGCACCTGGGTCATGCTCGGCTTCGCGGAGCGCGACCGCGGCAGCATCTACTGTTCCCAGGCTCTGCTCGACGACCGCGGCGAGGTCGTGATGACGCGCCGCAAGCTCCGGCCCACGCACATGGAGCGCACGGTCTGGGGCGAGGGGCCGGCGACCGACCTAAGGGTCGTCGAGGCACCCTTCGGCCGGATTGGCGGACTGAACTGCTGGGAGAACATCCAGCCGCTCAACCGGCAGGGCATGTTCCAGCTCGGCGAGCAAATCCACGTCGCGAGTTGGCCCTCCTTTGGCATGTTCAAGGGAGTCCGCTCCGCCTATTGCCTGTCGGCCGCCGCCAACCTCAACGAGAGCGCGAGCTATGCGCTTGAGGGCGGGTGCTTCGTAATCGCTGCGAACTCGATCATTTCCGAAGACAGCCTTGACAGCATCACGCTCGGCGACCCGAACATTCGCGCGCTTGTGAGCGCGGGTGGAGGCGCCGCTGCAGTCTTTGCGCCGGATGGCTTCCGAATGACAGACCCGATCGACGAGTTCACCGACGGCTTCGCGACGGCGGAGATCGACCTCGCGATGATCGAGGGCGCCAAAGTCTTCGCTGACCCGGCGGGGCATTACTACCGGCCAGACGTCGCGCGCCTCGTGCTCGAAGCCCAGGCTGGCCCGGCCGCCGCGAACCCGCCCGCCCCGGCGCCGGCGCTCCGCGCGCTCCCTTCGGAGGCGGCCGAATGACGGCGCCATTCTACACTGGCGCACAGCGCGCCCTGCAGGAGGCGCAAGGGGCGACGAAGCTGGCGGAGACCGTGGCGGGAGCCATCGTGTGGGACGAGGTCGCGGGCCCCGCGGCCGACTTCATCGCCAGCCGGGACTTCTTCTTCCTCTCGACGGTGGACGGCTTCGGCCGCCCCACCGTCAGCTACAAGGGCGGGCCGGAGGGGGTGGTGCGGATCGCCGACCCGAAAACGCTGCTCTTCCCCGCCTATGACGGAAACGGGATGTTCCTCAGCATCGGAAACATCGCCGAGACCGCCAAGATCGGAATGCTCTTCATCGACTTCGAGACGCCGAATCGCGTGCGGGTTCAGGGCGACGCGACGATCCATAAAGGCGATCCGGAGCGCGGGCGCTGGCCTGGCGCGAAGATGGTCGTGCGCGTCGCGGTCGAGCGCTGCTTTCTCAATTGCGCCCGATACATCCACCGGCATCAACGGGTCGAGACCAGCCGATACGTTCCCGCCCCCGACGGCGCGCAGCCGCATCCGAGCTGGAAGCGGATCGACTTCGTGCAGGACGCCTTGCCGGTGGCCGACCGGGAACGGACGCGCGAGGCCGGGACGATCACGATGGAGGACTACGCCGTTCACCTTGCGGAAGGCCGCTCCTGAGCGGGCGGCCGGAGACGGATCAGACCGGGAATCCCGCCGCCGCGAGCGCGGCGCGGGTTCCCGAAGCGCCTTCGTGCACATGCCCGCCCCAGCCCCGCGCCCGGGCGGCGGCGACGTTATGGTCCTTGTCGTCGATGAAGAAGAGCGCGGCCCCCGCCGCGCCCGCCCGCCGCTCCAGCCGCTCGTAGAGCGCCGGGTCGGGCTTCACCAGCCGCTCATGGCCCGAGATCACCAGCCCGTCGAACTCCCCGATCTCCGGATGGAGACGCAGCGCCCGTTCCCATGCGTCGGCGGCGAAGTTGGAGAGCGCCCAGACGGGAACGCCCGCCTTTCGCAGCGCGTCCCGCAGCGCCACCGCGTCCGCGAAGAGACCGGCGCACATCCGCTCCCACCCCGCCCACCAGGGCAGGATCAGCGCCGCCTCCTCCGGATGCCGCTCCGCCAGCGCCTCCACCTCGGCGCGGAGGGAGCCGTTCCGGTCCCCTTCGAGGTTCATCGCATCGAGCGGCAGTCGGGCGAAGAGCGCCGCGCGGGCTTCATCGTCCGGGATCAGACGCCGGTAGAGATGCTGCGGCGACCAGTCGATCAGCACTCCGCCGATGTCGAAGACGACGATCTCCGGCTTCATGCGCCGCCCTCCCGCCCCTGGTTCTGGGCAGCCTGCCCCGCCGCCGCGGAGATCGCGGCCTTGTCCTCTTCCGTGAGCTTCATGCCCTCCATCGAGGGCAGCGCGACCCGCACCTCGCGCCGCGCGAACTCGATGCCCTGCGCCTCGAACGCCGCCTTCACGCGGTTGTAGACTTCCTTCCTCAGCACGAATTGCCGCCCCGGCTTGGCCATGAACTTGCCCCGGATGATCATCCCCACGTCGGTGAAGTCGAACACGCCCTGGGACTTGAATGGCTGGAGGAAATCCGGCCCGAATTCGGGCGAGGCCATCATCTCCTGCCCGATGGTCTTGAAGATCTTCTTCACCTTGTTCGGGTCCGTGTCGAAGGGCACGGTGAACTTGAGCTTCATGATCACCCAGTCGCGGGAAAAATTGGTGATCTTGTCCACCCCGCCATAGGGGATCGTGTGGACCGGCCCCTTGTGATGGCGGAGCTGCATCGAGCGGACGGAGATCTTCTCCACCGTGCCGACGGTGCCGGCGACCTCAATGTACTCCCCCGTCCGGAAGGCGTCGTCCACGAGGAAGAAGACGCCGGAGACGACATCCGCCACCAGCTTCTGCGCGCCGAAGCCGATGGCGAGCCCGGCGATGCCGGCGCCGGCGAGGAGCGGCGTGATGTCGAGCCCGATCTCCCCGAGCGCAAGGAGCGCGAAGATGATTGCGACGGCGACCTTCACCGTCCCGTGCAGGAGCGGCAGGACGGTGGAGAGGCGCGAGCCGCCGGCCTGCCCGCCCTCGCCGCCGCCCGGCTCGTCCGCCGTCAGGTCGAAGCCCGGCGCCGTCCGCTCCGCCGCGAGGCGGCGGTTGATCCAGAGCGAGACGAGCTCCCAGATGAGGTAGCCCGCGGCGAGGATCAGCAGCATCCGCACCAACGCCGCCGCCGCCTGCGCGCCGACGCCCGCGGCGGCGAGGTTCTGGAACTCGATGCCCCAGAGCCGCGCGACGAGATAAATGACGAAGCCGAAGACGAGGACACGCCCGATCCGGATCCAGCTCCTCCGGGCGGAAAGATGCGCCCGCGCCGCCAGCTCCCCCTCCCCCCGCATCGTCGGCTGGAGATGCCGGATCGCCCCGCGGATCGCCGTGTCGAACATCGGCGCGAAGAGGAGGATGCCGAGGGTCAGGTTCTGCCGCCCGTCAAGGAGATCATAGCGCCCGATTGCCGCGAGATAGACGATGAGGAGGTAGTTCGCCGCCACGAGGATCAGCGCGAAGGCCGGGAAGGCGCGGGCGATGCGCGCCTCCATCGGGCTCGTCTCGGCCGGCTCGGCCCCGATCAGCATTCGCGTCAGCGCGGCGCGGCCGCGCCAGGTCGTCCAGAGTATCCAGCCATAGAGCAGATTGTTCAGCCAAAAGCCGACCGGCGTCTCCGTCGGGTTCGCGCCATGGCTCGCGAAAAACACGACGCCGAAGGAGAGGAGGCCCCAGAGCGCGCCGATGATCGCGAGATGCCTTAGGAAGAACCGCGCCTCCTCCTCCTCCACGCTCATCAGCCGCAGCGAGGCGTCCCGGGGCGAGAGCAGGAAACGCGCCAGAGCTGCAGCGAGACGAGCGTAGAGCACGGGGTCGGAGATGAAGCGCCAGGCGACCTCGCGGTTGCTGTCCGGGAAGAGCGGGTGGAAGGAGTCGCCGGGCATCGCATGGCGGATCAGCGCCCAGGCGACAAGCATGAAGGCGGCGAGCCCGGCGCCGTCCGTCGCCAGCCGCCTGAGGAGCGCGAGGATCACGGCGCCGAGCCCCCGCCCCCGGCCGGCCGTCCGGAACGGCCTTGTGAGCCGCCGCGCCAGCGTCTCCGCCGCAGCCGCGACGGCGATCACCCCGGCGACCTGCGCGAGGAAAGAAAGGAAGCCGCCCCAGTCGCGCGGTTCGAAAAAGCGCCCGAAAGCGTCCGCCATTCGACCCGGCATGTCGGGGGTGCGGAGGAGGGACTGGCCGAGCACGTCGCCCACTTCTTCCGCCGCCTCCTGAGCCCATTGGGCGAGGCCGGAACCCTCCTCGTCAGCCACCGCCCGCTCGGCCGCCACCGCGTCGAGCCGTTCGAGAAGCAAGGCGCGGACCTCGGCGTCAGAGAGGCGGGAGACGAGTTCGCGCGCCGCCTCGGGGCTCGCCGGCTCCGGGGCCTGGGCGGCGGCGCCGAGGGCGGCGAGACAGAGCGCAAGAACAAGTGCAATGCGTCGCATCGGAATCCCCTCTCCGCGTCGGCGCCAGAGTGGCGCGGGCGCGACGCGGGGGAAAGCGATAGTTGACCGGATCGCCGCCCCCGGCGAGGATTCCGCGGCCCGAGAGAAGGAGCGCCCATGCCCGTCGTCGTCATCCTCACCGCGAAGGCCGCGCCCGGCCGCTACGCCGAGCTTCTCGCCATGATGGCTGAGGCGCTGCCGGACACCGTGGCCCAACCCGGCGCCGAACTCATCCGCGCCGGCGGGGACCGGGCGGCGGAGACGGTGACCGTCTTCCAGATCTGGGACCGGATCGAGAGCCGGCAGGCCTATATCGACTGGCGCGCGGCGCGCGGCGATCTCGACCGGATGGGAGGGATGCTGCGGGAGCCGGCGCGGTTCGACGTGATGGACCTCGTCTTCTGACGCCCTTGCCCCCCGCCCCGCCCGGCGCAATGATGTTGAAAATGGGGGATGGAATGATCGGCCTTGAACGCCTCTTTTCGCTGAAGGGCCGCACGGCCCTCGTCACCGGCTCCAGCCAGGGAATCGGCCTCGCCCTCGCCGGGGGGCTCGCCGGCGTCGGCGCGCGGGTTGTCCTCAACGGGCGCGACGATGCGAAGCTGGAGAGGGCGGCGGAGGAGCTTCGCGCCGGCGGCGCCGCGGTCGAACTCCTGCCCTTCGACGTGACGGACCATGCGGCCGCCCGCGCGGCGGTGGACGGGTTCGAGGCGGATGTCGGCCCCATCGACATCCTCGTGAACAACGCCGGGATGCAGCATCGCGGCCCTCTGGAGGACTTCGCGCCGGAGGATTTCGAGCGGCTGATGCGCGTCAACGTCTCCTCCGTCTTCAACGTGGGGCAGGCGTGCGCGCGGCACATGATCCGCCGCGGGCGGGGCAAGATCGTCAACATCGCCTCGGTGCAGACGGCGCTGGCCCGCCCCGGCATAGCGCCCTACACGGCGACGAAGGGGGCGGTGGCGAACCTCACCAAGGGCATGGCGACCGACTGGGCGAAGCACGGCCTGAATGTCAACGCCCTTGCGCCGGGCTATTTCGAGACGCCGCTCAACGCCGCGCTTGTCGCCGATCCGGCCTTCACCGAATGGCTGGCGAAGCGGACGCCGCAGGGCCGCTGGGGCCGGGTCGAGGAGCTTGTGGGCGCCTGCGTCTTCCTCTGCTCGCCCGGCGCGAGCTTCGTCAACGGGACGACGCTCTTCGTCGACGGCGGCGTGACCGCGTCGCTCTGATGGCCGACATCCTCTGCCTCGGGGAGCCGCTCGGCGAGTTCGTGCGGGAGCCGGACGGGCGCTGGCGCATGGGCTTTGGCGGGGACACGTCGAACGCCGCCATGGCCGCCGCGCGGCAGGGCGCGAGCGTCGGCTATCTCGGCGCGCTGGGGACAGACCTCTTCGGGGACGGGATCGTGGCGCACTGGGCCGAGGAGGGGGTGAGCGCGGCCTCCGTGCTCAGGAACCCGGATGCGCCCACCGGGCTCAACTTCATCGAGCCGGACCCTGCGGCGCGGCGCTTCACCTATGTGCGGAAGGGCTCCGCCGCCTCGCTCTACGGGCCTGACGACCTGGACCTGCCGGCGATCCGGGCGGCGAAGGTGCTGCACCTCTCCGGCATCACGCTCGCCGTCTCCCCGACGCTCCGCGCGGCGGGCTTCGCGGCGATGCGCGCGGCGCGGGAGGCGGGGGTTCGGGTCTCGCTCGACACCAATCTCCGCCTCGCGCTCTGGCGCGCGGAGGAGGCGCGGCGCGTGCTGGAGGAGGCGGCGGCGCTGGCGGACGTGCTGGTCACGTCGCTGGACGATTGCCGCGCGCTCATGGGCCTCGGCGCGGCGGACGCGGTGATCGACGCCTTCGCGGCGCTCGGGCCCTCGATCCTGATCGTGACGGACGGGGCGAACGGCGCCCGCATCGCCGCCGTCGGCCGGAGGGAGACGATTTCCCCCGCCCCGGCGACCCCGGTGGACAGCACCGGGGCGGGGGACAGCTTTTCCGGCGCCTTCCACGCCTGGATGCTGGAGACGGGAGACGCCTTCGAGGCCGGGCGCCGCGCCGCCATCGTCGCCGCCGGCACCGTCTCGGGTTATGGCGCGACCGATCCGATCCCGCGTCGGGAGGCGGTTCTGGCGGCGCTTGGCGCCCAGGAAAGAGGCGCCTGAAGCCAAGCGCCGCCCGGAACGGCGTTTTCCCGTTGCGCCGTCGCTCCGCCGCCGCTTCTATGGCCGGATGAGACCCGGGAGCCCCATGTTCCACGCCGCCACGCTCGACGCTTCGCCGGCCATGCAGCGCGCTGCAGGGCGCGTCCTTGTCTCCGCGAAGCAGCGCGGCGGGCGTACGGTTCTGGACAGGCTGCATCAAGGCGGCTGCGCGAAGGCGCGGATGCCGAACTCGAACGGATTCGAGGCGGTGCTGCTCAACACCGCCGGCGGCCTGACCGGCGGGGACCGGATCGACGTCGAGATCGAGGCTGCCGACGGCTGCCATGCGACGGCGGCGAGCCAGACGGCGGAGCGCGTCTACCGCTCCCTTGCCGGCGCGGCGACCGTACGGAACCGGCTCCGCATCGGCGCGGGCGCGCGGGTGGACTGGCTGCCGCAGGAGACGATCCTCTTTGACGGCGGCCGGCTTGACCGGCGGCTCGACGTGGAGATGGCGGAGGACGCTGCGCTCCTCGCCGTCGAGCCGCTAATCCTCGGTCGCGTGGCGATGGGGGAACAGGTGGCGACGGGCTCCCTGATCGACAACTGGCGGGTGCGACGCGGCGGGCGGCTGCTCCACGCCGAGGCGCTGCGCTTTTCGCCCGTCGCAGGGGCCGCCCCGGCGGGCTTCGCCGGCCGGCTCGCCGCCGCGACGCTGCTCTATGTGGCGCGGGACGCGGAGGAGAGGCTCGAAGCAGCCCGCGCCGCACTCCCCGAAGGCGTGACGGGCGGCGTCAGCGCCTGGGGCGGGCGGCTCGTAGCGCGCATTCTGGCGAAGACGGGCTGCGCGCTCCGCGCCGCGCTCATCCCGCTCATCCGCCTTTTCCGCGCGGGCGACCTGCCCCGCGTCTGGTCGATATGAAGAAGGGTTAGACGATGATCCTCACCCCGAGGGAAAAGGACAAGCTCCTCATCTCGATGGCCGCCGTCGTCGCGCGGAAACGCCTTGAACGCGGCGTGAAGCTGAACCACCCGGAGGCGGTGGCGCTCATCACCGATTTCGTGGTGGAGGGCGCGAGGGACGGCCGCTCGGTGGCCGACCTCATGGAGGCCGGGGCGCATGTGATCACGCGCGCGCAATGCATGGAAGGGGTGCCGGAGATGATCCACGACGTGCAGGTCGAGGCGACCTTTCCGGACGGGACGAAGCTCGTCACCGTCCACGAGCCGATACGGTGAGCCCGATGATCCCCGGTGAAATCCTCCCCGCCGAAGGCGAGATCGTCCTGAACGAGGGCGCCGCCGCCGTCACGATCACGGTCGCCAATACCGGCGACCGGCCGGTGCAGGTCGGCAGCCACTACCATTTTGCGGAGACGAACGGGGCGCTGGCCTTCGACCGGGAGGCCGCGCGCGGCATGCGGCTCGACATCGCGGCCGGAACCGCCGTCCGCTTCGAGCCGGGGCAGGAGCGGGAAGTGAGGCTCGTTCCCTATCGGGGGGCGCGGAAGGTCTTCGGTTTCCAGGGCAAAGTGATGGGGGATCTCTGATGCCTGCGCGCATATCCCGCCGCGACTACGCCGCCATGTTCGGCCCGACGACGGGCGACAAGGTGCGGCTCGCCGACACCGAGCTCTTCATCGAGGTGGAGCGGGACCTCACCACCTATGGCGAGGAGGTGAAGTTCGGCGGCGGCAAGGTGATCCGGGACGGGATGGGCCAGGCGCAGACGACGCGCGTCGCCGGGGCGGTGGACACGGTCATCACCAACGCGCTGATCGTGGACCATACCGGCATCTACAAGGCCGATGTCGGCCTCCGGGACGGGCGCATCCACAAGATCGGCAAGGCCGGCAACCCGGACGTGCAGCCGGGGGTGGACATCATCGTCGGCCCCGGCACTGACGCCATCGCGGGAGAGGGAAAGATCCTGACCGCCGGGGGATTCGACAGCCATATCCACTTCATCTGCCCGCAGCAGATCGAGGAGGCGCTGATGTCCGGCGTCACCACCATGCTCGGCGGCGGCACCGGCCCCTCGACGGGGACGAACGCGACGACCTGCACGCCCGGCGCCTGGCATATCGGGCGGATGCTTCAGGCGGCGGACGGGTTCCCGATGAACCTCGCCTTCTCCGGCAAGGGCAACGCCTCCACCCCGCACGAGCTGATCGCGCAGATTCAGGCTGGCGTCTGCGCCCTGAAGATGCATGAGGACTGGGGAACCACCCCGGCGGTGATAGATTGCTGCCTCTCCGTCTGCGACGAGATGGACGTGCAGGCGATGATCCATACCGACACGCTGAACGAGAGCGGCTTTGTCGAGAACACGGTCGCGGCGATGAAGGGCCGCACGATCCACGCCTTCCACACCGAGGGCGCGGGCGGGGGCCATGCGCCGGACATCATCAAGGTCGCGTCGCTGCCGCATGTGCTCCCTTCGAGCACGAACCCGACGCGGCCCTACACGGTCAACACGCTCGAAGAGCATCTCGACATGCTCATGGTCTGCCACCACCTCGACAAGTCGATCCCCGAGGACGTGGCCTTCGCGGAGAGCCGGATCAGGAAGGAGACCATCGCGGCTGAGGATATCCTGCATGACATGGGCGCCTTCTCCATCATCGCCTCCGACAGCCAGGCGATGGGCCGCGTGGGCGAGGTGCTGATCCGCACCTGGCAGACGGCGGACAAGATGAAGCGGCAGCGCGGGCGGCTCTCCGAGGAGACGGGGGCGAACGACAATTTCCGGGTGCGCCGCTATATTGCGAAATACACAATCAACCCCGCCATCGCGCATGGCATGGCGCATGAGATCGGCTCCATCGAGCCCGGCAAGCGGGCCGACCTCGTGCTCTGGTCCCCCGGCTTCTTCGGGGTGAAGCCCGATCTCGTGCTGATCGGCGGCATGATCGCGGCGGCGCCGATGGGGGACCCGAACGCCTCGATCCCGACGCCGCAGCCCGTCCACATGCGGCCGATGTTCGGAGCCTTCGGCGGCGCGCTCGCCGCCTCCTCCGTCACCTTCGTCTCGGAAGCCGCGCTCGGCGTCGGCGCCGATCTCGGGCTTCGGAAGGGGCTGTTGGCGGTGAAGAACACGAGGGGCGGGATCGGCAAGGCGTCCATGATGCTCAACAGCGCGACCCCGCATATCGAGGTGAACCCGGAGACCTACGAAGTGCGGGCGGACGGGGAACTGCTGACCTGCGAGCCGGCGACGGTGCTGCCGATGGCGCAGCGATACTTCCTGTTCTGAAGCGTGTGCACACGCTGTGCACTGGGGTTATGTATCTGGAATATATATGTAATCAGAAAAACGGGTTCGGACGCCGCCACCCTCTCCCGCAGGCGGGCGTGTGTGCGGCGTTTTGTGGAACCGGGACAGTCTCTCGAGCCGCGAAGGAGTGGCCATGACGATCGCAAAGGCGCTCAACCCGGCCCGGGCGACGAGCCTCGAAACCGCAGCCGCCAGCGACGACGAAATCCGACTCGCCTATGCCGACCGCTACCGCCGCCGGGGCCGGCTTGTGACCGAGGCCGGCGCAGCCGTCCTGCTCGACCTCGCGGAGGCGACGGAGTTGCGCGAGGGCGATGCGCTCCTGCTCGAAGACGGCCGACGCATCCTGATCCGCGCCGCGCCGGAGCCGCTGGCCGAGGTGCGGGCGGAGGGGCGGGCGCTTGCCCGGCTCGCCTGGCATGTGGGCAATAGGCACACACCGGCGCAGGTGGAGGACGGGCGGCTCCTGATCCAGCGGGATCATGTGCTGGAGGACATGTTGGCGCAGCTCGGCGCCGAGGTGCGGCATGTGGAGGAGCCATTCACGCCCGAAGGCGGCGCCTACGGCCACGGGCGGACGCACGGGCATTCGCACAGCCACGATCCGCACGAGGACCCGAACGCACATATCCCGCACCGGCATGAACACGGGCATGGGCACGACCACGCGCATGACCACGATCATGCGCATGGGCATCACCACCACCATCACCACCATGACTGAGGCGATGCAGAAGCTGCACGCCTGGCTTTCTCCCGGCTATCCGGTCGGGGCCTACGCCTATTCCCATGGGGTGGAGTGGGCGATCTCGGCGGGGCTGGTGGGGGACGGCGCGGCGCTCGAACGCTGGATCGCGGATTGCCTGCGGATCGGCGCGGGGCGGACGGACGCGATTCTTGCGGCCGCAGCCTATGCGGACCCTTCGAGCGAGGAGCCTGCCGACCTCGCCGCCGCACTCGCCCCCTCGCGGGAGCGGCTGGCGGAGACCACGGAGATGGGCGCCGCCTTCGCGGCGACGACTTCCGCCGTCTGGGGGCGGGACCACGGCCCCGCCCCCTACCCCGTCGCCTTTGGCCGCTTCGCGAGGGCGCACGAGGCGCCGCTGGTTCCGGCGCTGACGCTCTTCCTCCAGGCCTTCGCCGCCAACCTCGCCTCCGTCGGGGTCAGGCTGATCCCGCTCGGGCAGACAGAGGGGCAGAGGATCGTCGCCGCGCTCATGCCCATATGTGCTATGCTGGCGGAAGAGGCGGCGCGCTCGACGCTCGACGATGTCGGCGGCGCGGCGCTCCTCTCGGACATTTCCGCGATCGCTCACGAAACTCAAACCGTCAGGTTGTTCAGAACATGAAGCAAAGCCCACCCCCGGCGAAGACCGCCCCGAAACCCGTCATAGGCCTCACGCAGAAGCGCGGCGCCTGGGTCGCCAAGCCGACGGACCGGCGCTCCGCCGCCGTGCTCGGCTTCGAGCAGATACCCGTCATGCGGGATTTCGACGACGGCGAATGGACATGGGGCGGCAAGACGGTCACCTACCGGGTGGACATGGAGACGACGACGGACGGACGCTGGTGGCTTAAGCCCGAACATGAGGGCTGGCGCGAGCTGCTGCGCGAGGGCGCGCCGCTCTGGGTGCGGAAGGCGAAGGCCGCGAGCGTGGCGGAGCCGACGGGCTCCGTCGGCCGCTCCATAGGTGTATTCGCCACCTCTTCCGTGGAGATCGACGAAGACGGGATGAGCCTCTCGCTCACCGAAAGACTTGCGACGGTGAAATGATGAAATCCCCCCACGGCCCCCTTAGAGTCGGCATTGGCGGCCCGGTCGGCGCCGGCAAGACGACCCTGACCGACGCTCTCTGCAAGGCGATGCGGGAGCGATGGTCGGTCGGCGCGATCACCAACGACATCTACACGCGGGAGGATGCGGAGGCGCTGATGCGCTCCCAGGCGCTGCCGGCCGACCGGATCATCGGGGTGGAGACGGGCGGCTGCCCGCACACCGCGATCCGTGAGGACGCCTCCATCAACCTCGCGGCGGTAGCGGAGATGCGGCGGCGGCACCCCGATCTCGACGTCGTCTTCATCGAATCGGGGGGGGACAACCTCGCCGCCACCTTCTCCCCCGAACTCGCGGACCTGACGATCTACGTGATCGACGTGGCGGCGGGGGAGGAGATCCCGCGGAAGGGCGGGCCGGGCATCACCCGCTCCAACCTCCTCCTCATCAACAAGACCGACCTCGCGCCCCATGTCGGCGCCTCGCTCGACGCGATGGAGCGGGACGCGAACCGGATGCGGCAGGGACGGCCCTGGCTCTTCACCCGGCTGCGGCACGGGGAAGGGGTGGCGGAGATCGTGGACTTCCTCGCTGCGGAGGGCGGGCTTCAGGCCGCCTGAGCCCCCGGCAGGGCGCGGAGCGCCTCCCATACCTCGTATTCCGCATGAAAGGCCTTGCGGAGCCGCGCCCGCTCCTGATCTGTCAGCGCGGAAAGCGCGGCCCCGCCGCCGACCGGGGCGACGTGGTCCGCCGCATAGAGCGACAACACCGCGGCCGGATCATGGCCGAGGAGATGCGCGAGCGCCTCCACGATCCGCCTCATCGCCCCGATCTCTCCGATGAGGGCGAAACGCGCCGCCTCCGCCCGAACCCGCCCGGCCGAGCCGAAATAGGAGGCGTAGCCGCGCCTGAGATGGACGATGGCGCGGATAGCCCGCCGCGCGGCCGCAACCTGCTCCGCATCGCCGGAGATAAGGGCGCGGAAGAACGCATCAGGCGCGGGAAAGTTCGCGAAGGCCTCCTCCTCCCGCGCCGTCCACGGGATGTCATACCGCGGGCGGCCCTTCCGGAGGCGGGAGAGGAAGCCGGAGGCCATGCGCTCCAGCGGGTCGCGCAGCACGACGACAAGGCGTGAATCGGGCAGGAATTCGACGGCTTCGTCAAGCCCGATCCGGTGCGGCAGGTAGAGCGGGGCCCGCATCCCCCGCCCGCGCATCGCGTCGATGAGGTTGGCGAGGCTTGTGCCGCCCGTCTTCGGAATGTGAAGGCAGGCGAGGGACGGGTCCGCCCCCGCCCGCACCTGCCGCGCGATGATGCCCGGGATCTCGGCTCGGTGTTCAGGGGAGAGGCGGCTCATGCGCCCCCGCGCGGCGGCAGGGGCCGCGCCGGGCCGTGATAGGCCTCCTGATACTCCTCCGGCACTTCGTGCCCGTCATGCACGCCGATCAGGATGCCTGTGGAGGGCGTTCCGCCCCTACGCGCGAGGAGCGCGGCCTCCGAGACCGTGGTGCGCTGGGAGAGGCGGCGCGCCCAGCGGCCGAGGCGCTCATACATCATGGCGATGACCGAGGCGTGCTCCGGGTCCGCGCCGAGATCACGGAACTCGTCGGGGTCAGTCTCGAGGTCGAAGAGCATGGGGCGGAAGCCGCCTTCGGCATGCATGAACTTCCACCGCCGGTCCGCGATCATGAAGAGCCGCGCGTCTCGCGGGGCGACGCCAAGGACCTCCGCCATCGGGGAGACGGAATAATCGTATTCGCTCACTGCGAACTCGCGCCATTGCGGGCGCTCGCCGCGGAGTAGCGGTAGTAGAGAGCGGCCTTCAAGAATGTGGTCGGGGACCGGCGCGCCGTAATGCTCCACGAAGGTGACGGCGAGGTCGATCTGTTCGACGAGTTCGTCGCAGATCGTTCCGCGCGTAGCGTCCGCCCCGGGCGACGGGTCCACGATGATCAGCGGAACCTTCACGGAGGGGACCTGACCCTGTATCTGGTCCAGTCCTCATGCGACCTTCCGGGCTAGTTTCAGTTGGTCGGCGAACTCGGTCGGCGTCAAGCCGCCGAGCGCTG